>NZ_JALPRY010000010.1:0-393463 GCF_023223505.1 Neorhizobium turbinariae
CTTCTCGGCGCAAATCCCGGGTCAGCTCTCAGTGCAAATCAACAGAACACATTTGCCGCCAGTGCGCACCTCCACGAAGATTTCCTTCTGGAACGCCCAACTAGCCGACAGTAGCGCATCATTGTCGAAGCTGAACTTCAACGTGGACTCCATATTTTCAGGCACTTCCAGCCTGAATTCAGTGGTCCCTCTTTTGGTTCTAAATATTCCAGCGGCGAGCGAAAGTCTCGCCTGCCCCGTAGCTGTTGCAATCGCCGAAGCAACACTTTCTATGGACTGATTCGCCGCCGATAAAGCTGCGTTTGCGCTGAAAAGAAACGAATAAAATAGGAACCCGCAGGCAAATGCACTTCGAACCCATTCCATGATCCCCTCCCTCACATGTGGGTCGCAAAATTGCAACGCTTACATCCTACACTACACCGTTGAATTAGGGGAGTCCACGGCGCTTATTATCTGGGTTACTTTGGTTTACCGACGGGTTACTTTTGGCGAGTGAATCTGACCGTGCCTGCCTTAGCAACTTGTCTGCTTCAACATTGCTATCCCTCTAGGAACGACGTCGAAAATCTCCGACGGATCGCGATTGCTTTCATATCGTTGAGACGAATGAGGGCAGACGGATTGCCTAGCCCCGCCTCGGCGGGCGCTTGGCATCACAGGTTGTCTTCATAGTATTTATGCCGACAATATCATGGGAGATCTCGAACAAGGCCAAGATAGAAAAGAAGCGCGAAGCCAAGTGTTTGGCGAGAAAGCACCGACCTCGATTATGTTGAATGCCGAGTAAAGATGCGCAGTGTCTTCAGTCACTGGCTTGGCCTCCATATGCTGCGGATCTGCGGACCATGGCAGTCACAATGTCCGCTTCCGGCGACACGCGAGACTGGGCTTAACGTCCGAAATGAAGGCGTTCGCGTAAATGATTTCCGCATTTGGCGCTTCCGGAAGTAATCAGCAGACCGACTGCTTACAGGTGTCTACCCGAGTTATCTTAACGGCCGAAATGGAGGCGCAGAGCTGCCGAACGCTCTCTCGCTGCTATGCTGCAATATGAGATACTAAAGCGGAAATAATTGCCGCTCACCCACCCTGTTGACTGATGCCCAAAGCCAGGACACAAAGGTGGCATCCACGGTCGCTCGCGATTGGAGAACAGAGGGAATTTCAAGGCGAATACACTAAGCCATTGAAATCACGTGAGAATCCAAGGTCCCCAGGCAAGCCATTTTTGAGCGGTTTTTCTATCTAAATTTGCAACCATCTCCTGCACGGAAAAGTGACGTCTCCTCAATTGCTTGGACAATCTTGGCCGCAGTTCCCGGGGCCATCCGTCCTGTTCGAGGGGGCTAGGAAAATTGGCTGGGGACCCTCAAGCTGTTATTCCGCGATGCCGGTTTGTTTCTTGGCCAACGCCCCACGTGGCGGGGCCCGTCCCGCAGATCACCTCGTTATCTCCTCAGATTCGGTCATAGCATCGAGAGCAGCCGATACACCTTTCAGTCCAAGCGCGATAGGGATACGTTTTCCTTCTGGGGTCGTTACGGTAACAATTGCCTGCTCCCCCTCGCGTATTGCTTTCACTAGTGCTGGCTCGACAACGCCTTCAACGAGGCATCCCTGCGAAGTACAACGGTTGACTGCCATGGATGTTTCGTAATCCGGCACCACCGTGATGCCGACTTTCTCCGCAATCGCTATGCCGAGTGGGACTGCCATCTGCATCCGTAGGGCTTTAGTGACTAAATCTTTCGCAATGCTCATGACCAAAATGATCTGACTACCATCAGGTGAAGTGACACTGCTGGTTATCTGGCAGACTTTGTTGGACCGGGCGATCGCCACGCATTGCAACTCCCATCCCGCGAAACGCTTTGCTGCAGGGGGAACCTGACTGGGCGCCTGAGCTTCAGCACGTCCGGCCTGCCCTTCAGCAGGCGCACTTGTGTTCGTACCTCCACCCGCAGAGTCAATGATGCCGCGATCCGGGCCGCTGGATGAGTTATTGAGAATTGGAGCCCCGGTGGTGGAGCGCGATGCCGGCGTGGAGAACATTGGTCCCGAAGTGCCTGACTGAGGATAGGCCGTTGAAAGACCCCAAAAGCCCGTGCCCGCGATTCCCAAAACTGCCATGAGCGCTGAACGAGTGCGTGCCATGTTTCCTCCAAGCAAATAATCCGCCTTCACCTTCATGGTCCAAAAACTCGATTAAAGTAAAGATGGATGTTGAACTCGATCAAAATTTATCCTTACTGATGGCAATAGAAATCTAGCCCTGAGGTCAAAATGACGAGATTCAGCACTATTGCTTTTTACGGATGCGCTGTCATCTCCGAAGTTTCGCTCGCGTGTGTAGCTCAAGCGCAGGCTTATGTTGGTCAAGCCACACCAGGAAATAGCGGATCTGTTTATGTCGAGCAAATTCCCCTCGGAGCCAAGCCTCGTGCTCAGCAAGCGCCGGTTGGACGCCCCGCCCCCCGAAGACAACTAGTAGCGACAAAAGCTGCGGTCGTAGAGGATGTTGCCGCTGCGGCACCCCTAGTGCCAACTGTGGGTACAGGTTCGAATGCAGTGATTAAATCTAGTGCTAGCGACTGGCCATCCGTGGGCGCTGGCACTATTCGAAGATGATTTCCCAATTAAACTGGGCCGAAGTTTTTGAATACAGAATACCATTTCAGCATCTACCCAGAAATGAGACATTGTAAGTAGATGATCATCGTGTAGACATGCCGAGTCAGCATTAGCTAGGCGCTAACGCTGACGAAGGGGACTAAAGCTAGCATCACTGAATGTAACCTTGACCTCAACATAGTATGTTGCGTTCTTTGGGGTTTCGCATCAGTTATGCTTGCGTGGGGAAATTATGAAATTAAGGTTTGCTGCACTATTTTCAGTGGCGGCCGCCCTCAGTGGGTGCCAGAGCGGCCAGCAATTGGCTACTCCGGCAGCAGCATTGGCCGCGCCGACGAAAACAACTCCTAGCGTCAAGGGGCTTCCGCCGCCGGCGACTCCGGTCGATGTCGCCGTATACGACTTCCCCGACCTAACCGGCCAGGCAAAGCCGAACGAGAGCTTCGCCGAGTATAGTCGCGCGGTGACGCAGGGTGGCGGCGCGATGCTTATCGATGTTCTGAAGAAAGCAGGCAACGGCAACTGGTTCCGGGTGGTCGAACGCACAGGCTTGAAAAACCTGGTTCAAGAGCGGACCCTGATCGAGAACACCCAGAAGTCATATGGTCGTCCGAGCGGCCTGCCCCCGGTTAGATTTGCTGGCCTTATCTTAGAAGGCGGCATCGTCGGATATGACTCCAATGAACTCACTGGAGGAGCCGGCGCCAAATATCTTGGCATCGGCGGAGACATGCAGTACCGCTCGGACGTGGTTACCGTCAACTTGCGTGCCGTAAGCGTGCAAACGGGCGAAATATTGGCATCCACGACGACAACAAAACAGGTTTACTCGGTCCAGATACGCGGCGGAGCGTATAAATTTGTCTCGGCTGGTGAATTGCTGGAAATCGAACTGGGTCAGTCACGTAACGATCCCGGCTCGCTGGCAGTGCGAGAGGGTATCGAACTTGCGGTGTATGCGCTGGTGGTAGACGGCTTGCGCCAAGGTTTGTGGAGCTTGCAAGACAAGTCTCAAGAGCAGATGTTGCTACGGGAATTCGACAAGGCATATCGAAGTCAAAGCGACGATAAAAAATCCTAATGTAATTTTAGACGTATAATTATCAGCTTAGAATACGATACCTATAGCCCGCGGCTTCGTCTGCGGGCTTTTTTATTTCGCAAATTGAAAACGGAGTCTCTTTTTTGGGTGATCCGATTTTCTGAATTAACTATTACTTAATAATTAGCTAAAGCTGCCTTGCTTGGATACAGAAGACGATGGCATTAAGCTCTCGTTAACTCATCAGTTGTTGAGGCGACCGTGTAAACGGGGGCAGCCTTTTAGGGAGAAGACAATGAAATACTCGAGTAGACAGACCCTCCTGCTAACCGGCGTCGCGGTTACGGCATTGGCTGGTTCGGCCTTTGCGCAAGATAGCAATTTCGGCTATATCGGCCAGCGCGACACCAGCAACTTCGCTTACCTCTCGCAGGTCGCTGCGGAAGATGGCAACGGCAATGCTGCGTTCATTTACCAGCACGGCGTCAACAATCACTTCTTGCCGCTGACCGGAGCAGGCGCCCCTGCCGATGCGCAGATTGGCACCAACTTCCTCGGCGTCGAGCAGCTGGGGTGGAACAACTTCATCGGCAACGACTTCCTGCAGGACGGCGGAAACATTGCCGGTCTGGCCCAGTTCGGCGGCAGTAACTTCATCGACCAGTTCCGCCAGACCGGCGTGAACCGCGCCGCAATCTTCCAGGGCGGCTTCAACAACCTTGCCCGCAACGTTCAGGATGGAACTGGCGCTGCTGGCGGCGGATTGAACGATACCGGCATCATCCAGCTGAACGGCGATGAGGCCGTGGTGGGCAACTTTGCCTTCAGCCAGCAGGTCGCAGGAAGCAGTGAATCCTTCTCCGGCACCTTCCAGGCCGGATCCGGTAACTCGGCGCTGACCACGCAGGAGCGTGCCATCGGCTCTGATGCCAACATCCTTCAAGTCGGCAAGGGCAACTTCGCCTCCAACTCTCAGGTCGTCGATACCTATACCGATCCGGCAGTCATCGCACAGTATTCAATCGGTCTTGGAAATGAAGCCGGCATCGCCCAGTTCGGAACCGGCAACGGTGCGTTGAACAGCCAGGATTCCAGCACGCAGAGCTCGGTCGGCATCATCCAGGGCGGCGATAGCAACAGTGCCAGCAACCTTCATGTCGGCGGTACCAGCCATGAAGCGGTGATCGGTCAGTTCGGTGACAACAACTATGGTGTGAACACCAGCCGCGACGGCACGAACAATGCGGCCGGCATCCTTCAGGTCGGCAATGGTAACGAAGCTGCCAACGCTGTTGTCAACGGTTTCGGCAACACGGCGACGATCGGCCAGTTCGGCGAAGACAACGTTGCTAGCAACACGCAGCAGGGCAACTCCAACCTCGTGCAGCCGGATTCGGCGACCGTCGCGACGACGATCCAGATCGGCAAGGGGAACCGCGCTGCCAACACCCAGCTCGCACAAGGCCCGTCCAGCGAAAACCGTGCCGGCATCCTGCAGGTCGGATCCGACAACGCTGCGGTCAACGGCCAGACGGGCGGCGTGGACCAGAACGCTCTGATCGTTCAGGGCGGCTCGGGCAGCACCGGCTACAACACGCAGTCGGCATCGACCAATTCCGATGCAGGCGTTATCCAGTACGGCAATGGCACCAGCCAGAACCTCGGCGCCAATACCCAGACGGCGACGCTCGACAGCAACGCCCTCATCATCCAGGGCAACAATGGCGGCGACCAGAACAGCGCCTATAACCTGCAGGACGGCGTGACCGGGGCCAACGGCCTGATCGCCCAGTTCGGCGCAGGCAACGTTGCCGGCAACGTCCAGCAGGCCGGCAGCTCGAACGTCAATGCCGCAATCCTTCAGGTCGGCAATGGCAACGAGGCCAGCAACACGCAGGGTGGTACCGAAGCATTTGCCGGTACGACCTACAGCGCGCACACCGACTATAGCGGCGGCCCGGTCCTCTCGGTCGACCCATCGCTTTATCGTTACAAGACCGAATATCTGCCAGGTAGCTTCCCAGGTGGCATCGCGGCAATGCCTGCGCAAGATTCTCAGGCTGCTATCGCACAAGTCGGCAACGGAAATACCGCTGCGAACACGCAGGTTGGCCAATACATTCCGGGTTCGGGTGGTCAGCAGGGTTACATACGTTACGAATGGAAGAAGGTTGGTACGGTACAAAAGCCTAACCCTCTCTACACCAAGTGGACGCCTTGGCTTCCGAAGTACATAACCGTCGATGACTACAATTGGGATAAAATTGGGGAGCAAGCAGCCGTTGCTCCGACGGAGGGTATCGTCAAGAAGGTATCCGCCTCCAACGCCATCATCGGCCAGTTCGGTGACGACAACATCGCTGCCAACCAGCAGATCGCGACCTCGGGTGCGGATGCTGCCTCGGTTCAGATCGGTGACGGTAACAAGGCGTTCAACATCCAGACGCTCGCTGTTAACAGCGCCGCTGCAAACCTGCAGATCGGTGACAACAACACGGCAAGCGTTCAGCAGAACGCCCTGACCATCGGCTCCAATGCTGCAAACGTTCAGGTCGGCGACGACAACATCGCCGCTGCCGTTCAGACTGCTGCAGTCGACTCCAACGCGCTGAACCTCCAGATTGGTGACGGCAACGAAGCCGGCAACGTTCAGACCGCAACGCTGGAAGCCGATGCTGCAACCCTGCAGGTTGGTGACGGTAACAACGCCGCCAACGTCCAGAGCAACTCCAACGGTGTTTCCGCTGCCATTGCCCAGTTCGGCGATGACAACGAAGCCGGCAACACCCAGGCTGGTGTCAGCGATGCTCTCGCCGGCATCGTCCAGGTCGGCTCCGGTAACACGGCATCCAACGTCCAGAAGTTCGGCAGCTCGCAGGTTGCAGCTCTGACCTTCCAGAACGGTGACGACAACAATGCCGTCAACCTTCAGGGTGCGGAAGCCGTGAGCACGGTATTTGGAGCACCGGTCTCGGCAGAAAACGCCCCGGCAAGTCTTTCTGCTGCTGCGATCGTCCAGTCCGGTAACGAAAACACCGCGATGAACGTCCAGGGTGGCTCCGTCAACGTGGTTGACCTCGGCATCATCACTCAGGTCAACGCACCGGCTCCTGCAGTTGCCTCCGTTGCTGGTATCGCTCAGTTCGGCGATAACAACGAAGCTGCAAACTTCCAGGTCGGCACTGCAGGTGCAATCGCTGGAACGGTTCAGATCGGTGACTTCAACACTGCCGGAACCGCGCAGACTGCAGTGATCGGTGCGCTAGCCGCCACCGTTCAGGACGGCACCGACAACGTTGCTACAACCACACAGAAGAATGGCGCCCTGTTCGCAGCCGCCACCTTCCAGACCGGTGAACGCAACACGGCAGTAACGACACAGGGCGGTAGCAATATCCTGGCTCCGTCCACGTTCAACTCGTCGCTGATCGTTCAGGCGGGCGCGGACAATGGCGCTTACGCCACGCAGTCGGGCAGCACCAGCACCTCGCTGATCGTCCAGACGGCAAGCAACAGCATCGCAGTCGTGGGGCAGACGGGAAGTGACCAGAACTCTGCAGTGATGCAGGCCGGAAACTATTCCAACGCTTGGATCTCGCAGCAGGGCAGCGGTTCCAACTCCATCGTGCTCCAGATCGGTGTCGGTAGTGGCTCCGCCACCAACCAAGCCTTCGTCGATCAGCGCAACGCCAACCAGAACTCGCTGGTTACCCAGATCGGTCGCGGCAACGTGGCCTTCGTAACTCAGCAGTAAAACATCGGGTCGGGGCGCCTTCGGGCGCCCCGATCTTGAACCCGCGGAGCAAGGCATGTCTCTCTCTAGGACCCCAATTGTTCTGCTGGTCTCAACCATCCTTCTGGGCGGCCTTTCTGTGAGGGCCGTCTCAGCCGAAGACAGGCAGGTCTATCCGGGAATTCCCGCCGACGATCGGGTCGCGAGCTGCGGCATTACCGTTTCGAGAGGTCAAATCGCCCGGATTGAGCCGTTTCTCGAAGGTCGTGGCGATCTTGCGGGGAGCCTGAAACTCGATGTGACGAAGCGGAGCCCGGCGGGGCAAAGCCAGTCACGACAGGTCGGCAACTTCGTCAATGGAAGGCTGGGAAGGACGATTGTCTCGATGGAAGGACCGGCCGAGCTGGCAATCGTGCTCTCGGTAAAAGACCGGTCAGGAAAGACACTGTGTGCATTGCGCCGCTCGATCACGCTCGGCAGCATCCCTTTGAAAATCTGACCCGATGGCGGTGTAGTATGAAAATGACATCAAGAATTCTGAAAGTCCTCAAGGCAGCAGCCTTCGCCGGTGCGATGATCGCGACGCCGGGCATTGCCGCCGCAGAAAACCTGCTGGTTTCCGATTACAATACCGATCCGGCCACCGTGCAGGGACTGATGCAGCCGATCATGCCTTTCGTCGGCGGCTCAACCGGCTCCAATACCGGCATCATCCAGATCGGCAGCAACAACCACGCCCATTCCGGCATCGACGGCACGGGAAGCCTGGCGCTGATCCAGCAGGCGGGAACCAACAACCGCGCCGTACAGGCCATTGAAGGCAGCAATTCCGCACTTCTTCTGGTTCAGGGTGGCAGCAATAATTCCGTCCTTCAGGCAAGTGTCGGCGACAACAATTTCCAGCTGGTCGGCGCTTCCGGCAGAAATAACCAGATCGCCTATATTCAAAAAGGCGACAATCTTGCCGGCGCACTGGATGTCCGTGACTCGGTAAACTCCACCGTTGTTGCTATTCAGACACCGCAGAGCGGAAACTACATGATGCCGACCGGTTTGCGTGGCCTGGAAAACAAAACTGTTGTTGTCGTGCCCGGCCGAATGTACGTTCTTCCCAAACGCTAAAATGTGAGAAAGCAGGAGCTTTAAATGCAATTCACCAAAACTGTTCTTGTTGCCGCAGCCGTGATGACGATCTGCGGCAGTGCACAGGCTTCCCAACTCGTTTATCGCCCGACTAATCCGTCGCTGGGCGGTGATCCACTCAATGGCAACTGGCTCCTATCGCAGGCAAGTGCCCAAGGCGAAGGCGCAAGTCAGAGCCCCGGCTTCTCGATCGACTTTCCTGATTTTGGCGGCACACCGCAGCCGACTCCGACCCCGACACCACTGCCAGACGTGGATACTCCATAATTCGAACACACAAATGCCGTGGGCAGGAAGCGATTCGCAGAGGCACGTGCTTGCCTCTGCGCATCAGCGTTGAAGGGACCTGGGTGTCAGCGCTGGCGGATGATAGCGACGTTGTTGCGTCCCTGTTGGGAAACGAAAGCTTGATGACCGGTGCCAACCTGAGTGATGGAGGCCGCGTTGAAATAGCCGATCTGCGTGATCAGCCCGACATTGCGGCTGCCGGTCTGCTCAACCGAAGCTGTGTTGAAGTCGCCGCTCTGATACACGAAGGACAGGTTCCCGGCGAGGTTCGAGGTGTCCGTGCGCGGAACCGCGGCCAGGATTTCAAACGACGCCTTGAAGATTGCCGCAGTGCCGAGTATACCGGCGCTGGAGGCGCTACCCGATGCCTGCTGTATGTAAGCGGGCGACGTGATCGGGCCGGCTACGGCGGATGTCGCAACCGTTGCAAAGAAAGCAACTGCTGGCGCTATATTTTTAATGAACATATGTCTTCTCCCCATTTGCTTTTATGGGGATGGTTGTACACTGGTACTCTTAAGCGACACCTTACACGGATAGTAAAGCAAGTTGGAAATTTGTAGCTTGATTTTTAATTAAGAGGCGAAGGCTGCCGCTCGGCCTGTGGCCGGTCAATTTGGTGAATAGGGGTGGCTTGAACACGGGTCACGGCCTGATCAATAATCTCTAACTTTGCCGCTTGAACGGAACAGAAACTGGAAACGAACTCGCGAGAGAGCCACATCGGCGACCTACCTTTCGTGCCACTCCATCCCAAGATACCAAGCCTCTCCGCTTCGTTGATCTTTCTAGCTGAATGCGATCGCGAAAGATTTAGGCCGCTGGTCAAGACCGCGGCGGATGTTACTCGTAGCGGTAGACGCTCGCTTAACCGTTCGCAATCCTCGAGCGAGGCTATCAGTCGTTCAGTAATCAAAAAACCGCTGTTCATCCACATAAAGTGCGCGAACGCTTGTGGCGGATTTCTGATCGTCTTGTCCCTCAGAAGCCCCGCTGCGATCGCCGGCTGCAGTTCGCTTATTGCGGTGAGCGGGGAGGCATGAAACCAAGATGTGCGATCGCCTCCATCAAGGGCATCCAGCGTGGCTAAATGCAAACTCGTCCACCCTATGATTGCTTCCACCGCAGTCGATGCAGGCACCATGATCCGCATCCGCCGATCAGTCGGATGTGGACGATGATCGATGATCCCATAGTTCAGCATCTCGTTTAAAAAGGCAATCGCTGTGTTGCGGCTGGTCACATTGTGATCCGTCACCGATCTTACGAAACTTGCAGCACTTAATCCATGATGTCTTGCACCTATGATTTTCTCAAAATGAAGGGCAAGTCCAACATGCGCCATGAGCCAACGATCTTGGCTGGAGAATACGGTCGCTAAGCGGGGTTTCTCTTCATGAATACCAAGGAACTTTTCCGACTGGATCTTGATCAGCGAAAGAAATTTAGTGCTATTCTGGATCTCGTCGAAATTCCGAATCATGATTACATTTTCTTTCGGGAAAGAACCTTCGGTCTTCCTCTGTAGAGAAAAATTGTCCGAGTTCAATAGTATAGTAAATTATTGCTTAACAACGTTATGGCCCGTGGTATCCTCCTAAGAAGCGTCTAGCCAAGCCAACAATAGTGCTAGCAGGAAATATCGAACCTTCTCCAGATCTCTCCCAAGCTACAGTTCACAGTGGATGGAGTAGGAACACTTTTCTTCCGAAGCCAAGGCTACATGTGACTGGAGGTCGTTGAGCGTCAGCCGCCCCTAAGCAAGGTAGATCTTTTGGTTACTGGCGCTGCTCCGGTTGCAACATGACAGTAGACCTCCCGCAAGCCCACCGTGAATTTGAGAGAGAGTATGGGCAGTACGGCTGCCGGGCCCGTCGCTGCGGCGCCGTCAAGAGATCCGAAGGCGGAAATTATTGCCGCTCGCCCCGCCCTGTTGACTGAGGCCCAAAGCCAGGGCACAAAGGTGGCATCCACGGTCGCTCGCGGCGGGAAAACAGAGGGAATTTCAACGCCAACCCACTAAGCCATTGGAATTATGTGAGAATCCAGGTTCCCCAGCCAATTCTCCCAAAAAGCCCTGATTACTCGGTTTTCCAGTCGTGCCTAATGCGGTTCTTGCATTGGCGAAGTAGTGGCTGAGCGTTGGCGCTTCGCCGACCCGATAGGGAAGAACGCGGCTCGTATGCCTTTGGCCGCGCTCCGCGTTCCGCTACTGGTTGATCTCCGGCTGGACGAGCCGGCCGAGTTTGTCGAGCGAATCCTGCCAGCCGAGGTAGCAGCCTTCGCGCGGGATCAAATCCGGGATGCCGCTTTGCTCGATGGTAACTTCGGTGCCAACCGAGACCTTCTTGAGCGACACTGTCACCAGCATTTCGCCGGGTAGGTTAGGATCATCGAAGCTGTCGGTGTAAACCAGCCGTTCGTTCGGCACGACCTCGCGATAGGTGCCGCCGAAGCTGTGGCTTTGCCCCGTCGTGAAGTTGCGGAAGGACATCCGGTGCGTGCCACCCGTGCGAGCATCGATCTGGTGCACCGTGCACAGGAAGCCGTAGGGCGGCAACCAGCTCGCCAGTGCGTCCGGCTCCACGAAGGCACGAAAAACCTTGTTTGGGCTGGTGGCGAAGACACGGTGAAGATTGACTGTGCTTGGCATGACGAGTTCCTTTTCGGTTGATCTTGCAGGATATCCCAAGGACGCGACGCGCTGTCGAAACCCGACAGGCGGCGACATTTTTTCAAGCGGCGCTCACGGACCGCCTTTTGCCCACGGATATTCCAGTTGCATGGCGACGACATGAGCGGTGGGCCGGCCATAACGGCTGGCGATGTCCTCCAGCGTCTGGTCCAGCACTCTGGCCGGCGGTCCCTCTACGGACGGGAGGTCCTGCCCCTCATGCGCCCTGTCCGGATCGGGCAGGATGCGGATGCCATTGGCGCTAACCACCGCCTCGCCCGATACTGACTGTATCTCGACACTCGATCGGTAGGTGCGCGACCAGGCATCAGCCGCGAGCGCCAGCGATACTTCATCCACGCCGTCCTTGATCTGCAACACGAACTCCTCACTATCCCAGAACGCCAGCCGGTTGGCGAGCACCGTCGCAGCGAAGCGGCGGGTAATACCGAACGCGGCGCTCAGGTGGCGTGCGTCCCAGCTTGGCACCCCGAGCCCAGTTGCAACCTCTTCAGCTTTTTGCCGTCCAGCGATCGCTTCGATGAGCGTCAGCATCATCGGCATGGAGGCGGAAATCCCGGTGGTGGTGGTCACGGCACCGTCCGAGACCATCCGCCGATCCGGCACGTAGTTGATGCCGGGGCTGCGTTGCAGAAGGTCGCGCAGGTAATACCAGTGCGTCGTGGCGCGTCTGTTGTCGAGCAAGCCGGTTGCCCCAAGTGCCTTTGCGCCGGCGCAAACCGCTATGATCCGAGCACCCCTCCCCGCTTGCGCGCGCAGCCACCCGAGCACCTGCGGATCGTCGTCGCGGCTCATCGCCGGAACGATGACATAGTCTGCGCCGTCCGGATGTTCGGCATCGAAGGTTGCCATTGTCTGGTCCGCCTCCACCTGCAGCGCCGGATAAAGCCGCACGGGGCCTGGATCGGTCGAGACCAGAAGGACATCGGCGACATCGGCACGGCGCAGGATGCCCGTCGGCACCAGATAGTCCGTCGTTTCGGTCGCGTCGTTGATACCGATGACGGCAACCACCGGTCGCCGACCTTCGGGCGGACGCAGCGCCTCCAGCATCGCCTGCCGCTCTGCCTGCGGCACCTGCGGCGCCTCGCTGGCGGGCGCACCAGTCGGAAGCGACAACAGCCAGCCGCCGAAGCCCGCAAAGCAGAGAAGCATGAGCATGATGATGCCCCAAAGCAGATAGCGCATCGTCATCGCTGCTTCCTCCCGTTGAGAAACGACATCGGCCATTCATTGACATCAAGACTACCGCCGAGCGCCGCTGGCAGAAACGACAAAGAAGGAGTAATTTCTGCCAATGCAGGATATCGTCTTTGTGGTTTATCCCGGCTTCGAACTGCTTGATCTGGCCGGCCCGACCTCCGTCTTCAACGGCGCCAACCGGGCGCTTTCGCTGCGCAGCCAGCCTCCATTCTACAAGATCTTGGTGGTTTCGGCGGCGGGCGGACCGGTGACGAGCAGCAGCGGCATTGTGTTGGAGACCGCGGCCATCGCCACGCTTTCCACCAAGCATCCGGCAACCATTCTGGTCGTAGGAGCCGAGCGCGAACCGCTGTTGGCGGCAGTTTCCGATGCCGCTTTGCGCGAGGCGGTGCCATCTCTGGCCGCGTCTGCCACGCGCCTCGGCTCGGTCTGCACCGGCGGTTTCGTGCTTGCCTCGCTCGGCCTCCTCGACGGGCACGCGGTGGCGACTCATTGGGATTCCAGCGAGCCGCTGACCAGGACGTTTCCCCAAGTGAAGGTCAATCCGGATGCACTTTATGTCGTGGACGGCCGTATCTGGACCTCAGCCGGCGTCACCACCGGTATCGACATGGCGCTCGCCATGGTGGCGCAGGATCTCGATGCGACGGTGGCGAGCGAGGTTGCCAAGCGACTGGTGCTTTATGCTCGGCGTCCGGGTTACCAGTCGCAATTCAGTCCGTTGCTGCAGGCGCAGGTGAAGGGTGACAGCCCGTTTGGCGAGCTCATCGGCTGGATCCAGTCCAATCTCGACCAGCCGCTTGAGGTGCCCCTGCTTGCTGCCCGCGTCGGCATGACCGAACGCACCTTTCACCGAAAGTTTGCCGCGGCGACCGGCGAAACGCCGGCGCGGTTCGTGGAGATCGCACGGCTGGATGCGGCCCGCATGCTTCTGTCGCGTGGCCTGTCGCTGAAGTCGGTGGCGGCGCAAGTCGGCCTGTTTCCGCCGGCGCGGCTGGCGGAGGCCTTCGAGCGTCGCTTCGGCATCGCGCCGCGGCTGTTCCGCGACATGCATGCGCAACTCTAGCTTCGGCCTACCCTGGCGAAGCCTGCGAGCTTGGCATAACCGCGCACGATTGCTTCCCGTTCTTCGTGGCTTGCGACCTCGTCGATGTTGGTGAAACCTTCGGGTGCTCGCGATTCAACCACATCGATCACCCGTTCCGGCCCGCCTTCGCGATTGGCGAGGATGATCTTTTCCGTCGCCGGCCGACGTTCGGCATCATAGGCCAGCAATGCCGCCTCGATTGCGTTTCCGTGGGCGGCCAGTTGGTCGGCAAGGTTACGTGCATCGAGGATCGCCTGGCTCGCCCCGTTCGAGCCGACGGGATACATGGGATGCGCGGCATCCCCGAGCAGGGTCACGCGTCCGAACGACCAGTGCGGCAGCGGGTCGCGATCGCAGTTCGGGTATTCGTAGAAGTCTGGCGTCGCCTCGATGATGGCGGCAGGATCGGCAAAGTCGAGTCGGAAGCGGTCGCGGACGAAGCTGAGCGCTTCGGCCAGCACGCCGCGGCGGCTCCAGTCCTCCTTGCGAGGTGGCGACGCACCGTTTTCACCGGTTCGGGCCATCACCGCCCAGTTCGTCAGAGGTCTTGCATCTCCATCGTCCCTGGCGATCGGGTAAAAGACGAATTTCGAAGAGTTGCCGCCGGCGATTGCCATGGTGCGGCCGTCGCGCCATCTCGGCCATGGGGTACAGCCACGCCAGAGCATGACGCCGTTCCAGATCGGCGGACCTTCCTCGGGATAAAGCCGGGCGCGGAGTGTCGAGTGAATGCCATCGGCGCCCACCAGCAGGTCACCGGAGGCCGATCCCCGTTCGCCGGTCGGCGTAACAAAGCCGAGGCTGACACCCATCGCCGACTGCTCGAAGCCGTCGACGCGGCAGCCGGTATGGATCACATCCTGTCCCAGCCTCTGGACAACGGCCTGGTGAAGAACCCCAAGCAGGCGCCCCCGGTGGATGCTGATCTGCGGGTGGGCGTGTCCGCCATCGAGCCCACGCAGTTCCTGCCAGACCACCTGACCGAAGCGGTTGGTGTATAAAAGCTCGCGGGTGCGGATGCCTGCGGCATCCAGTTCCGCCTCCAGTCCGAGATCGGCCAACTCCTTCACCGCATGCGGCAGCATGTTGATGCCGACGCCAAGCTCACGGATTTCTTCCGCGCGCTCGAAAACCTCGACCTCTATTCCCCCTCGATGAAGGAACAAGGCGGTCGTCAGACCGGCGATGCCCCCACCGGCAATCAATGCCTTCATGGTCCTGCTCCTCGCTCTGTTGATGTTCAACTGAGCCTAGGACGCGTGACCGGACCCGCATACGACAGAAGGGTGCAGATTTCTGCCAAACGGCGGCACCGCGCGCGTGCCGCCGTGAGTTCGGCAAGGGAACCAACCCATCGTAGGTCTGTTAATGACCCGACGCCTGGAGCGGCACCCGTTGCCGCCCGGCATTACCGTCAAAACTGAGCAGGAGACGAGAACATGATGGCACGTTACAAGATCGTCGAGCACGATGGCGGCTGGGCATACAAGCTGGGTGACGTGTTCTCGGAGACCTTCCCGAGCGAGGAAGCGGCACACAAGGCGGCCGAACTTGCCGCGAAACGCCAGCAGGTTGGCGGCGACCCGGCCGACATCTCCTACCAGGATGCGACAGGCAGCTGGCGCAACGAACATGTCGACGGCGGCGAGCGTCCGGAGACCGAAGTGGTGGATTCTCCCCAGGCGGAAGAAACCCGCCTGCCCTAAGCGGCCAGGGTGGAAGCATTTAGTTCAATGAGGGCGCGAGCTGCATGCTCGCGCCCTCATCTATTGGACGTGCTGGATGCGCTTGCCGGATTGCGGCTCAAAGAGATGCAGGTCTTCGACCGCGACATCGAGCCCGATCACCTCACCTTCCCTGACGACCGTGGATGCCGGCATGGCGACATTGATCTCGTGGCTGCCGTTGCGAACCGTCACCAGGCGCGTCTCGCCGTGGAACTCGTTTCGCTCGACGCGGCCCCGGAAGGCGCCCGGCTCCCCCGTCACCCGGAAAGCGCCGGGGCGGATCCCGACTGTTACCGGCCCCGTGTCGAGGGCGAGGCGCGCCGGGATGCGGATCTCATCTGCGCCGAGCACGCCGTCCGACACTTCCATCGGAATGAAGTTCATGTTCGGCGTGCCGATAAATCCCGCAGCAAACAGGGTCGCCGGCGTCTGGTAGATTTCCTCTGGCGTTCCCATCTGCTCGATCCGGCCGTCCTTCATCAACACGATCCGGTCGGCCAGCGTCATCGCCTCGAGCTGGTCGTGGGTTACGTAGATGCTGGTGGTCTTCAGGCTGCGATGCAGGCGGGCGATTTCCACCCGCAAACTGCCGCGTAGCTTGGCATCAAGGTTGGAGAGCGGCTCGTCGAACAGGAAGACTTCCGGTGTCTTGATCATGGCGCGGGCAATCGCCACGCGTTGCTGCTGGCCGCCGGAAAGCTCGGTCGGCTTGCGTGAGAGGTAGACACCAAGCCCGAGGCTCTCGACCACCGGCGCCAGGCGGCTCTCGATCTCGGCCTTCGGCACTCCGGACCGCTCCAGCCCAAAGGTGATGTTCTCGCGCACGCTCATATGCGGATAAAGCGCGTAGTTCTGGAAGACCATGGCGATGCCGCGGTCGCCCGGATCGCGGTCGTTCATGCGCTGGCCGCCGATCAAGAGATCGCCGCCGGTGATTTCCTCCAGCCCGGCGATCATCCGCAGCATGGTGGACTTGCCGCAACCCGAGGGACCGAGGAATACCACGAATTCGTGGTCGTCGACCTTCAGGTTGAAGTCCCGCATGACTTCGAGGGCGCCGTAGACCTTGCGGATGTCACGGCATTCGACTGTCGCCATCAGTTCCCCTCCCCATCGACGATGATCTGCAGCTTCACGTCTTCAGGGCGTGCTTCGGCGGCCCGCTCGAAAGCTGCGATCGACTGTTCGAACGAGAAGGTACCGGAAACCAGCGGCTTCAGGTCCACCTTGCCGGCCGCGATCAGGGCGAGCGCCCGGTCGAACACATTGGCATAACGGAAGACGGTCTCGATGCGGCATTCGCGCGAGCATGCTGCGGCGATGTCCATCGGCACCGGCTCCGGCGGCAGGCCGACGAGAACGATCGTGCCGCCCGGACGCACCACCTTGAAGAGGTCGCGCACGGCGGCGGCGGCACCCGAGCATTCGAAAACAATGTCCGCGCCCCAGCCATCGGTTGCGGTGTTGACTGCCTCGACGAGGTTCTGTTCGCGCAGGTTGACGCCGGTGATGCCGTCATATGTCTCGGCGAGCTTCAGCTTGGTTTCCGACAGGTCGGAGATCAGCACCCGCGAGCAGCCGCCAGCAAGGGCTGCAAGCGCCACCATGATGCCGATCGTGCCGCAACCGGTGACCACTGCCGTATCGCCGGGGGTGATCCTGGCCCGGGTTGCCGCCTGCATGCCGACCGCAAACGGCTCGACCATCGCGCCTTCGGCAAAGGAAACGTTGTCGGGCAGCTTGTAGGTGAAGCTTGCCGGATGAACCGTTTCGGGCACGAGCACGCCGTGCACCGGCGGCGTTGCCCAGAAGGTCACGGCCGGATCGACGTTGTAGAGGCCGAGGCGGGAGGCGCGGGACTTGGGGTCCGGAATACCGGGCTCCATGCAGACACGGTCGCCCGGCTGAAGGTGCGTCACGTTGGCGCCGACCTCGATTACCGTGCCGGCCGCTTCGTGACCCAACACCATCGGCTCGTTGACGACAAAGTCGCCGATCCGGCCATGGGTGTAATAGTGCACGTCGCTGCCACAGACGCCGACCGTGTGCAGGCGGATGCGGACGTCGTCCGGGCCCATCTCCTGAGGAAGGTCGATATCACGCAGGGAGAGTTCGCCAACACGTTCGAGGACAAGTGCTTTCATGAGTATCAACCTTGGTCAGTTTTCTTTGAGAATGCGGCATTCAAGCCACCGGCCATGACGCCGAGCAGGATCAGTGGCGGCAGGGACAGGAGGACAACGGCGGCATTGAGGATGCCCCAGGGGACGTTCATGCCGAGCTGCGACATTTCCGAGGCAATGATGGGCAGCGTCTTCGCTTTCGACGTCGTCAGCATCATGGCGAGCAGGAACTCGTTCCAGACCAGCACGAAGGAGAAGGCGATCGCGCCGAAGATCTGAAAGCGGGCGATCGGCAGGGCGATCCGGAAGAAGGTTGCATAGGGTCCGAGGCCATCGACGCGCGCGGCCTCCTCCACATGCAGGCTGACGCGCTCGAAGGACGGCACCGAGAGCCAGATGGTAATCGACGCCGTCACGATCAGGTAGGTGACGATCAGCGATAGCCGCGTGTCGTAGAGGTCGAGCCCGAGCCAGATCACCAGCATCGGGATGGCGATCGCGACCGGCGGCAGGAAGCGCAGCGACAGGACGAAGAACTGGGCTTCTGCCGTCAGCCGGTTCTTGAAGCGGGCAATGACATAAGCCGCCGGCACACCGATCACGGCGCCGATCAGCACCGCGGTGGAGCAGATGATCAGCGAATTGGTCAGCGCGCGTGCGACCGAGCGACGGTTCAGGACATAACTCATGTTGTCCCAGACCGGCTGGAAGACGAGCTTCGGCGTGCTGACCAGCAGGTCGGCATTGGTCTTGAACGCGTTGAGCAGCGTCCACAACAGCGGCAACACGACAAGCGCGGCGGCAAAAACCAGGAGGAGCCTGAGCAGAAGGGTCGAGATCTTCATCGGTTCAGCCTCTTCCAGGTGAAGGTGAAGGTCACGATCGTCAGAACCATCATGATGACCGCCATTGACGAGGCATAGGAGATCTTGCCGGATTCGATGAAACCCTGCGAGTAGGCGTACATGTCGAGCGTTTCGGTGGAGATGCCGGGACCGCCGCGGGTCATCACGTAAACGAGGTCGAATGAACGCAGGCTCTCGATCGCCTTGACCAGCAGCAGGCTGATCAACGGCGCCTTCAGCATCGGCAGCGTGACGAAACGATGCACGCCAAAGCGCGAGGCGCGGTCAATGCGGGCAGCCTCCAGCGGCTGCGGCGGCAGGGACTCGAGCAGCTTCAGGATGATGACGGCGAAGAAGAGGCCCCACTGCCAGACATCTACGAAGGCGACCGCGAGCAGCGCGCCAAGCGGCGTCGAAAGGATATCCGGCGTGCTGCCGGTGATCTCGCGCACCGGCCAGGTCAGCGCGCCATAGAGCGGATGGAAGGAGAACTTCCAGACAAAGGCAGCGCAAACGCGCGGCAGCAGGACCGGGATGATGAAAAGAACGCAGAGGATGTTGCGCACCCGCGGGCTTGCCGCCTCGAACATGGCGATGCCGAGCGCAAGCCCGGTGATCATGGTTGCGGTGACGCTGATGATTTCCCACTTGAACGACACCCAGAGCGCGTTCAGGAAGCGGGCATCGGAGAAAAGCGCGACATAGTTGGCGAACCAGACATAGTCAGCAGTCGGCTGCGACAGGGTGCGGTTCTGCAGCGAAATGTTGATCGCATAGATCGTCGGCACCAGGGCCAGCACGACCAGGATGCCCAGGGTGGGCCCGAGAAACACATAAGGCAGCGAGCGGCCGCGACGCATGGCAGATCCTCACGATTGGGGATGGGCGCGCCGTTTCCCGGCGCGCCCCGGCGGTGCCTTGGGAGGCTTCAGAGTTTGGCGGCGAAGGCCTCGAGTTCGTCGAGCGTCGCCTTGATGTCCTTGCGGCTGCCGGTGATCAGCTCTTCGAGCATGATGCCCCACTGGTTGCCGAGTTCCTGCCAGCGTGCATCCTGCCAGAAGGTGACGGTCGTCTTTTCGCCGGTTGCCGCCATGGCGTCCGACAGGTTCTGGCCGAAGGTCTTGGCGTATTCCGGGCTCTGGTAGGTGCTGGTGCGGGTCAGTTCGCCCGGCTGGCCAGCTTCCAGACGCCGTGCTTCCTGCTCCTTGGAGGTTGCCCAGGCAACGAAGAGGCCGGCGCAGGCCTTTTCTTCCTCGGTCGCATTCGCCTTGGAGGCGATGGCGAAGCCGTGGGCGTAACCACCACCCGGCAGCGGCGACGGCGGAACGGAGAAGGCAACCTTGTCGGCCACCTGGCTCTGCGCCTTGTCGACCGACATGCCGCCAAGCGGAGCGGATTCGATGATGATCGCAACCTTTCCGGCCCGGAAAGCGCCGGTGGACTCATCCCAGGAACCCGTCTGGGTGCCCGGTGCGGAATACTTGAAGAGGTCGAGATAGGCTTCCGTTGCCTTCACCGCCGCTTCCGAGTTGAACGCAGGCTTGCCGTCCTTGAACCACTCGCCACCATTGGCTTTGAACAGCGGCATCCAGCGCCAGACGTTTGCGCCGGAACCACGCTGTCCACGCAGAGCCGTGCCGTAGACGCCGTTGTCCGGATCATGCAGCTTCTTGACCGCGGCGACGTATTCGTCCCAGGTCTTCGGCGGCTGGATGCTGGCCTTTTCCAGAAGATCAGTGCGGTAGACCATCAAGTCGCCGCCGCCCTGGATCGGCGCGAACCACTGCTTGCCGTCATAGGTGGCGGCAGCGCGCATGCCGGCATCGAAGTCGTTGTAATCGTATTCCTTCGGGTAATAACCTTCCAACGGGACAATCCAGCCGGAGGATGCAAAAAGCGCAAGGTTGGCTTCGTCCACGTAATAGACATTGAAGCTTCCGACCGTCGAGGCGTCTGCCTGCGACTTGGCGCGACGATCGTTTTCGTTGAGGTAGCTGATCTCGAAGCCGGCGCCCGAGAGTTCCTCGAACTCGTCGACATACTTCTCGAGCAGTGTCAGGCCGTCTCGCGGCTGTGCCAGGATGCGAAGATCGTCACTGCACTGGGCGGCGGCAAATGCACTGGATGCGGTGAGCAAGGCGATAACCGCGCACCCGGCGCGGAGCGTGTTCAATCTCATGATTTCCTCCCATGGACGGCAGTTCCCAATGGCCGTCGACAGCCGCAATTGTGCCAAGAGCGCACGGAGGAACTAGTTTGCAATTCGCTGCGAAATGATACTATTTTGACTTTAGCTTGGTCTTTATGGAGAGTTCCGGTGTCCGTTGCACCAGATTTCCCGCGCTCCGCTTCTGACACCTTCACCGCAACGCGCGAGCAGATCGTCCTGCCGCGCGGCATGTCCTACCTCATCCGCCGCGACGACTATCCGAACCCGATCTGCATCTGGAACTACCATCCGGAATGGGAAATCCATTACATCCCAGCCGCCCAGGGCTTCGCTTATGTCGGGGACTATGTGGGGCCGTTCAAACCAGGGCACCTGATGCTGACTGGCACCAACATGCCGCATAACTGGATCACGCCTGGCGCCCCTCACCTGCCGGGCCGCGACCTGGTGCTGCAGTTCGATGCGGATGCGCTGATCGGCGTGCGGTCAGTCTGTCCGGAATTCGAAGTCCTTCACCGCCTGAAGCCGATTGCCGACCGAGGGATCGAGATCCTTGGGCCGGAAGCGACCGAGATCGGCTCGAAGGTGATCGAGCTGCATGAAAACCATGGTGGCCCGCGGCTTGGCCTTTTCATCGAGATCCTGGAGCGGATAGAGGCAGCGCCGCAAAAGCGGCTGCTCGCCAGCGAGCATTTCACCGCGACCTATAACGATATGTCGGACCGGCGGCATCGGCGGATCGACCGCGCCATCCAGATCATGCAGTCCAATCCGGGAGCCTCCATGAACGAGGTGGCCGGGCTCGTGGGGCTCGAACCCTCGGCCTTCTCCCGGGCTTTCAGGCGCCTGACCGGCATGAACTTTTCGGCCTATAGCCGCTCGGTGCGCGTTTGGCGGGCGCGAACGCTGCTCGCGGAAACCGACGTGCCAATCACCGACATCTGCTTTGAAGCGGGGTTCAACAATCTTTCGAACTTCAACCGCTACTTCCGGCTGGAAACGGGCTTTACGCCGCGCGAGTACAGGAAAGCCGCCCGTATCCGGGCAAGCTCG
The DNA here is from genome assembly GCF_023223505.1 of Neorhizobium turbinariae. Classification (NCBI taxonomy): domain Bacteria; kingdom Pseudomonadati; phylum Pseudomonadota; class Alphaproteobacteria; order Hyphomicrobiales; family Rhizobiaceae; genus Neorhizobium; species Neorhizobium turbinariae. The sequence continues at coordinate 21,744 of NZ_JALPRY010000010.1, forward strand.
ATGATCGCATCGCCAGCCAAGGTGGCCTAACGCCGGCGAAAGCCGTTCAGCGCGTGGAGCAGGTCTTCCAGCAGATACGGCTTCGTCAGTTGCACAGCATCCTTGATGCCGGACTCGTGGCGCCCGACATCATCGCCGCTCGCGAACACGATTCCGATCGCAGGGATCGTCTCCTTGGCGTCGCGCGCAAGCTGAACACCTGAAATTCCCGGCAGCCCGACATCGGTCAGGAGAACATCGACCGTCTGGTTGCGCAGGATGTCGATGGCGCAGGGCGCATCCGCCGCCTCGAACACGGTGTGGCCGCTCGCCACCAGCATGTCGACCGTACTGGCGCGGATCAGTTCGTCGTCTTCTACCACCAGCACGCGCAGGCATTCTGCCGTATAGGCCGGGGTCAGCAGATCGGCGACCGCAGCCGGCTCCTGCGTTTCAGCAACCTTGTGCTGTGCCTGGTTGCCAAGCACCTGGCGCACCTTGCGGGCGAGCGCTTCGCGGCTGTAGGGCTTCGACAGCAGGTCGACGCCGGGATCCAGCCTGCCGCCATGGACGATGGAATTCTCCGTGTACCCAGAGGTGAACAGCACCGCGATTCCCGGCAGCATCTCCTTTGCCCGCCGCGCCAGTTCGGGGCTGCGCATCGGCCCCGGCATCACCACGTCGGTGAACAGCAGGTCGATCGCGATGCCGCTGGAGATGATGGCATAGGCTGCCTGCGCATCATTGGCCTTCAGTACCCGATAACCAAGATCGGTCAGCAGCGCGACTGAGGTTTCACGCACCTCGTCATCGTCTTCCACGACGAGAATGGTTTCCGTGCCGCCCGTGACGGGCATGTTGCGCACGTCTTCCAGAGCGTCTTCCACCTGGTGAACGCGCGGCAGGTAGATCCGGATCGTCGTACCGTGCCCGACTTCGCTGTAGATCTTCAGGTGCCCGCCGGACTGCTTGACGAAACCGTAGACCATGGAAAGGCCAAGACCGCTGCCCTTGCCTTCGCCCTTGGTGCTGAAGAACGGCTCGATGACCCGCTCCAGGATCGCCGGATCAATGCCGCTGCCAGTATCAGTCACCGCTACCATGACGTATTGGCCGGGCTTCACGTCCTCGTGTGCCAGCGCATAAGCGTCGTCCAGCATGGAATTGCCCGTCTCGATGGTAAGTCGGCCCTGACCGTCCATCGCGTCGCGCGCGTTGATCGCGAGGTTGAGGATGGCATTCTCAAGCTGGCCCGGGTCGATCTGGCAGTTCCACAGACCGCCAGCCATGACGGTCTCAAGCTCTATTTCTTCACCGAGCGCGCGCCGGAGCATGTCATCCATGTTCTGGATGAGCTTGCGCACGTCGACCACCTTCGGCTCCAGCGGCTGGCGCCGACCGAAGGCAAGCAGTTGTGCGGCAAGCTTGGAGCCGCGCGAAACGCCCGCCAGTGCATTCTGCACCCGTCGCTCGGCAGAGGCGTTGCCACGCAGGTCCTTCGACAGGAGCTGAAGATTGCCGCTGACGACCTGCAGCAGGTTGTTGAAGTCGTGCGCCACACCGCCCGTCAGCTTGCCGAGCGCCTCCATCTTCTGGGCCTGGCGCAGCGCCTGCTCGGCCTGCTCGCGTTCGGCCACTTCCTCCTGCAAGCGATCAAGCGCGCTGTGAAGCTCCTCTGTCCGCTCACGAACGCGCTGCTCGAGGCTCTGGTTCATCTGCTGAAGCTGTTCTTCGGCCCGCTTCTGGTGCGTGACATCGAAGCCATCGACAAAGATGCCGGTCACGGTGCCGCTGGAATCGAAGATCGGCTGATAGATGAGGTTGACGAAGCGCTCCTCGGCCTTGGTGTCGGCGGAACGCTTGAGCGTTACCGGAACCGCCTTGCCGATATAGGGCTTGCCTGACCAGAAAACGTCATCCAGCAGTTCATAGAACCCCTGCCCCTCGATGTCCGGCAGCGCCTGACGCACCGGCAGGCCGAGCAGGTCGCGATGCCCGACGAGTTGCAGATAGGCGTCGTTCGTGAGCTCGAAGACATGGTCTGGACCGGCCAGAATCGCCATGAAGCTCGGCGCCTGCTGGAACAGGTCGCGCATCCGCTCGGCCTCCGCCTTGCGCACCTGGACCTCATCGGCAAGCTGGCGGTTGAGCTGCTCCAGCTTTGCGGCAACCTCTTCCTTCAGGCGGGCGGCCTCGGCCAGCACCACAGAGCGGCGCTGCTCCGCCTCAAACGCGTTGACGCTTGCAAGCGCCGAAGCAATCTGGCCAGCCGCGAGCTTGAGGAAGTCGATATAGTGGTCGGTTTCCTGCAGATACGGATTGAGGCCGCAGATCAGCACCCCCTCCGGCCGGCCGCCGCCTTGCCCGAGCAGCGGCACGATGGCGGCGCGCTTCGGCGGCTTGTCCCAGGCGCCCATCGGCGGCGAAGAGCCTTCTGGAATATCAACCACCAGCGTCGCGTGATCATTCCAGGCGGAACAGAGATCCCATAGGCCGGACGTGCCGTCGATCACTGCCGGGCTTAGGGGATGGCAATCCCCCATCTGGTTTGCGCACCGACGCCTTGCGGATCCGTCCTCGTCGAATTCATAAAGCAGGCTGAACGGCAGGTCCTTCAGGTTTTCGCCCAGAGCAATGCATGCAGCCTCGAATACGGCCGGGCGGGATTTTGCCGCGCTCAGGCTGAAGGCAAGCTGCCGCAAAGTATCCATCCGGCGCTCGTTGAGAACACGTTCGGTTTCCTCGGACACCGCACAGAATACGCCTTCGACTTCGCCACTGTCGCCGATCAGCGGGCTGTAGGAGAAAGTATGATAGGTTTCTTCCGGATAACCGTGACGCTCAAGCACCAGGAGCAGTGCCCGGTCCCAGGTCGCCTGTCCCTCTTCATAGACGGTGGCAAGCCTTCCCTGGATGTCGTCCCAGATTTCCGCCCAGAGTTCCTTGGTCGGCACGCCGAGCGACTTAGGATGCTTGGTGCCGAGGGTCGGGATATAGGCGTCGTTATAAAAGAAGTTGATGTCCGGGCCCCAGCCAAGCCACATCTCGAAGCGCGAGGTGAGCAACAGCCGCAGCGCGACCTTCAAGGCGTTCGGCCAGTTCTCCGCCGGACCGAGCGAGGTGGAGGCCCAGTCATGCTCGCGCATGAGACGTGCCATCTCGCTGTCGCCTATAAAGATGTCGTGGAAGTGCCGCGCCGAAAGCGTGTCCATGTGACCCCTGCGTTCTAGAGAGCGCGCGTTAGATAGGGCGATGAACCGACCATGTCGAGGCACGGAAGCTGCATTACCGTCGCATGGTGAACTTCTTTTAGAGAAAGAAACCGATCTTGGTTAAGCTACCAGGAACATCTCGTTTTTTCTTGCCGGCAAGTCTGTTGCACGATCTTGGATCATCGCGCTCTTCGTGCAATCTACAGCAGACCGACAGAAGGAAGATCCATGCTCACCACCGAACGCAAGGCGTTGCTTCTCGATGCGTTGAGCAAGAATGGCCGGATCATCGCCAAGGAGTTCAGCACGGCACTCGGCGTCTCCGAGGATACCATACGGCGTGACCTCCGAGAGCTTGCAAGCGAAGGCCTGCTGCAGCGGGTCCATGGCGGAGCCCTTCCCTCGTCCAAAGCCCTGGGAGACCTGCAGGCGCGCCGGAGCGTATCGGCGGACGAGAAGACGGAGATCGCAAAGCTTGCCGCCGGCATGGTGCGGCCGGGGCAGATCATCTTCCTTGATGGCGGCACGACGACCGTCAAGCTCGCCCGCGCACTGCCGAAGGACCTGCGCGTGACGGTGGTGACCCATAGCCCTGATGTCGCCACCGCGCTTCTCGACCACCCGGAGGTGGAGGTGGAACTGATCGGCGGGCGCATCTACAGACATTCCAACGTAGCCGTGGGCGCGGTTGCGATCGAGAACCTCTCGCATATCCGCTCGGACATCTATTTCATGGGCGTCACCGGCATTCATGCCGAACACGGGCTGACGACGGGCAACCTGGAAGAAGCGGCAGTGAAGCGCGCCATTTGCCGGCAGGCCGCCGAGACGGTCGTGCTGGCATCACGGGAAAAGCTCGGCGCTGTCTCCGCCTATAGTGTTGTAGGGTTCGAAGAGGTGGATACGCTTCTCGTCAGCCGGAAATGCCCGGAAGACCTGCTCGCGCCCCTGCGCGCGATCAGCGTCCAGATCAGCAGCACCCGAACTTGAAGCGCGGCTTATTTGCTTGCCACGGCGCCATAAACGACAAAGAAAATGAAAAGCCCAACGAAGGCCGCGCCGACACAAGCGAGGCCGAACATGCTCAAGGCGCCAAACTTCGGCTTGCCGCGCGGCGCCGGTGCCTCGTTCGTCTTGTCCTGATGTTTTGGCTGGTCGTCTCGTTCCATCTGCGCCTCCCGGTCTGCATCTCCAGGTCGATTTGGTTCGCCAACCTTCGACGACACGCGAAGTTCCGGACACGGCAGGGTGATCGATCAGGCGGCGACCTGCGCCTTGCCGCTGCTTTCGCGGATATCCCTCGCCGGCGTGGTCCCGAACAAGCGCCCATATTCGCGGGTGAACTGAGGAATGCTCTCATAGCCGACCGCATAGGCGGCATTGCTGATGGCCGCACCTTCGGAGATCATCATCCGCCGCGCTTCGATGAGGCGAAGCTGCTTCTGGAACTGCAGCGGCGAAAGAGACGTCACTGCCCTGAAATGCTGATGGAAGGATGACGCGCTCATGCCCGCGACGACCGCCAGACGCTCGACGGGAAGCGTCTTGGCATATTCGGCGCGGATCACCGCCACCGCCCGCGCGATCCGGTTCGCATGGCTATCGGCAAAGCCAAGGTTCCGTATGCCGACGCCATGGCGGCCAGTCAGCAGCCAATAGTGCATCTCCCGGATCAGTTGGTCCTGCAACACCGGGATTGACGCCGGCCGGTCGAGCAGCCGCATCAGGCGCAGCGCCGCGTCGGCAACCTCCGCTTCGGTAGGATCGATGCGGATCGGCGCGCCCGTTCCGGTTTGCGCCACGCCGATCTCCATCACCAGCGACTGCGTCACCACCGGGTCGATGTCGAGCACCAGTGAGTAATAGGGCGCGCCCGCGGTGGCGCGGGTGATCTGGCTCACATTTGGGACATCCGCGGCAATCAGCAGCGACTCCCCTGCGCCGAAGTCGAAGGTCTCGCTCCCCATCGTCACCCGCTTCGATCCTTGCAGGACGAGCGCCACAAGCGGCTTGGAGATGGCGTATTGCAACTCGCTCGGAGCCGTGGCGCGCATCGCGAACAGGCCGGGTATGAGCGTACGGGCAACGCCGAACGCATCGGCATTGGCATCAGCAAAGCGGCGGACGCAGTCCAGCAAGGTGTTGCTCATGGCGGCTCCTGTCGGTGCAACAGAGAGAGAGCGATTAAACTGCCGAACGGGCTATCCGGCAAGTCACCTTGGAGGATCAGGCAAAACGGCAAGCGCTTCAAGCAACCGGTGCCCGGCGAGATGGAGGATAAACGGCCATCCCAAACGGGAGGCAGATACCTCCCTCCAAACCTCGAAGGAGAGCCCACATGAGCACAGTATCGATCGTCACGGGTGGCAGCCGCGGGCTTGGCCGCAACACCGCCATCAGCATCGCCCGTCGCGGCGGTGACGTCATCATCACCTATCGCAGCGGCGAAGATCAGGCAAAAGACGTTGTGGCCGAGATCGAAGCACTCGGCCGCAAGGCCGTCGCCATCCAGCTTGATGTGACAGACATCTCGTCCTTCGAGGACTTCGCGGCCAAGGTCAGCGAGGCGCTGGCCGCCACCTGGCAGCGGGATTCGTTCGACCACCTGGTCAACAACGCCGGGCATGGCGACATGGCAAGCTTTGCGGAAACAACGGAAGCGCAGTTTGATGCCCTGTTCGATACTCATGTGAAGGGCGTGTTCTTCCTGACGCAGGCGTTGCTGCCGCTGCTGAAGGATGGCGGCCGCATCATCAACTTCTCCTCCGGCCTCACGCGGATTTCGGCTGCCGGCTTTTCGGCCTATTCCGCCGCCAAGGGAGCGATCGAGGTCCTCACCGTCTATATGGCAAAGGAGCTTGCACCCCGTAACATCACCGCCAACGTGGTCGCACCCGGCGCCATTGAAACCGACTTTCTGGGTGGAGCGGTGCGAGACATGCCGGACCTCAACAAGCAGTTCGCAGCAATGACTGCGCTGGGTCGTGTCGGCGTTCCTGATGATATCGGCCCGGTCGTTGCAGGCCTGCTTGGCCCGGAAAACCGTTGGATCACCGCACAACGGATCGAAGTCTCGGGCGGCCAGGTCATCTGATCTCGGATGCGAGGCCGCGGGATCCTCACCGTAGCCTCGCCCCCGTTGCACAGCCGCCTCAATGACCTGCTGATAATCCGGCGAGACTGCATTTTTCGTTTGCGCCGCCGCATTGGCGGCGGCATGGTCACCTCCAGCTAACGAGTTGGAATGGAAAGAGGATCATGGCAGCGGATGCAATCGTGTTGGGAGCCGGAATCGTTGGAGTTTCAACGGCACTTCAACTAGCGCGGCGCGGCAAATCAGTTGTTCTGGTGGACAGGAAGGACCCGGGGCTCGAGACGTCGTATGGCAATGCCGGCTTGATCCAGCGCGAAGGCGTGGTGCCTTACGGGTTCCCGCAGCAGTTTGGGCTTATCCTGCGCTACGCCCTCAACAACCGCATTGATGCGCATTTCCACTGGCGGGCGATCCCGTCCGTTTCTTCCTTCCTGGCCAAGTACTGGTGGCACTCGAACCTTTCCCGCCACCAGCTGATCGCACGGGCTTATGCGCCGCTCATCGAACATTCGATCTCGACGCACAACGAGTTGATCGAAGAGGCCGGCGCGCAGGACCTCATCGTCAAGAACGGCTGGACGGAAGTCTTCCGCACCAACGGCAAGCGCGACAGCGAATTCAAGGAAGCCGAACGCCTTGCCAGCGAATATGGCGTCGCCTTCAAGCGTCTGACGCCGGCGGAACTCGCCGAACAGGAACCACATCTTTCGACGGATTTCGTGGGCGGGCTCCGCTGGGAAGATCCGTGGTCCGTCAAGGATCCGCTGGCGTTGACGCGGGCCTATGTCGCCCTTTTCGAAAAGCTCGGCGGCCGCGTGCTGAAGGGTGATGCCAAGAGCCTTTCCAAGACGGCTACCGGCTGGCGCGTGGTTGCCGGCAACGGAACAGTCGAGGCCAAGGACGTCGTCGTGGCGCTTGGACCGTGGTCAGACACAGTCACCAAGCCGCTCGGCTACAACTTCCTCGTCGGCGTCAAGCGCGGCTATCACATGCACTATGGCACGAAGGGCAATGCGAAGCTCAACGGCTGGACCATGGATGCCGAGCGTGGCTACTTCCTCGCGCCGATGACCCAGGGCATCCGCCTGACAACCGGTGCGGAGTTCGCCCGCCGTGACGCGCCGAAGACCCCCGTGCAGCTTGACCGCGCGGAAGCCGTGGCCCGCTCCATCTTCCCGCTGGCCGAGCGTCTCGACAAGGAGCCCTGGATGGGCGCCCGCCCCTGCACGCCGGACATGATGCCGGTGATCGGCAAGGCGCCGCGCCATGACGGCCTCTGGTTCGCATTCGGGCATGCCCATCACGGGCTGACGCTCGGACCGGTCACCGGCCAGGTGATTGCGGAAGCCATCGTCGGTGAGAAGACGCTGCTCGACATCTCGTCTTACCGGCCGGAGCGTTTCGGCGCCTGATGAAGAGATAGACCCCAGCCGAGCCTCGACACGACGAAGCTCGGCTGAGGATGATCGTTAAAGCTCAGTGGGGAAACTACCCTTCAGGTAGTAAGTCGCCTGGGCACGCGTGATTGATTTGAACTGCTTCACCAGTTGCTCGGCTTCGGCCTGCGGCACCATCAGTGCGAGCCGAAGCGTCGACCCCGCCATGTGGAACATCACCAGCAGCGTTTCGCGATAATCCTGCCGCCGCGCCTCATCCACGAACTGGAAGGTCGCGTCGTAGAACATTTCCGCCTGGACGCGTGTCTCGTTGATATCGCGGTCGGACAGGCGCTTATCGGCCTGGATTGCGTTCAAAAGGTCCTGCGTCGAAGGCCTTTCGCGCATCTGGTTGTAGTAGAGGTCGAACAAGCCGGTGGTCGCATCCACGGCATCGGACGCGTTCTCAATCCCCTTGATGTGGTCGAAGACAAAAGAGCGGACTTCATCGGCGTAACGCTCATAAAGCGTACCGATGATCGCCGATTTGTTCGGGAAGTATTGGTAGACGGAGGCGATCGGTCCGCCCGATAGCGCGGCGATCTCCTTCATCGTCACCGCGTCGATACCCTTGCGCCCGATCAGTTCCATCGAGACCTTCAGGATCTCGTCGATCCGGTCACGGCTTCGCTCCTGTTTCGGCACCCGGCGAAGCGAATTGCTCCCCTGGCCACCCGTCGAATCTGGCATGCGTACACCGTCTCCTCACAAACACCTGCCGACCATTTCGCGCCTCGAGCCGGTTCCCTCCTCCGGGCGAGCCACTCAGAGCGCAAAAATTTCGGTTCATACGATGGAGGACGTCTCCCGGATCACTCCGGAACGAGATTTTTTATTCGCCAGGCGTGGTGGGCAGGGCTTCGAGCTTCTGCATCGCGTCATCGACGATGGTTTCGAGATCGGCGTCGATGTCTACCGCAACGACACCGGTTTCCCCGCGAGGGTCTTCCAGCGTCGCGAGCTGGCTCTGCAGCAGGGAGGTTGGCATGAAGTGGCCCTTGCGGGCGCCCATGCGCTGTTCCAGGAGTTCCGGATCGCCGGTCAGGAAGACGAAATGAAGTGGCCCCCGGCTCTCCTGCCGGAGCCGGTCGCGATAGATCTTCTTCAGGGCCGAGCAGGTCACCACCACGCTTTCGCCGCGCTGTGTGGCGGCAGCAAGCTCGGCACCAACGAGATCGAGCCAGGGCCAGCGATCGTCATCCGTCAGCGGGATGCCGCGGGCCATCTTCTCGACATTCATGGCCGGATGCAGGCGGTCGCCTTCGATGAACTGGCAGCCGAGCCGTTGCGCCAGGCGTTCGGCGACGGAGGTCTTGCCAGACCCGCTCACACCCATGACCACAACCGCAAGCGGAGACCGAGCTTCAGGCTTCAACATCTATTGGTACTCCCAGAAGGACACCGACTGCAGCCGGGCTTCAGAATTCGAAACCTGAGTTAACCTCAGATTTTCCAATTTTCTTACCCGAAGGTTTAAGAAGGTGCGGGTTAAATCGGAGCGAGCTTAACCAATCCGATTTTTCAGAACTACTGACGGGGCGTATAAATATGCATCGGTTCCGCCGCAAGATATCGCATCAACTCCGCCACCTGGCTGGCGATCGCGGAGGCAATTTCGCCCTGACGACCGCGCTGCTCCTCGTGCCACTCGTTGCTGCTGCCGGCGGCGCGATCGATTATGTCGACGCCTCACTGGAACGGACCCGGCTCCAGGACACGCTTGATGCCGCGATCTTGAGCGCCGTGTCCAAGCCTGACCCAGCAAGCCAGCGTGATGAAGCAGAACGCTTCCTGGCGAACGCCGTCAGCAGCGATACCGACCTGCAGAGCGCATTGATCGTGACGGCCAATCCAGACGGCAGCCTGACGGGCATCCTGGCCAGCAAGGTGGACACCAGGTTCCTGTCGGTCGTCGGCATCAAGAGCATGGACATCAAGGTGCGGTCGACGGCGATTGCGGTCAAGGCGGAGCAGTTCTCCGACACCTGCATCCGTGTGCTCGGCAACCAGCCTACGGCGGTCCTCATCAACACGGGCGCCAACGTCAAATCCAAGAAATGCGCCGTCGAGGTCGCCTCGACCCAAAACCCCGCCTTCACCATGAACAGCGGCGCGACGATTGCCACCGCAGACTTCTGCGTCGCCGGCACAAACTACCTCAAGAACGGCGGCACGCTGAGCAACCTGAAGACGGGCTGCAACGTCTCGCCTGACCCATACGCCGGCAAGATCCCCGAACCCACCGTGTCGGCGACCTGCACGAGCAGCGGCGTGAGGAACGAGCCCGTCGTGGAACTCGCGCCCGGCGTCCATTGCGGCACGACCTTCCACGGCACGCCGGTCATCACCTTCAAGCCCGGGCTCCACATCATCAAGGGGCGGATGATCCTCAATACCGGCACGACGGTGATTGCCGAAGGCGTCACCTTCTATTTCCCGGATACCGACAGCGAAATCCGCGCCAATGGCGGGCTGAGCTTTACCGCCAGCGCGCCGACCAAGGGCGTCTACAAGGGCATCCTGATGTTCGAGAAAACGAGCGACCCGGCCAACAATGCGCGCAAGCAGCAGTATATCTTCAACGGCTCCCTGGGCGAGAACCTGAGCGGTGTGATTTACCTGCCGAACCGCGATGTGGTTTACAACTCGAAGACCAACCAGGAGAGCAAAATCTCGCTGGTGGTCAACACGATCATCATGAACTCGTCGCAGTGGCAGATCGAACCCTATGAGGGTATCGGCGGGACATCCGAGATCAAGGCTGTCCGCCTGGTCAACTGACGATCAACGCTGGCGCATCGCCCTTGCGAGCGCCAGCGGCATCAATGCCGAGAGGAACAGCAGGCGCAGCACATGGTGCGCCCCGACATAGGTGGGATTGGCATCAAGCATCACCGCCATGGCGGACATGGTCTCCAGTCCGCCCGGCGCAAAGGCGATCAGCGCTGCATCCAGCGGAATATCGAGCGCGTGCGACACGCCGAAGGCTGTTGCGACAGCGATGAAGGTCACGGCGACCGTAGCGACGGCGCCGGCAATCGCAGCCTTCTTTACCTCGGCAAGCGAGACCCCGCTGAAGCGGGTGCCGATCAGCGCGCCAAGGATGACATAGGTCGGGATCAGCAGCCAGTTCGGCACCGCGCCGCTGGCAAAGCCGGTGACGTGCGTCGCGATCGACACGAAGACGCCGCCGAGGAGAAGTGCCGCGGGAAGCCGCAGACGCAGGAACAACGCGCCGAGCGCAACAGCCGCGACAAGCGACCCGATCAAGACCGGCAGGCTCATCACCGGCACCGCCAGGATCGTGCCGCTGTCAACGAGATCCAGAACCGTAACGATGATCGGGGTGATGATGGTCAGCGCCAGCACCCGCACGCTTTGTGCGATGCTGACGGTCCGCACGTCGCATCGCGTTTCTGCCGCGAGGCTTAGCACATAGCTCAGATGTCCCGGCGAGGATGCCAGGAGCGAGGTGACGCGGTCATAACCAAAGAGGCGCTGCAGCAGCGTCGAACTCGTGAACAGCAGCACCGTCATCGTCACCAGCACCATCACGAAGCTCATCGGCCAGGTTCGCGCCGCGACGATGACTTCCGGCGTCACCGTCGTTCCCATGGACACGCCGACGATCACGAAGCAGACGTTGCGCACGTCCTGCGGCACCGCGAGCCTGAGCCCGGCAAGGGAGGCGAGCGTCACCGCGATGGCGGGACCGATGAGATAGGGCGCCGGGAATGAAATCAGGATGGCCAGCAAGGCGCCTGCAAAGCCGATCGCAGCGGTCAGCGCGAAAGCTGGCAGTTCCGAAGGAGACATGGGCGCAGGTCCGAAGGGCATGGGGAAAAACGACCGGAGGAACCCGGCAGGATGCCGCTTCTTCTATTGAAAAGAAGATTCGGGTCAACCTTCACACCAAGCCGGAACGAAAAAGGCACCGCCGAAGCAGTGCCTTTGGAAAGGAACTTTAGCGCGCCTCAGGCGGCGGGCGCTGCGATCTTCGGGGCGCGCAGGTCATCGAGGCCAAGCAGGAAGTTGATCTGCGGGCGGGCCTTGACGAGATCGTCGATCGTGTATTCCGCGAGCACGTCGAAGAAGGCGCCGAGCGCCTTGCGCAACGCCGCGTTCAGGCCGCAGCTATCAACCAGCGGACATTCCACCGCGCCGTCTTCAAAACATTCCGCCATGGCGAAGCTGTCTTCCGTCACCTTCACCACATCAAACAGTGTGATGCGCTCGGCAGCACGGCCAAGCTTGACGCCGCCATTGCGGCCACGCACGGTTTCAACGAGACCGGCCTTGGTGAGCGGCTGGAGGATCTTGAACAGGAAGAGTTCGGATACGCCGTAAGCCTTGGCAATTTCCGGGATGCGGCTGAGATGCCCGTCATTGGCCGCGCAATACATCAACATCCGCACGGCGTAATTGGTCTGCTTCGTCAGGCGCATTCTGTTCTCCCGAACCTTGTAGAGGTTCTATATAGAGGGTCAGCTAGTTTTGAACAATTCCAAAATAAGAAAATCTGCATCAAGTTTGGCGCCTGCGACAACGCAAGCGTCATGAACAATGGCGGGGTTTCCCGGCGCGATGGCGCGCACCCGCATGTTGTGCGAAGATAGGCGATGTTATCGCCCGATCTGCACGAGGTCCTGACCATACTTTACAACGCTGGCGCCTCGCGCGTGCCGGCCGAGGAACTGGACTGGAACAAGGAGATGACCCCTGCCCTCAACCATGCGCTGACAATGCAATACGTCGTGCGGCGCGACACACGGCACGGGCGGCTGTTCTCGCTCACCGAAGCGGGTTACACAGCCATTGGCCAGGAAGCTCCTGCCCATCTGTCGATATCCCGCGCTTTCAGATCGATATTCCGGATCGGCGGCGGATCGCCTGACTAATCTCCGGTCTCAGTTGACCATGGTGATGGCAACCAGTGCCGGAATGGTGACCGCGACCAGCGCGAAGCTCAGTATCATCGCAAGCTTGGTGAAATGAGCGCGGCGTGCGCGCCTCTCGTCCCACTCGTATACCATAATACTCTCCCCCAACGCCTACTCCGCAGCCAAGTTAGATCAGTCTGCGGCTAGGTCAATGCAAAGGTATAATCATACCGAGCTTGCCTGAGGATTGTGTGGATAAGCTCACCCTAAAAAAGAAAAGGCCTCCGAAGAGGCCTTTCCGAGAACTGTTGCCGTCACTTCATCGTCGGCATGACGAATTCCGCACCATCCTTGATGCCGGACGGCCAGCGCGCGGTGATCGTCTTGGTCTTCGTCCAGAACTTGATGGAGTCGGTACCGTGCTGGTTGAGGTCGCCGAAGGACGAGGCCTTCCAACCACCGAAGGAGTGATAGGCGAGCGGAACCGGGATCGGCACGTTGATGCCGATCATGCCGATATTGACGCGGCTTGCGAAGTCTCGGGCGGCATCGCCATCACGGGTAAAGATCGCAACGCCATTGCCGTATTCATGCTTCATCGGCAGGGACAGGGCTTCTTCGTAGTTCTGGGCGCGAACGACGGAGAGGACAGGGCCGAAGATCTCGGTCTTGTAGATGTCCATGTCCGGCGTGACATGGTCGAACAGCGTGCCACCGACGAAATACCCGTTCTCATAACCCTGCAGCTTGAAGCCGCGGCCATCGACCACGAGCTTGGCGCCTTCCTCGACGCCACGGTCGATCAGGCTGTTGATGCGGGCATGCGCTTCCTTGGTGACGACCGGACCCATGTCGGCCTTTTCGTCCGTGTACGGGCCGATCCGCAGCGACTCGATCTTCGGCGTCAGTTTCTCCACCAGGCGGTTGGCGGTTTCTTCGCCAACCGGAACCGCGACCGACACCGCCATGCAGCGTTCGCCGGCCGAACCATAACCCGCGCCCATCAGCGCGTTGACGGCCTGGTCCATGTCGGCATCGGGCATGATGATCATGTGGTTCTTGGCGCCGCCGAAGCACTGGGCGCGCTTGCCGTTCATCGCGGCCGTGCCATAGACGTAGCGCGCAATCGGCGTCGAGCCGACGAAGGAAACCGCGCCGATATCCGGATCCGTCAGGATCGCATCAACGGCTGCCTTGTCGCCATTGACGACATTGAGGATGCCAGCGGGCAGCCCGGCTTCCATCATCAGTTCTGCAAGCCGGATCGGCAGGGACGGATCACGCTCGGACGGCTTCAGGATGAAGGCGTTGCCGCAGGCGATTGCCGGCGCGAACATCCACATCGGGATCATGCCCGGGAAGTTGAAAGGCGTGATGCCTGCGCCAATACCGACCGGCTGGCGGATGGAATACATGTCGATCTGCGGGCCGGCGCCTTCGGTAAACTCACCCTTGGAAAGGTGCGGAATACCGATCACGAATTCGCAGACTTCCAGGCCGCGGATGATGTCGCCCTTGGAGTCTTCTACCGTCTTGCCGTGCTCGCTCGAAAGCAGCGTCGCCAGTTCGTCCATGTTCTGGTTGAGGAGGTCTACGAACTTCATGAACACGCGGGCGCGGCGCTGCGGATTGGTCGCAGCCCATTTCGGCTGGGCTTCCTTGGCGTTCTCAACCGCGGCGCGGATTTCCGAAACGCTCGCCAGCGCGACCTTCGCTTGAACTTCGCCCGTTGCAGGGTTGAAAACGTCTGCGGTGCGGCCGCTGGTGCCGGCGACCCGCTTACCGCCGATAAAATGCCCGATCTCGCGCATGGTGATGCTCCTCCTGATAATGGCTTTTGTGGCTGCAGAGGATACTCGGCGCTTTGCACAAGGCAACGCTGTAGTTTAAGCATCCGTTGTGCAAAATTTGACATCAGGAGTGCGGCGTGAACTGGGATGATGTGCGTATGTTCCTCGCCGTTGCGCGTGCGGGGCAGATCCTGGCCGCGTCACGACGGCTTGGCATCAACCACGCGACTCTTGGTAGACGCGTCACCGCGCTTGAGGAGGACCTGCGCGTGCAGCTACTGGTGCGCCGCACCAACGGCTGCGAACTGACGGCTGAGGGGGAAGTGTTTTTTCGTGCCGCAGAGCGCATGGAAACGGAGATGCTTGCCGCCCAGGCCAGCACGGGCCGCGTGGATGCGGCGATCTCCGGCACGATCCGCATCGGAGCACCGGACGGGTTTGGCGTGTCGTTTCTGGCGTCGCGGCTCGGAGCGCTGACACATCGGCATCCCGAACTGAAGCTGCAACTGGTGCCGGTGCCGCGGTCGTTCTCGCTGTCGCAGCGGGAGGCGGACATAGCGATTACCATCGAGCGGCCGGAGGAAGGGCGGCTGGTGTCCTCCAAGCTTACTGACTACACGCTGGGACTCTACGCGTCACGATCTTACCTCGACGCCGCCGGGCGGCCGGAAACTGTCGAAGCGCTGAAGGACCACAGCCGGATCGGTTACGTGGAGGACCTGATTTTCTCCCCTTCCCTCAATTTTACCGGCGAGGTGATGCGGGATTGGGATCCGCGCTTCGAGATTTCAAGCGCGATCGGCCAGACGGAGGCTGTCCGTTCCGGCGCAGGAATTGGCATTCTGCATGATTATGTGGCGCGGCAGCATCCGGAACTTGTCCGCATCCTGCCGCAGATTGTCATCCGGCGATCCTACTGGACAACCTATCACGAGACGACAAGGAACCTGGTGCGGCTGAGGACTGTCGTTGATTTTCTCAACGAACTGGTTCGGCGGGAGGCCGAGATTTTCGTGTCCGAACCTTCGGACCACGAGACGGCGTGACCGGCCGCCGAAGCGGCCGGGCCAGAATTCAGTTCGGCAGGAACTGGGAAACCGGAACGCGAAGGGCTGCAGCGATGCGCTTCAGCTTGCGCGGATCGGCATCCGAACCGTTTTCGATCCGGATGATCTCGTCACCAACCAGACCCGTGGTGACGGCCAGTTCATCGATGCTGTAACCCACGGCACGGCGGGCTTCATTAACGGCGTTAGCAATATGCTTCGGCGAAATCTGCGTTCCTCCCTTGGAGGAAAGCTTGTTGATTGAAATGGTCATAGATCCATGTCCTTCTTAAAGCGACTGCCGCAAAACGGCAGCTGAAGGTGGGCGATAGCCCGTCGTGCGAGCTTATTAATGAGGCGCTCGCAGGCGCAAATGTAGGCAGATATGCGCCCTGAACAAGGGCGGATGCTGCGACCCACGACATTGTGTCCGCTTCTGGGCGAAGCAAATACATGCCGGTAGGTTGGCGAGAACTCTCTAGATCGGTGGTAAAATAAGAGAGTGGTACGGTTGGGTGGAGTTGAACCACCGACCTCAGGTGCCACAAACCTGCGCTCTAACCAACTGAGCTACAACCGCACAAAGCGCTCGTCGCGCCTTCGGGGGGTCACATACGGCGATCGGCTTGTTTTTGCAAGCCCCTTTCACCGAAATCGACGTGGCTGGATTTCTCCAGCCCCCGACCTGTTAGGAGACCTTGAAAGAGGCCATTGCCTTTTCGGCAGCTTCCTTGCCAGGCTTGGTAACGTCTTCCGCAATCTTGCGGGTAATGTCCTGCATGGCCTTGGCCTGCTCGACCGTGGTTTCAGCCTGGCGGCGGAAGAACGAGGTCTGCAGTTCGATCAGTTCGGAAACCGAACGGACACCAAGCAGGGCTTCCATGTGGCTGAGCGACTGGTCGGCATTGGTCCGAAGCGCATCAATCGCCTTCAGTCCAAGCTCAACAGAACCAGCCTGTGCCGTCTGTACTGTGGATTCAACCGTCTTTGCGGCTTCCTCGGCAGCAGTTTTCATCTTAGCATAGGCGTCCCGCGACTGAGCTGCACCCTTTTCGGCGAACTCGCGAAAACCTTCAGTAAACTTCGACGGGTCGAAGGCAGAGAAGGAAAAGACATCGTCAGTTCTATATGCCATCGTTTTGGTCCTTGTTGTTGTTTTGTTTGGCAGCGGCCAAGATCACATGCCTTATATATAGACCACGTTATTGTGCATTGCAATATGATTGTGCACCGCACAAATCGGCGCGTTAACCTTGTCGCCGGTTTCGCATGCCCTACCCTCGACCAGAAGCCGAGGCACAGCTATTAACAAAGGGTTAAATGCCGCCGCCCGTCGGCTCTGAACATCAAGGTCTGGCCATGTCCGTCGTACAGTACCCGTTCATAGACATTGCCGTTCACGAGCGTATCCGTGACCGCTTCGCAGCCGGCGATGCCCTTGTTCTGTTTTCCGCCGATCTCACGACCGCCTTGTGGGCGAACGGCCGTGGCGCTGAACTTTTCGGTTTTTCCGCGATCTATGACCTGCTCGAGCAGGGCCCAAAGCGCGCAAATGTGGCTTTCCGACAGTTGGAGGCGGCAGCCCGTCAGCTTGGCCAGCCAGGCGACAACCGCAGCTTCACCATCCGTATTGCATCCGGGTTCCAGCGCGTGCCGGTTCAGGCGTCCTGCGAACTGGTGGAGATCCATGGCAAGCCGGCGCTGCTGTTCGGCGCGCCGGTGAATAAGCACGCCCGCCCGCTGAATGCCGTGGCGGCAGAGATGATCAACGGGTTCGACGACCCCGACACCCACATGGCGGTAATCGATGCCGATGGCACGGTTCTCGCGTCCTCGCCGGATTTCGACGCGCTGCAGATCAGCGCGCAAACGACCCGGATGCTGGCGACCATGGCGGGAAGCGAACCGAGCCGGCTCGTGAAGCGCCCGATCCCGACGGTCAAGGGGTACCTGCCGGCGGCGCTTGGCAAGCTGTCTGATGATCCGGCGCTGCATCTGCTCTTTACCGTGGAAGCCGTCGAGGGACGCTCCACGGTGGAGGCCTCCTATGAGCAGCCGGATGAAGCGCCCGCCGCGCCGACGCCAGAAACCTATGCCGACGCCATCAGTGCAGTCTCCGAGATCGAAGAGGCCGACGAGCCCGAAGAAGAGATCTCGCTTGATGTCGCCGTGCCAGTCGAAAGCGATCCGCAGCCGGCTGTTGCCGTTGAGGCGCCGAGCGAGGAACCTCCGGTAACCGCGCAAGCCCCGGAACCTCAAGCCGAGGCCGTTGACGCTGGCGAAGAACCTGTCGCGGCGAAGCCGGCAGGCTTTGTTTTCCAGCCTGGCGCGCGCGCCACGCGTTTTGTCTGGAAGATCGACGCCGAGGGGCGCTTCAGCGAGGTATCGAGCGAGTTCGCCGAAGCGGTCGGCCCGCATGCGGCCGACATCAACGGCATGGCCTTTACCGATCTTGCCTCGCTTTTCCATCTCGACCCCGACGGCAAGGTGGCGGAACTCCTGAGCAAGCGCGATACCTGGTCGGGCAAGACGATCTGGTGGCCGGTCGAGGGAACGGCACTCGTCGTGCCGGTCGATCTCGCAGCCCTGCCCACCTATACCCGCACCCGGGAATTTGACGGCTTTCGCGGTTTCGGCATCGTGCGACTTGCCGATGTCGCCGAAGACCCGAATGCCATCGGCCTGACGCTCTCCCCTTCCCTCGAGCCCGAGGGGATTGAGGAAGCGGAACCTGCGTTCTCGGAAGCGCCCGAACATCCGCCTTTCTCCTTCGAACCGGAAGACGCCACAGACGAACCGCTCGAGTCGCACGCGTCGGATGAAACTGTCGAGCCACCGGTAGAAGACAATGCTGCCGAAACCGAAGTCGATGAGACTGCCCCGGCGCCGGACGTTACGGACACCGAAACCGAAACCCAAGCCGAAGAGCCGACCGAAGAGGCTACCGACGAGGTTCATGAGGAGCCGGCGAGCCCGCACCAGTCCGGTCGGCAGATCCCGTCACTGCTGGATTGGCCGCAGGGCGAGCGTCCGGCGTTGCGCATCATCGAAAATCCCGGCCGGCGCACGTCTGACAAGATCATCAAGCTCGAAGAGCACCGCTCGAACCGCCGTGATGGCCTGAGCCCGGTCGAGCAGGCGGCCTTCCGCGAAATCGCCCGCCAGCTCGACAGCGTCGTGCATCGGGAACCGGACGAGACCCAGGCGCCGGAAGAGCCGATTTCTGTCGCCGATGAAACGCCGACGGACGCGCTCACGCCCGATCCGACACCGGATGAAAATATCGCGCCGACTGACACCGCTGCCGAATTCACCGAAGATCAGGTTGAGGACTCGGCACCGGAAGCACCCGTGGAGCCGGAAGAAGAGATCGAAGCGACAGCTTCCACCGAGGAGCAGCAGCCAAGCGCGGAAACCGATGAGGTCTCCGAGCCGGAAGCGGTGAACGCCACCGAAGACGAAACGGCCGAGGAGGCGAGCGCCGAGATCGAGCCGAGCGAAGAACTTTCCGATCAGGAATTGCTGCGGCAGATGATCCCGATGCGCGAGCGGATCGGCCTGTCGGCGGAGATCATCGACCAGATGCCGGTGGCGCTGCTCGTGCATAGCGGTGATGTGCTGATCCACGGCAACCCGGAATTCCTGCGGCTGACGGGCTATACCTCGCTGGACGACCTGATCGAGATCGGCGGGCTGGATGCGCTGCTGCAGCGGCAGGATTTGGAAGGCAAGACGGCGCAGGCTGGCGGCATGGTTGTCGTCCGCGCCGATGACGAGCTGGTTCCGGTTACTGCGCGGCTGCAGTCCGTACGCTGGGATGACACGACGGCACTGATGCTGGCGCTGATGCCGGTTGCAACCGAGGGCGCGCCAACCGATGGCGGCGACGGCGCTGCCGACGTGATCCCGCTCCGGCCAGACCGCTCGGCCGACCAGATGCAGCGCCTGCAGGTCGAAGTGGAGGAACTCCGGGCGATCCTGGAAACTGCGACTGACGGCGTCGTCATCATCGGCGCGGAGGGCGATATCCGCTCCATCAACCGGGCGGCCAGCGCGCTCTTCAACTACGACAATGACGAGATCACCGGCAAACCCTTCGTCACGCTCTTTGCCCATGAAAGCCAGCGGGCGATTGTCGATTACCTGAGTGGCCTATCGGGCCACGGCGTCGCCAGCGTCTTGAACGACGGGCGGGAGGTGATCGGCCGCGAAGCCAATGGCGGCTTCCTGCCGCTGTTCATGACGATCGGCAAGCTGACCTCCTCCAACGGCTACTGCGCGGTGATCCGCGACATCACCCAATGGAAGCGCACCGAGGACGAGTTGCGGAGCGCCAAGCGGGCGGCAGAAACGGCGAATGCCCACAAGAGCGAGTTCCTCGCCCATGTGAGCCACGAGATTCGTACGCCGCTCAACGCGATCATCGGTTTCGCCGACATGATGGCGACCGAGCGCTTCGGTCCTGTCGGCCACCCGCGCTACATCGAATATGCCCATGACATCGGGCGGTCCGGTCGCCACGTGCTCGACATCGTCAACGATCTCCTGGACATCTCCAAGATCGAGGCCGGTGAACTGGATCTCGATTTCGTCGCCGTGGGCTTGAACGAAACGGTGTCCGAGGCAGTCTCGATCGTTCAGCCGCAGGCCAACAGCCAGCGGGTCATCATCCGCACGGCGCTGTCGCACACGGTGCCGCAGGTGGTTGCAGACCTTCGGTCGGTAAAGCAGATCGTGCTCAACATCCTCGCCAACGCCATCCGCTTTACGCCGTCCGGCGGGCAGATCGTCGTCTCCACGGCTTATGAGGCGAATGGCAGCGTGGTCCTGCGGGTCCGCGATACCGGCATCGGCATGACGCGTTCTGAACTCGAGCTCGCGATGAAGCCGTTCCGCCAGATCGGTGCGGCCCGCAACCGGGGTGACGGCACCGGCCTTGGCCTGCCGCTGACAAAGGCGATGGTTGACGCAAACCGCGCCGCCTTTTCGATCAGTTCGGCCCCGAACGAGGGTACGCTGGTGGAAATTACCTTCCCCTCGCCGCGCGTGCTTGCCACCTGAACGGCGACGTAATCTTCAGCGAGATCAATCCTAGCGTGTAGGACATTCCAAAAGAAAGGCAGCGAGAGCTGCCTTTTAAAGTTTATGCTGTCCAACGAGGTCGGAGGGGAGACATCATGTCCATGGAAGCTCGCGGCTTACGCGATCTTCCATACACCGGATGGCCCCATGTTGCTCCACTTTTGGCCGCCAAACCTTAATGAAGCGTTACCGCTGCACCGATTGGGAACGGCCAAGCCGTATCCTGCGCCAGAACAGGACGATCAGGTCTTCAAAGCCTCCAGCCCGGCATAAAGGTCCAGCGCTTCGGGGTTCGCGAGCGCTTCCTTGTTCTTCACCGGCCGGCCATGCACGACGTCGCGCACGGCAAGCTCGACGATCTTGCCCGACTTGGTGCGCGGAATATCCGCCACCTGGATCACCTTGGCCGGAACGTGGCGCGGCGATGCACCAACGCGGATGCGCGTCTTGATCGCCTGGATCAGGGCATCATCCAGCACATGGCCGTTGGCGAGGCGGACAAACAGCACCACGCGCACATCGTCTTCCCAATCCTGGCCAATGCAGATCGCTTCCGCCACCTCTTCCATCTGCTCGACCTGATTGTAGATTTCGGCAGTGCCGATCCGCACGCCGCCCGGATTGAGCGTCGCATCTGAGCGGCCGTGGATGACAATGCCATCATGCTCGGTCCATTCGGCAAAGTCGCCATGGTACCATACATTGTCGAAGCGCTCGAAATAGGCTGACCGGTATTTCTTGCCATCGGGGTCGTTCCAGAACATCACCGGCATGGAAGGGAATGCTTTGGTGCAGACCAGTTCGCCCTTTTCGCCCCGCACCGGC
This sequence comes from Neorhizobium turbinariae, assembly GCF_023223505.1. Classification (NCBI taxonomy): domain Bacteria; kingdom Pseudomonadati; phylum Pseudomonadota; class Alphaproteobacteria; order Hyphomicrobiales; family Rhizobiaceae; genus Neorhizobium; species Neorhizobium turbinariae. Next base: position 43,088 of record NZ_JALPRY010000010.1, read on the forward strand.
TTTCCGTCATCATTCCAGACGTCGACCGCGAGCCCGAGCCCCGGCCCCTGGATCTCGCCACGCCAGACCGGCTTCAGCGGATTGCCCAGCACGAAACAGGACACGATGTCGGTTCCGCCAGAGATCGAGGCCAGATGCACATCCGGCTTGATGCCTTCGTAGACAAAGGAGAAGCCTTCCGGCGAGAGCGGCGAGCCGGTAGAGGTCAGAAGCCGCAGATCCGAAAGATCATGCGTGTTGGCGGGTACGATGCCGCTCTTGCGCACCGCATCGATATATTTGGCGGAAGTCCCCAACACCGCGAACTTCTCATCCTGCGCATAATCGAACAGCACATTGCCATCTGGTGCGAACGGCGAGCCATCGTAGAGGCAGAGCGTAGCGCCGACGGCGAGGCCCGAGACCAGCCAGTTCCACATCATCCAGCCACAGGTGGTGAAGTAGAAGAGCTTCTCGCCGGGCACGATGCTGCAATGGAGCCGGTGCTCCTTGAGGTGCTGCAGCAGCGTTCCGCCAGCCGAATGCACGATGCATTTCGGAACGCCCGTGGTGCCTGACGAAAACAGAATGTAGACCGGATGCGCAAAGGGCAGCGCCTCATAGATGATCTCGCCGGCCTGATAAGGCGCTGTGAACTGCTCCCAGGTGCGGCCGGTCGGAAGCGCGGCGGCGAGTGACGCGGCATCGCCGGCATAAGGCACGACCAGCACCGGCGCCTTCAGCACTTGCGAAACCGCCCTCACCTTGGCCGAAAGGTCCTGAAGCTTGCCATTGTACCAATAGCCGTCGCAGGTGATGAAGAGCTTCGGGTCGATCTGCCCGAAGCGGTCCAGCACGCCCTGTTCGCCGAAATCCGGCGAGCAGGAAGACCAGATGGCGCCGATCGAGGCGGCGGCGACCATGCAGGCCACGGTCTCGGGCATGTTCGGCATCATCGCGGCAACGCGATCACCCTTTCCGATGCCAAGCGCCCTGAACGCCTGCTGCAGCCGCGACACCTCGGCGCGCAGCCTGTCCCACGACCATCGGTAGCTGACCTTGTCTTCCCCGCGGAAGATCAGCGCGTCGCCGGCACCGGTTCCAGTCAGCAGGTTCTCGGCGAAGTTCAGGCTGGCGTCGGGAAAGAAGCGGGTCGCCAGCATGTCGTCGCCGTGTTCCAGCGCCCGATCGCCCTTCTCGCCCTTGATGCCGCAGTGGTCCCACACCGCCGACCAGAAGTCGGCGCGCTCGTTGATCGACCAGGCGTAGAAGCTATCGTAGTCAGGAAAGTCGCGCCCGTACCGATCAGATGCCCAGCGCATGAACTGAATGAGCGGCGTCTTCTGCTGCGTTTCCGGCGACGGGCTCCAGAGCGGCCCTTCCTTGCTCATTCCATCTCCTCCCAGAAAACTTATGGCTCGGCGCGCGCTGCGTCGTGTTCGTCGCGGATCCGGCGCATCTCCGTTCGCTTGGTCGTCAGCGAGGCAATGATCACGCCGATCGTCACAAGCCCGATCAGGATCGTGCAGATGGCGTTGATTTCCGGCGTCACCCCAAGCCGCACCTGGCTGTAGATCTTGATCGGCAGCGTGGTCGCACCCGGCCCGGTGTTGAAGCTTGCAATCACCAGGTCGTCCAGCGACAGCGTGAAGGCGAGCATCCATCCGGCCAGCACAGCCGGGAAGATCAGCGGCAGGGTGATCTTGAAGAAGGTCTTCACCGGCGGACAACCGAGATCAAGCGCCGCCTCCTCCAGGCTCCGGTCGAAGGTCATCAACCGCGACTGCACGACGATCGCCACGTAACACATGGTGAAGGTGGTATGGGCGATGGTGACCGTCCAGAAGCCACGGTCGACATTGAGCGCCACGAACAGCAGCAGCATCGAGAGACCGGTAATGACTTCCGGCATCACCAGCGGCGCATAGATCATCCCGGAAAACAACGTACGCCCGTAAAACCGCTGGTAGCGCGTGAGCGAGAGCGCGGTCAGTGTTCCAAGTACGGTGCCGATGGTGGCACTCAGCACGCCGACCCGCAACGTCACCCAGGCGGCGTCCATCAGGCCCTGGTTCGACCACATGGTGCGATACCAGTTGAGCGAGAAGCCGCCCCAAACCGTGACCAGCTTGGAGGCGTTGAAGGAATAGATCACCAGGATGACGATCGGGATGTAGAGGAAGGCGAAGCCAAGCGTCAGCACGGTCGCATCGAAGCGGGAAGACTTCATCCTAGACGACCCTCTTCTGCTGGTTCTGGAAGATCGCGATCGGCACCACGAGCAGGATCAGCAGGATTACCGCGACGGCGGATGCAAGCGGCCAGTCACGATTGCCGAAAAACTCGGTCCACAAGGTCTTGCCGATCATCAGCGTATCGGCACCACCCAGGAGGTCGGGAATGACAAATTCGCCTGTGATCGGGATGAAGCAGATCATTGATCCGGCGATGACGCCCGGCAGCGACAGCGGGAAGGTGATCTTCCAGAACGCCTTCCACGGCGGGCAGCCAAGATCGCTTGCTGCCTCCAGCAGTGTCGCATCCATCTTTTCGAGTGCCGCGTAAAGCGGCAGGACCATGAACGGAAGATAGGAGTAGACCATGCCTATGAAGACGGCGATGTCAGTGCGGAAGATCTGCACCTGGTCATCCGGACCCATGAATCCGATTGCCTGCAGCAGCAGGGTCAAGAGACCATCGGGCTTCAGGATGCCGATCCAGGCGTAAACACGGATCAGGAACGAGGTCCAGAACGGCAGGATCACCAGCATGACCAGCGTGGGGCGCAGCGAACTTGGCGCGCGTGCCATGGCAAGCGCCATCGGATAACCGATCAGGAGCAGCAGGAAGGTCGAGATCAGCGCGATCCGCAGCGACGACAGATAGGCCTTGATGTAAAGCGGGTCGCTGGTGAGGAAGAGGTAGTTCTCAAGATCCAGCTTCGACGCAAAGTCGCCGAAAGCATCAAAGCCTTTGAAGACCGGCGTGTAGGGCGGCATGGCGATGGCCGTATCCGACAACGAGATCTTGAAGATGATCAGGAAGGGAGCCACGAAAAACAGCAGCAGCCACAGATAGGGCACGGCCACGACCAGCCAGCGCGCCATGTGTGAGCGATGTGCCGATGGGTGGGCCGATGTCGGAGAAGCGCTCGCCATCGTGTTTCTCCGTCTACCGCGTCAGCACGATGCCGGCGTCACGCGACCAGGTGAGCCAGACCATGTCGCCGAAGGTGATCGGCCGGTCCACCAGTCGCGACACGTTGGCCTGCGCCGCCCTCACGATGCGCCCGTCTTCCATCCGCACGAGGAAGACGGAAAAGTCGCCGAGATAACCGATATCCCAGACCTCGCCGTAAAGCGCGTTGACCGCTGTTTCGGCCGGCTTGTCGAGCGAGATACGCACCTTTTCCGGGCGAATGGCGAAGGCGACCTTGTCGTCGGCAACGGCTTGCGAGCCCGTGTCGACCGCAACCTGCAGGCCGTCGCTGTCGATGCGCAGCACGCCCGGCGAACCGGTCGCGTCTTCCCGATGCCGCACCGTGCCTTCAAGGATGTTGATGTCGCCGATGAAGTCCGCCACGTAACGGCTGTTCGGCGCCTCGTAGATTTCTGCAGGCGTCGCCACCTGCATGATCTCCCCCTTGTCCATCACCGCAATGCGGTCCGACACCGTCATCGCCTCTTCCTGGTCGTGCGTCACGATCAGGAAGGTGAGACCCAGCGTGTGCTGGATGTCCATCAGCTCGAACTGGGTTTCTTCGCGCAGCTTCTTGTCGAGCGCGCCGAGCGGCTCGTCGAGCAGCAGCACCTTCGGCCGTTTTGCAAGCGAGCGGGCGAGCGCCACGCGCTGCCGCTGTCCGCCGGAAAGCTGTGCGGGCTTGCGCTTGGCAAACTGCTCGAGCTTCACGAGCTTCAGCATTTCCTGGACGCGCTTGGCGATGTCGGCCTTCGGGAGATTGTCCTGCTGCAGGCCAAACGCGATGTTCTTTTCCACCGTCATGTGCGGGAAAAGCGCGTAGGACTGGAACATCATGTTGGTCGGCCGGCGGTAAGGCGGCACGCCGGAGATGTCCTTGCCCTGGAGGAGGATGCGGCCTTCGGTCGGCTCCTCGAAGCCGGCCAGCATGCGCATCAGCGTTGTTTTTCCGCAGCCGGAGGGGCCGAGCAGCGAGAAGAACTCTCGCTCATAGATGTCGAGGGTCAGGTTGTTGACGGCGGTAAAGTCACCAAAACGCTTTGTGACATTCTCGAACCGTATGAAAGGTTCGGCTGTGGGATCCGTCCAGGGTGAGAATTTGCGCTTTACCGGTCCAAGCGACTTCGCCATGCCCTACCCCGTCTACCCCTATATCTCAGAACAGGTCCGGGCAGGTGGTGTCACCTGCCCGTGTCCCCAGCATCAGCTACCGGTCTTGATCTGCGTCCAGACGCGGTTGAGAACACGCTGTTCGCGCGGTCCATAGGGCGAGATCGTGAAAAGCTTCTTCACGACATCTTCCGGCGGGTAGACGGCCGGGTTCTCCAGCACTTCCTTGTCGAGGAACTGCTGCGAAGCGAGATTGCCGTTCGCGTACTGCACGTAGTTCGAAGACTTGGCGATGACTTCCGGCTTCATCATGTAGTTGATGAATTCATGCGCTTCGGCAACGTTCTTGGCGTCCGCAGGGATCGCCAGGTTGTCGAACCACATATAGGTGCCTTCCTTCGGGATCACGAACTCGACCTCGACGCCGTTGTTGGCTTCTTCGGCCCGGGTCTTGGCCTGCAGGACGTCACCCGACCAGCCGATCGAGATGCAGCTGTCGCCGTTCGCCAGTTCATCGATATAAGCCGAGGCGTTGAAGGTGCGAACGAAAGGGCGGATCTTCTGGTAGACCTCGCCACCGGCTTCCAGGTCAGCGGTCTCCTTGCTGTCCGGGTCCTTGCCGATGTAGTTCATGGCGATTGCGAAGGTTTCGTCTGAGGCATCGAGGATGTTGATGCCGCAGGACTTCAGCTTTTCCGCGTTTTCCGGCTTGAAGATGATATCCCAGCTATCGACAGGCACGTCGCCGAGCGCGGCCTTCACCTTAGCGACATTGTAGCCGATGCCGGTCGTGCCCCACATGTAGTTGACGGCATATTCGTTGCCGGGGTCGTACTTGGCCAGGCGCTCTGTGACGAGCGGCCACATGTTGGAAAGGTTCGGGAGCTTCGACTTGTCGAGCTTCTGGAAGACGCCGGCCTGGATCTGGCGGGCAAGGAACGGACCGGTCGGCACGACGACATCATAACCGGAGCCGCCGGCAAGCAGCTTCGTTTCTACGATGTCGTTGTTGTCAAAAACGTCGTAGACGACCTTGATGCCGGTTTCCTTGGTGAAGTCGGCAAGCACCGACTCGTCGATATAGTCGGACCAGTTATACACATGAACAACCCGTTCCTGCGCAAAGGCTGCCGTTGCGGCAATGGTTGTCGCGGCAACGGCAGCCGCTAGGCTGAGCAAATGGCTTTTCATGATCTCTCCTGTTCCAGTTATTTGGCGATGCGCCCCCTACCCGGCCCGCATCCGCAATCTTCGTCTTTTCCCAAAGACTAGAAAGCTTTGACGCCGCCCACAAGCAGAATTTGGCGCGTGTACACTACTGGAAATCAAAGGCGCTGAGGCCGGTCACCATCTCGTCAAGACCAAGCGGTCGCGTGACCGGCGGCTCCGCCCGCGCAAGGCAGCCCTGGCGCTCGCAAAGGCGGCAGGCCGTGCCGGCCAAGACCGTGCCCGAAGCGCCGGCAACGGCATCGCCATAAACCGTGGCCTCAGCACCATCATATTCGCAGCCGAGCACGATCGCCGTGCGGCGGATACGCTCCCCGAATCCAGCCTGTGGTCCTTCCAGCGAGCGCGCCACCGAAAGGAAGATCGTGCCATCCGGCATCTCGACGCGATCGACCAGCACCTGTCCCGGCTGGGCAAAGGTTGAGTGAATGCTAAGCTTGACGCAGCCACCACCGAACTTCGCCTGCGGGAAGCCTTGCGCGCCCGCGCGACGGATGACGTTGCCGGCGTGGTCGACTTCCATCAGGAAGAACGGGACACCGGCCGCACCGGAGCGCGCCAGTGACGTAAGGCGCGTTGCCGCCTGTTCGAAAGACACATCAAACCGCGCCCGCAGCAGATCGATGTCATATCGCAGCCGCTGGGCCGCACTCAGGAAGGCGCCATAAGGCATGAGCAGCGCGTGTGCCGCATAGCGGCCAAGTTCGAACCGAGCGATGCGCCTGGCTTCATTGCTCGACAGGGCAAGTTCATCCAGTTCAGCGGCAATCTCGGTCTTGAAGGCCAGCAGCGCCACTTCCATCGCCAGTTCGCGTGTCCGATCGAAGGGCGACAGTCGCTCGGAGATGAACAACCGCATCGAGTGACGATCGTAACGGCGCCGCAGGTTCGGCATGGCGTGCACCGGCAGCGTGCGCACCACGATGCCGTGCTGGCTCTTCGCCCAGGCTTTCAACGCACCGGCCAGATCGTCGCCGGGCGCAAGCTGGGTTGAGAAGGCTTCCGCCGCATCCTCGATCCTGCCGAAGAAGTTCGGCCGCCGCTCCAGCGCCTCCCGCACCTCGTCGATCGGCAGGCGCGTGCCGGCAATCGACGGCTCATGCCCTTCGCGTGCAAGAAGGTCCGACAGGTCAGAGAGCCGTGCGGCCTGCTCCCGATAGGCGCGGTAGAGCTTGATAAGGCCAAGCCCGGCATTGGGCGCCGCCTCCGCCACATCGATGATCTCCTGGTCACCGGGAATTTCGCCGGCAAGCAGCGGATCGGTGAATACCTCCCGCAGGCGCCCGGCAAGCCCGCCGCCCTCATCCTGCAGCGCGTCAAGGTCGATCTTGTAGACAGACGCCAGCTTCAGAAGCAGTTGGACCGTGAGCGGCCGCTGGTTGCGCTCGATCAGGTTGAGATAGGAGGGCGAGATACCCAGTCCCTCGGCCATCGCGGTCTGCGTCAGGCCAAGCCCCAGCCTCACCCGTCGTACCCGCTGACCCGCAAAGATCTTCCGCTCCGCCATCGCCGCTCTCTTTACAACTCGCCCAGCTTCTTCTTTGACTGTCGTGACAACTTTACAATCTCTACTGTCAAAGGCAAGACATCCTAACCCGTTTCACAGCAGCGAAATGCAATCATTTCTGGCGCTTCGGCGTTCCTGTTGTAAATTCCGTCACAGCGAAACACGCAGACGAGTTTTACAGGAGGACTAGACATGACAGACTTTTACAACCTAATTGAAGGCGCTCCCCAGGGCCGCTACGACGGCATCGAACGCCCCTATTCGGTTGAAGACGTCAAGCGCCTGCGCGGCTCTGCCCAGATCCGCTATTCGCTGGCAGAAATGGGCGCAAACCGGTTATGGGAGCTGCTGCACCGGGAAGACTTCGTCAACGCGCTCGGCGCGATGACCGGCAACCAGGCGATGCAGCAGGTTCGCGCCGGCCTGAAGGCAATCTACCTTTCCGGCTGGCAGGTTGCGGCGGACGCCAACACGGCGTCTGCCATGTATCCTGACCAATCCCTCTATCCGGCCAATGCAGCACCTGAACTGGCACGCCGCATCAACCGCACGCTCCAGCGCGCCGACCAGATCGAGACCGCTGAAGGAAAGGGCCTGTCGGTCGAGACATGGTTTGCACCCATTGTTGCCGATGCAGAAGCTGGCTTCGGCGGTCCGCTCAATGCGTTCGAGATCATGAAGGCCTTCATCGAAGCTGGCGCTGCGGGCGTTCACTTCGAAGACCAGCTGGCGTCCGAAAAGAAGTGTGGTCATCTGGGCGGCAAGGTGCTGATCCCGACGGCTGCGCATATCCGCAACCTTACCGCCGCGCGTCTCGCCGCCGACGTCATGGGCGTCCCGACGCTCGTCATCGCCCGAACCGACGCAGAAGCCGCCAAACTGCTGACCTCCGATATCGATGAGCGCGACCAGCCGTTTGTTGACTACGATGCCGGCCGCACCGTCGAAGGCTTCTACCGTGTCCGCAACGGGCTCGAGCCCTGCATCGCGCGTGCCGTTGCCTACGCACCTTATTGCGACCTCATCTGGTGCGAGACCTCGAAGCCGGATCTCGAGCAGGCGCGGCGCTTTGCCGAAGGTGTCCGCAAGGTCCACCCGAACAAGATGCTCGCTTACAACTGCTCGCCGTCCTTCAACTGGAAGAAGAACCTGGATGACGCGACGATCGCCAAGTTCCAGCGTGAGCTCGGTGCGATGGGCTACAAGTTCCAGTTCATCACGCTCGCCGGCTTCCACCAGCTGAACTACGGCATGTTCGAACTGGCCCGCGGCTACAAGGACCGGCAGATGGCAGCTTATTCGGAGCTGCAGCAGGCCGAGTTTGCGGCAGAGGTCAACGGTTACACCGCCACCAAGCACCAGCGCGAGGTCGGCACCGGTTACTTCGATGCGGTCTCGCTTGCCATCACCGGCGGCGCGTCCTCGACCACCGCGATGCATGAATCGACCGAACGCGACCAGTTCCGTCCGGCGGCTGAATAACCAGCCATTTCAGGACAAGCAACGCTCAAGAACCCCGGATAATGAGAGGAGAAATGTCATGAACATCAACACGCCGATCCGCACCCAGGTCAAGGAACGCGCCGAGGAGCAGGCAAGTACGATGACGGAGCAGCAGCAGGCTGCCATCCGCATGCTCGCCAACGACCTCCATCGGCTCAACCACGCGATCATGAAGGCGGTCGAGGCAGGGGTTTCGGTGGAGCTTGTCCGCTCTGCGCGTCACCATGGAGGCGACGGCCATTGGGGCGACCTGATGATTCCGGTCGTGGTCACGAACCGCATCCAGTAGCTACGGCCTGCGCCCGGCGAAAAGCTCGGCGCGGTCCCTGACAAACCTCACCATGCGATCGACCACCGTGCGGATTTCCCGCCGGTGGCGATCGTCGTTGTTCATGACGATCCACTGCCGGTGGCGCAGACTTTCGATCTCGCCGCCAACGCGCTCCAGCCGCATGTCCTGATCGCCCACGAAACAGGGCAAAACCGCAGTGCCCGCTCCGCCAAGCGCAAGATCCCGCAACGAACGCGCCCGGTTGACCGTCACCACTATCTGATCCGCCCGCTCCTGATGCGGCCAGCGCAGGTAGGCCGAAATCGCATCCTCTTCGGCCACGGCAAGCCAGCGCTCCGCGGTCGAAGGCTGGAGGTTGCGGGCACGATAGGCGGCATAGGCAACCTCGCCAAGCTTGGTCGCCGCAAGATTGGGCTCCTCGGGCTCAAAAGCGCGAATGCCAATATCGCTTTCCCGATGCGCGAGGCTGGCACGCCGTTCGGCAATGTAGAAATCGAGCCGGAAATTGTCACGTTCCGTACAGATGGCGGAGGCGTTGCGGCTGAACAGCCAGGCGAGCCAGGTGCCGCAGGCGACCTTGACCAGTGGCGATCCGGCGCCGTCCTGCTTCCAGCTTTCGATGCGGCGCGCCGCCCCTTCCATCTCCAGTATCTGGGACATCAGCGCCGATCCATCCGGGGTCAGCCGGTAGCCGGTGCGGCTTCGCAGAAACAGCGGGCGGCCGATCGCTTCTTCCAGGTCCAGCATGCGCCGGCCAATCGTCGCCGGGCTCAGGCCCGTCGCAACTGCCGCGCCCGACAGTCCTCCCAACCGCGCGACCTGCAGGAAAAGTTCGTAAGCATCCCAGTTGATGTTTTTCATGAGTGAAAAACATAGCCGGAATTCTTGGCTACAAGAAGCAGATTTTCGTGTTTATTGAAGGAGACGACTTCATCGAACGGAGGATCTCCGATGTATGACAATGTCGTCGCCATCCTGCTTTCCCAACATGCGCGGCGGGCATCCCAGCCATCTTGCCCGTATAGCGAACACGACTTCTACGCCCGGCACGCGAACCCGCTGCCGCGCTGGCTGAGGGCGCTGCTCAAGCGCATGCAGAAACGGAGAAGGGGCGGTAGATTCCGCCCCTTCTCTAGCCCTCATCTTTCAAGAAGCTGTCTCATGCAGCGCGCGAGATTGCTGCCCCGCGCTGGTTCTGAGCATATCCGGCCTCCGTCTTGAACTGCTGCACCAGTTCCAGCAGCGCATTCGCCTCCGATGCCAGGGCGCGACTTGCTTCGCTGGTTTCCTCGACCATGGCGCCGTTCTGCTGGGTCATCTGGTCCATCCGGTTGACGGAGGTGTTGATCTCCTGCAGCGCCGCAGACTGATCCTGGCTGGCGGTAGCGATCGTGTCGACATGCTTGCTGATATTGGTGATCTGCACGCTGATTGCCGCCAGAACTTCACCCGCTTCCTGCACCAGGCCGGCGCCGGAGCTGACTTCGCGGGTCGACTGGTGGATCAGGTCCTTGATTTCCTTGGCCGCGCCGGCGGAGCGTTGCGCCAGTTCGCGAACTTCCTGCGCAACCACGGCAAAGCCCTTCCCGGCCTCACCGGCGCGAGCGGCTTCGATGCCGGCATTGAGCGCCAGCAGGTTTGTCTGGAAGGCGATGTCATCGATGACCTCGATGATCGACTCGATCTTGCCGGACGCCTCCTCGATACGGCCCATCGCGGCCACGGCATTGTTGACGACGGTGCCGGAATTGTCGGCGCTCGCCTTCGTCTCCGTCACGGCGCGGTTGGCTTCGCGGGCACGCTCGGCAGATGAGCGGACGGTGACGGTGATTTCGTCCACGGCAGCAGCGGTCTCTTCCAGCGAGGCGGCCTGGGTTTCGGTGCGGCGCGCCAGTTCGTTCGAGGACTGGCTGAGTTCGGAGCTATTCCGCTGGATCGCCAGCGTGCTGCTGCGGATCTGGGACATCGTATCCCGCAGCCGAACGATCGAGTTGTTGAAATCGCTGCGAAGTTGCTCGAGGCGACCGGAGAACGGCGTCTCGATGGTCTTGCAGAGGTCACCCTGGGCAAGCCGGGCAAGCGCGGCGGCAAGTTCGTTGACGGCGACATCGATCTGCCGGTCAACGCGCTGCTTTTCCTCGTCGTTGCGACGACGCTCGGCCTCGGCTTCGGCGCGCTCTTCGGCGCTGCGGCCTTCGATGCGCTTCTTTTCGCGGCCCGCGTCGCGGAAGATTTCCAGGGCGCGCGCGATATTCCCGAACTCGTTTGACTTGCCGACATAAGGAATGGCGACGCTGTCATTGCCTTCGGCCAACGTGCGAACCGTGCCGGTGAGGATGCCGAGAGGTTTCAACAGGCGGCGCATCGCGTAGAAGCCTGCCAGCCCGACAACGACCATGCCGATTGCGGAGCTGAGGATGACGATGAAGGCCGTGTTGGAGATGTTGGCATAATAAACCTCCATCGGAATGCCGATGAAGAGCACGCCGGTCACCGCGTTCTGCGCGTCGGTGATCGGGAAGTAGCCGGTCATGAAGTCCTTGCCGAACAGGAAGGCCGGTCCGAAATAGGCTTCGCCGCGGGCCAGGAGCGACTGCGCCGGGTGATCGGCGGCAAGCTTGGTACCAACTGCCCGCTCGCCCTTTTCCGTCTTCACGTTCGTGGAGATACGGACGTAATCTGCGCCCTTCTTCTCGAAGATCGTCGCAACGCCATTGATGGCGCTTGCGGTGCGATCCACCAGGTCATGTCCTTCGAGTGGCGTCTCGCTCTGGACGACACGAACGGCCACGCCGTCCTTGACCTCTGTCTTTGAGCCCTTGAGGCCAAGTTCATAAAGAAGACTCATCGTGCGCACCGCAGAGCGAGCGTCCTCGCGCGCAGTATGCATGATGTCATTGCGAAGGTAGAGGTAGTTCAAGCCGCCTACCGCAGAGACTGCCACGAAGGTCATGAACAGACAGAGGCAGACAATGCGAGAAACAACAGAAGACGGAACGAGCTTTGACATGAGGGGACCTTTGCAGAGTAGTCCCTTCAGTGTGGCCATGACATGTAAAGTTTTACTGAATTAGACGAAAGTCAATTTCAGCAGCGAAAAGTTGTCCCCTGGCTCGAAGGGCAACTGCCCGGAAGGAACTAGAACAGGAAGACAGGGAGCGAAAGCAGAGCGGCCGTCGCGCCGATGGCCAGTGCCAGGAACCGGAGCCGCTTGAACTTTTCATCGTCCACGGCCTTGGCGATGGCGATTGCACGGGCACGGCTGTTCTTTTGCATGGATGTTGAACCCCAGGCTTGAGTTTCCGCTCCTGCTGCTGTTGCGGCAGGCAACGCATGCCAGCCGTTAACCACAGGATTTTGCTGGCAATAAGGCAGCATCCGGCGGGCATATTAACAACACCTGAATCAACCGGTACTACAACGCTTCCCCACAAACATGGCCTGAAGCCCAGGCCCACTGGAAATTGTAGCCGCCGAGCCAGCCGGTGACGTCGACGCACTCGCCGATGAAGTAGAGGCCGGGCACCGCCTTCGCCTGCATCGTCTTGGAATCAAGCTCGTTTGTGTCCACGCCGCCGAGCGTCACTTCCGCCGTGCGATAGCCTTCCGAACCGGCGGGCCGGATCTTCCAGTTCTGGATGGAAGCTGCCAGCGCCTCCACGGTCCTGTCGGAGAGGTCGGCCAGATGCCGGTTGACGCTACCGTTTTCGACAAAGAACTGCGCCAGCCGCTTGGGAAGCGCTTCGCCGAGAACCGTTTGCGCCGCCTGCCGCCCGTTTGCCTTGCGCGCCGTCTTGAGCAGTTCGGCAATCCTGGTGTCCGGCTCGATGACCACCGTGATCTCGTCCCCTTCCCGCCAATAGGACGAGATCTGCAGGATCGAGGGACCACTCAGGCCTCGATGCGTGAAGAGCAACGCTTCGCGGAAAGCGGTCTTCCCGTGGCGCACCTCCGCCGGCACGCCGATGCCGGAAAGCGGCGACAGTTTTTCCAGGAGGTTCGGATCGAGCGTCAGGGGCACGAGCGCCGGGCGAGTCTTGATGATCTTCAGGCCGAACTGCCGCGCCAGATCATAAGCGAAACCGGTCGCGCCCATCTTGGGGATTGACTTTCCACCTGTTGCGACCACGACGGAGGCCGCCTCCACCGGTCCGTTCGACGTGCCGACACGAAAGCCGCCCGGTGTTTTTTCGACCACCGTGACCTGAGATTGCAGTTCGAGCTGAACACCGACCGCCTTCATCTCACCGAGCAGCATGGCGATGATGTCCTTGGCGCTGTTGTCGCAAAACAGCTGGCCAAGCGTCTTTTCGTGCCAGGCGATGTTGTGGCGCTCGACGAGATCAACGAAGTCGCGCGGCGTGTAGCGTGCAAGTGCCGACTTGGCGAAATGCGGGTTGGCCGAGATATAGTTCTTGGCTGTTGTGTGGATGTTCGTGAAGTTGCAGCGGCCGCCGCCCGAGATGCGGATCTTCTCTCCCGGTGCCTTCGCGTGGTCGATCACCAGCACCGAGCGGCCGCGCTGGCCGGCGCGCACGGCGCACATCATGCCGGCGGCACCTGCGCCCAAAACCACCACATCAAATGTCCGCGCCAATTGCCGCTCCTCGGTTGCAAGCCCTTGCTGTTTTCGATCAGCCGCACAAAGTCAATGCACCTCCCCTCGCCAAGCCGTGTTCCTTGGTTATGATGGGAACCATCGATCAACCTCACCCCGGTGTGTCATGCCGCGTAAGAAAGCCGATCCCGCCCCTGCAGCCGCCGCCCCGGCAGCCGACCCTGTTGCCGCCGCAGCCGTTGCCCAGTCGACGCTGAACTCGCTTCGAGGCGTCGCGGACTGGAAGGAGGCCGCAGCCTGGCTGCGGGTGCGTGGCATCGAGGACATCGAGTGCATCACCCCCGACCTCGCCGGCGTGCCGCGCGGCAAGATGATGCCGTCGTCGAAGTTCACATCGAATACCTCGCTGGCGCTTCCGTCGGCGCTCTATCGCCATACGATCTCCGGCGATTATCCCGAAGAAACCAGCACCTTCCGCTACGAGCCACGCGACAGCGACCTGAAGCTGTTGCCGGACCTTTCGACCCTGTCGGTCGTGCCGTGGGAAACCGACCCGACGGCGCAGGTTATCTGCGACATCGTCAACACGGACGGCAAGTCGGTGCCCTATACGCCGCGCAACGTGTTGAAGAATGTCGTGCGGCTCTACAGCGAGCGGGGCTGGAAGCCGGTGGTGGCACCGGAAATCGAGTTCTACCTTGTCGCCAAGAATGACGATCCCGATTATCCGCTGCACCCGCCGAAAGGCCGCTCCGGCCGTTCCATCCTCGGCGGCCAGGGCTATTCGATCGCTGGCATCAACGAGTTCGACGAGTTGATCGACGACATCTACCACTTCTCCGAAAAGCAGGGCCTGGAGATCGACACGCTGATCCACGAAGAAGGACCAGCGCAGCTCGAGATCAACCTGCGCCACGGCGATCCGATCGAGCTTGCCGACCAGGTGTTCATGTTCAAGCGCACCATCCGTGAAGCGGCGCTGAAGCACGGGATCTATGCGACTTTCATGGCCAAGCCCATGCAGGGACAGGCAGGTTCGGCCATGCACATCCACCAGTCGGTGGTCGACATTGAGACCGGCCGCAACATCTTCTCCAATCCTGACGGCTCGGCATCCAAGGAGTTCTTCCAGTTCATCGGTGGCATGCAGACCTACATCCCGAAGGCGCTGGTGATGATGGCGCCTTACGTGAATTCCTATCGTCGCCTGACACCGGACATGTCTGCCCCGGTGAACACCGCCTGGGGTTACGACAACCGGACAACCGCCTTCCGCGTACCGGTATCGGATGCCGCCGCGCGGCGCGTCGAGAACCGCCTGCCCTCGTCGGACGCAAACCCTTACCTTGCGCTGGCAGCATCGCTCGGTTGCGGCCTGCTCGGCATCATGAACGGCATCGACCCGACGCCGCCGACGGAAGACACGGCCAACGAAGGTGATATTGAACTGCCACGCGGCCTGCTCGAGGCCGTTTCGCTGCTCGAATCTGATCCGGCGCTCGCCGACGTGCTGAGCTCAGAGTTCATCGGCCTTTATGCCGGCGTCAAACGTGGCGAGTTCGAAACCTTCATGCAGGTGATCAGCCCCTGGGAACGCGAGTTCCTGCTCCTCAACGTCTGAGGAGGCTTGGATTTTGGATCAATGGCAGAGCCCGATCGCCTCAGGCATTTCGTGGTATCAGGAAAGCGTCGGCGAGCGGCCGACCTATCCGACCCTCGACGGCTCCAGAACGGTGGACGTCGCTATCATCGGCGGCGGCTATACGGGGCTGCAGGCGGCGTTCAATCTCGCCCGTGCCGGCGTTTCGGTGGCACTCCTGGAAGCGGCGCGGCTGGGTGATGGCGCATCGGGGCGCAATGGCGGGCAGTTGAACACCGGGCAACGGTGGTGGCCGGAAGACCTTGAAAAGCAGGTCGGCTACGAACGTTCGAAGATCCTGTTCGACATGGCCGAGGATGCAAAACGGCATCTCCTCGATTTCGCGTCCGCGCACGGGATCGAGATGGACTACAGGCCCGGCCAGTTGAACGTATCGCACAAGCGCGGCCACGAGCGGGAATACCAGGCGAACGCGCAGATCGCTGCTGAGCGCTACAATTACCCGCATATCTCCTTCATGGACGGCAAGGAAACGGCGGAACGGCTCGGCAGCACCAGTTACCACTGCGGCGTGCGAGACACCGGCACCGGCCATGTCCATCCCTTGAAGCTTCTTGTTGGCCTCGCTCGCGTGGCAAGCAGCGCCGGCGCGCAGATCTACGAGAACACCCGCGCGACGGCGATCGAGAAAACGCGCAACGGCCCGGGTGGCAAGATCCTGGTCAAGACCGCCAAGGGCACGCTGAGCGCGGATCGGGTGCTGATCGCCACCAACGCCTATATCGGCAATCTGGAACCCGTCACGGCCGCGCATATCATGCCGATCGGGTCGTTCATCGCCGCCACCGCACCGCTCGATGATTTTCCGGACGTGATCCCCGGTGGCGAAGCGGTCGCCGACTCACGATTTGTTGTTCGCTATTTTCGCAAGGACAAGGACAACCGGCTGCTGTTCGGCGGGCGCGAGGTTTATTCGTCGAAGAACCCGCAGGACACCGCCCAGGCAATCCGCAAGCAGATCGTCGAAACCTACCCTGCTCTGAAGGACGTGCCGGTCACCCACGCCTGGGGCGGCAATGTTGGGATTACCCTGCCGCGCCAACCCTTTGTGCGCGAGGTCATGCCGGGGGTCACCTCGATTGGTGGCTATTCCGGCCACGGCGTAATGCTGTCAAATTACTGCGGCAAGCTCTACGCAGACACGGTTCTCGGCAAGGCTACCGATCTTGACCACCTCGCTGCGCTCAACATCCGCGCATTCCCCGGCGGGACACATATGCGCACGCCCCTTCTGTTCCTTGCTCTCACCTGGTTCGCCTTGCGCGACAGGCTCTGACAAGCCAACAATATTAGTGGCGCCTTGACGGCAATTCGGGGCTAGCGATTTTAAATCGATTAGATTACATAAGCCCCAACAATGCAGGAAGAAAGAATTAGCGATGAGCAGCCAGATCATCCCAGTCGAACCTTTTGATTGCGTCGTGTTCGGCGGCACAGGCGACCTTGCAGAACGCAAGCTCCTTCCCGCCCTCTACCATCGGCAAATCGAAGGCCAGTTCATTGAGCCGACTCGCATCATTGGAGCTTCGCGCAGTTCGCTGTCGCATGACGAGTACCGCAAGTTTGCCGAGGACGCGCTGAAGGAACACCTGAAGCCGGCCGAGTATGACGAAGCGGAGGTCGCAAAGTTTTGCCAGCGGCTTTATTATGTTTCGGTCGATGCCAAAGCTGACGGTGGCTGGCCGGAACTGACGGCACTGCTTCAAGAGGGCGAAGATCGCATTCGCGTCTTCTATCTTGCCGTTGCCCCCGGCATCTTCGGCGCGATCTCCGAAAAGATCCGCGACCACCAGCTCATTACAGACAAGACCCGCATCGTCGTCGAAAAGCCGATCGGCCGTGATCTTGCGTCCGCGCTGCAGCTCAACGACACGATCGGCAAGGTGTTCAGCGAAGAACAGATCTTCCGCATCGACCACTATCTCGGCAAGGAAACCGTCCAGAACCTGATGGCGCTCCGGTTCGCCAACGCGCTTTACGAGCCGCTCTGGAACGCCCAGCACATCGACCACGTGCAGATTACCGTGGCGGAAGCCGTCGGCCTGGAAGGCCGCGCCGGCTACTACGACACGGCGGGCGCCCTGCGCGACATGGTGCAGAACCATATCCTGCAGCTTCTCTGCCTTGTCGCCATGGAAGTGCCCTCCTCCATGTATTCGGAATCGGTTCGCGACGAGAAGCTCAAGGTCCTGCGGGCCCTGAAGCCCATCACCGAAGCGAATGTCGAGCAACTGACGGTGCGCGGACAGTATCGCGCTGGGGCTTCGGCGGGCGGCGCGGTCAAGGGCTACCTGGAAGAGCTCGAAGGTGGCGTATCCAACACCGAGACATTTGTCGCCATCAAGGCCGAGATCGGCAACTGGCGCTGGGCCGGCGTTCCCTTCTACATCCGCACCGGCAAGCGTCTCGCCAACCGTGTTTCCGAGATCGTCATCACCTTCAAGCCGATCCCGCACAACATCTTCGACAGCTCGGCCGGTCGCATCTCCGCCAACCAGCTGATCATCCGCCTGCAGCCCGACGAAGGCGTCAAGCAGTCGTTGATGATCAAGGATCCGGGCCCGGGCGGCATGCGCTTGCGCGAAGTGTCGCTCGACATGAGCTTCGCGCAGGCCTTCAACGTCCGTAATCCGGACGCCTACGAGCGCCTGCTCACCGACACGATCCGCTCCAACCAGACGCTGTTCATGCGTCGCGATGAAGTGGAAGCGGCTTGGCGCTGGGTCGACCCGATCCTCAAGGGTTGGGAAGCGACCGGACAGCAGGTCCAGGGTTATACCGCGGGCACTTGGGGCCCGAGCCAGGCCATTGCTCTCATCGAGCGCGATGGCCGCACCTGGCACGAATCCTGAGTGGTCGCCATGACGGACCGGATGCACGAATTTTCCGATGCCGCGTCTCTTGCCTCCGCATTGGCGGATGAGGTTGCGGCACGCCTTGCAGCCGCCCTTCGTGATCGAGGCACAGCTTCGATCGCGGTCTCCGGCGGGTCGACGCCGAAGAAGTTCTTCGAGGCGCTTTCGACACGCGACATCGACTGGAGCAAGGTCACCGTCACCCTGGTGGACGAACGTTTCGTCCCTGCCGACAGCGAC
Organism: Neorhizobium turbinariae; assembly: GCF_023223505.1. Classification (NCBI taxonomy): domain Bacteria; kingdom Pseudomonadati; phylum Pseudomonadota; class Alphaproteobacteria; order Hyphomicrobiales; family Rhizobiaceae; genus Neorhizobium; species Neorhizobium turbinariae. The sequence continues at coordinate 61,217 of NZ_JALPRY010000010.1, forward strand.
CGTTCCAATCATCGCCTCGTCCAGACGCATCTGCTGAAGGACAAGGCGGCGAATGCTAGGTTCCTTCCGCTGTTCTACGACGTCGCGTCGATCCAGGACGCGGCCGACAAGGCGACGGAGGAAACTGCCGGGATCGACAACCCGTTCGACGTGGTCATTCTCGGCATGGGCAATGACGGGCACACGGCCTCGTTCTTCCCGCATGGAAACAACCTGGCGCAGGCGATCGACCTGTCTGGCCCGCGTGGCGTGCTGACGATGCGCGCCGACGGAGCAGGCGAGGAACGGCTTACCTTCTCCTTTGCGAGCCTCTCGGATGCGCGCTTCCTGGCGCTTCACATCGAGGGCCAGGGCAAGAAGGACGTCCTGGACCAGGCGAAGGCCGGCTCCGATGAAAACGAAATGCCGATCCGCGCCGTGCTGAACAGAGCCGCGACGCCGGTGGACATATATTGGGCGCCCTGACCGCCCTGATTTGTAAAACAACAGCAATCCCGTTCGGCACTGACCCTCGTCCCTGCCACTCCCAGAGCGGGATTGATGACAAGAGGACATGCCATGGCCGCTCACTCGCGCATCGAGGCGATTACCGCCCGTATCGTCGAACGCTCCAAACCTCATCGCGAAGCCTATCTCGATCGGCTGCGCCGTGCGGCATCCAAGGGACCACATCGGGCGACCTTGTCCTGCGGAAACCTGGCGCATGGCTTTGCCGTCTGTTCCCCCTCGGAGAAGGCGGCGCTTGCGGGTGACGTGGTCCCGAACCTCGGCATCATCACCGCCTATAACGACATGCTCTCGGCCCACCAGCCCTACGAGACTTTCCCGCCGATCATCCGGGAAGCGGCGCGCGAGGCAGGCGGCATTGCGCAAGTGGCCGGTGGCGTACCGGCCATGTGCGATGGCGTGACCCAGGGCCAGCCGGGCATGGAGCTGTCACTGTTTTCTCGTGACGCGATCGCCATGGCGGCCGGTATCGGCCTGTCGCACAACATGTTCGACGCGGCCGTTTATCTCGGCATCTGCGACAAGATCGTTCCGGGCCTTGTGATTGCCGCACTGTCCTTCGGCCACCTGCCGGCCGTCTTCATCCCAGCGGGGCCCATGACATCCGGCCTTCCAAACGACGAGAAGTCGCGCATCCGCCAGCTTTACGCGGAAGGCAAGGTTGGACGGGCGGAATTGCTCGAAGCGGAGTCCAAATCTTACCACGGCCCCGGCACCTGCACCTTCTACGGCACAGCCAACTCCAACCAGATGCTGATGGAGATCATGGGTTTCCACCTGCCCGGTGCCTCCTTCGTCAACCCGGGCACCAAGCTGCGCGAAGCGCTGACCCGCGAAGCCGCAAAGCGGGCGCTGGCGATTACCGCGCTCGGCAACGAATTTACCCCGGCCGGCGAGATGATCGACGAGCGCTCGATCGTCAACGGCGTGGTCGGCCTGCATGCAACAGGCGGCTCCACGAACCATACGCTGCATCTCGTTGCGATGGCGCGCGCCGCTGGCATCCTTCTCACCTGGCAGGACATTTCCGAACTTTCGGACGTCGTACCGCTTCTGGCGCGCGTTTACCCCAACGGCTTGGCAGACGTGAACCACTTCCACGCGGCAGGCGGCATGGGCTTCCTCATCAAGCAGCTCCTGAAGCAGGGCTACCTGCATGACGACGTCCGCACCGTCTTCGGCCAAGGGCTTGAAGTCTATACGGTCGAGGCAAAGCTTGGCGCCGACGGGCAGATCGTTCGTGAGCCTGTTCCGGAAGAGAGCGGCGACCCAAAGGTACTGACGACGGTCGAAACACCGTTCCAGTCCAATGGCGGGCTCAAGATGCTGACCGGCAATATTGGCCGCGGCGTCATCAAGATCTCGGCGGTAAAACCTGAGCGGCATGTGGTCGAAGCGCCCGCGATCGTTTTCCATGACCAGCAGGAACTGCAGGAGGCCTTCAAGCGTGGAGACCTCAACCGCGACTTCGTGGCGGTCGTGCGCTTCCAGGGCCCCAAGGCGAATGGCATGCCGGAACTGCACCGCCTGACGCCGCCGCTCGGCGTCCTCCAGGACCGCGGCTTCAAGGTCGCACTCGTCACCGACGGGCGCATGTCCGGCGCCTCCGGCAAGGTGCCGGCCGCCATTCATCTCACGCCGGAAGCCTCCGACGGCGGCCCGATCGCCAAGATCAAGGACGGCGACATGATTCGTCTCGACGCCGTCAACGGCACGCTTGAAGTGCTGGTGGACGAAGCCGAGTTGGCGGCCCGCGCTCCGGCTGTTGCCGATCTGTCGGAAAACGAGTTCGGCATGGGCCGCGAGCTGTTTGCCGCGTTTCGCCGCAACGTCGGCCATGCTGACCAGGGTGCCAGCGTCTTCGCCTGAACAAGAAGCCATAAACGAGAAAAGGCGGCTCCAGGCCGCCTTTTTCATGTCTAAGTGCTCGATCCTTACCAGGAGCGGACGTCGAGCTTGAAGTCCTTGTGCCGGGGATGTGTCGAGAACACAAAGATCCGGTTCAATTCCTTCTCGGTCAGCACCCGCAGGAACCGAACCTCGATGGTGTTGTTCTGATTGGCGCGCGTCAGGAGGCAGCCAATCTTGCTGATCCGCGCGTCCGGAATATCGAGATAGAATTGCGACGGCAGGTCGTAATTGGTCAGCAGGCCGAGCACTGCCTGGCTGCGCGAAATGCGGATAACATCGCACCGGCGCTGGGCCATGTTGAGAACGCCTTTTTCCGTATATTCGATACGGCCTGCATTCATCGTGTCTTCCATTTTGAACCGCGTTTCGCGGTCGTACATGAAAGACTCTTCCTTATTCAAAAAATGATCTTTGTTCGCTGGAGCCGCTACCACGACACTCTCCTTGGCTTTATGGCCGCAGGCTAGTGGTGGAAGTTTAACAGAGGGTTTGGCAACCGCGCCGCATGCAGGTTTCCAACATCTGCGCCGGATTCTGGTGAACCAAGGCTTAAACGTTACTGCCGGTAGCTGCGCCCATCTGCATCGAAGAGGTGCAGCTTTGTACGATCGGCAGCAAACCGCATCGTGTCGCCCTTCTTGACGTTGAGGATGCCGGGGATCTTGGCGATGTTCGGCTCCTCGCCCGCCAGCCCGTCGATGTAGAGCAGCGTTACTTCGCCAAGGGCCTCGACGATCGAAACACGTCCCTCGAACAGATAATCCTCGCCGGACGCGACCGTCAGGTCTTCGGGGCGAATGCCGAAGCTTGCGTTCTTTCCGTTCGCGGACGCCGGCGTCTCGATCGGGATGGTCAAGGCCTTCCCACCCGCAAGGGCCACCGAAGTCTCCGGGCCAGCCGAGGAGATGGTGACCGGGATGATGTTCATGGCCGGGGAGCCGATGAAGCGGGCGACAAAGAGGTTCTTCGGGCGCTCGTATAATTCCAGCGGCGGGCCGACCTGCTCGATACGGCCAGCAGACAGCACGACAATCCGGTCGGCGAGCGTCATCGCCTCCACCTGGTCGTGGGTAACATAGATCATCGTCGTATCGGCCATCTGCTCCTTGAGCTTGGCGATCTCGATGCGGGTCGCGACACGCAGCGCGGCATCGAGGTTCGACAGGGGCTCGTCGAACAGGAAGACCTTTGGGTTGCGGCAAATCGCTCGACCGATCGCAACGCGCTGGCGCTGGCCGCCGGAAAGCGCCTTCGGCAGGCGGTCGAGGTAAGGGGTCAGTTGCAGGATGTCGGCCGCCGCGCGAACGCGCCGGTCAATCTCGGCCTTGTTCTCCTTCGCGATCCGCATCCCGAAGGCCATGTTGTCGTAGACCGTGTAGTGCGGATAAAGCGCATAGGACTGGAAGACCATGGCGATGCCGCGACGCGAGGGAGGAACGTCATTGACGAGCTGTCCATCGATGTACATCTCACCGCCGGTGATGCTCTCAAGCCCTGAGATCATGCGCAGGAGCGTGGACTTGCCGCAGCCGGACGGCCCGACAAACACCACGAACTCGCCCTGCTCGATGTCCAGGTCGATGCCGTGCAGCACCTTCACCTGGCCATAGGACTTGCGGATATCCTTCAGAACAACACCAGCCATGACTTCCCTCCCTGATCCTCGTTACGCGTGACGGGCGAAGAACGCCCCCCAAGCCGGCAGTTCCAAATGCCTGTCTTCCAGCCGCGCTTCGAAGCCGTGGCCGGTCAGGACTTCCCATTCACCAACAGGTAGCTGCGTGCTCACGCCTTCGGGGCTCATGTTGAACATGCACAGCAGGACCTCGTTGCCATACTGCCGCTTGTAGCCAAGGACCGATCCGTCTTCCGGCAGGAACAGGATATCCCCCTTCGACAGGGCCGGATGCTGCTTGCGGAAAGCGAGGAAGCGGCGGTAGTGCTCAAGCACGGATGCCGGGTCGCCATATTGAGCGCCGACTGCGCGCAACTGATGCTCGACGGGGATCGGCAGCCAAGTCTTCTCTGCAGTGGAGAAACCTGCCTGCAGTGCCTGACTGTCCCACACCATCGGGGTGCGGCAACCATCGCGCCCCTTGAACTCCGGCCAGAACTGGATGCCATAAGGGTCCTGCAGGTCAGCGTAAGCGATATCGGCTTCGGTGAGACCAAGCTCTTCGCCCTGGTAGATGCAGATTGAGCCGCGCTGCGTCATCAGGATGGCCGAGACCATCTTGGCGTAGCTGTCGCGGTCGAGCACGTCCTGGCCCCAGCGGCTGACATGGCGCACGACATCATGGTTGGAGAAGGCCCAGCAGGCCCAGCCTTCGGGTGCTGCGGCAGAAAAGGCGTTCTGCACCTCGGCAACACGCGTCGGTGTCAGCGGGTCCGGCGCCAGGAACTCAAAGGCGTAGCACATCTGCATCTTGTCGCCCCCGGAGGTGTATTCCCCGACGATCTCCAGACCGCGCTGGCTGTCGCCCACCTCCCCCACGGCGGCAATCGCCGGGAACTCCTCGAGCACGGCGCGGAAGCGCTTCAGGAATTCCAGGTTCTCCGGCCGGTTCTTGTCATAGAGGTGTTCCTGGAAATTGTACGGGTTGACCGCCGGTGCGGTCGAGGCATTGCGACGCGATGGATCCAGCGACGGGTTGTCGCGCAACAGCTTGTCATGGAAATAGAAGTTGATGGTGTCGAGACGGAAGCCATCGACACCGCGCTCCAGCCAGAACCGCGTCATGTCCAGCAGCGCATCCTGAACTTCCGGGTTGTGAAGGTTGAGGTCCGGCTGCGAGATCAGGAAGTTGTGCATGTAATATTGCATGCGGGTCGGGTCCCAGTGCCAGGCCGAACCGCCGAAGATCGACAACCAGTTGTTGGGCGGCGTGCCATCCGGCTTCGCGTCGGCCCAAACGTACCAATCCGCCTTGGGATTGAAGCGGCTCGACCGGCTCTCGATGAACCAGGGGTGCTGGTCGGAGCTGTGCGACATCACGAGGTCGATCATCACCTTGATGCCGAGCCGGTGCGCCTCTGCGATCATGCCGTCGAAATCCGACAACGAACCGAACATCGGATCCACATCCGTATAGTTCGACACGTCATAGCCGAAATCCTTCATCGGCGACGGGAAGAACGGCGAGATCCAGATCGCATCGGCACCGAGCGCTGCAATATGCGGCAGGCGCGCGGTGATGCCCTTCAGGTCACCGATGCCGTCGCCGTTCGAGTCCTGGTAGGACCGAGGGTAGATCTGGTAAATAACGGCCCCACGCCACCAGTCCTTATCCGGCGCTGCAGGGGCCTCTGCGGGAATGCTCATTCACTATCCTGTTGTCGTTCGATTGTTTGTCGCAGCCGGTTAACCGCCCTTGACCGAGCCGGCAAGCAAGCCCCGTACGAGATATCGCTGCAGTGCAAAAAAGACGATAATCGGGACAATGATGGTGATGAATGCGGATGCGGTGAGAATTTCCCACTTGCCGCCCATCGAACCAAGCAGAGCATTCAGTGCGCCCGTCAGAACCAGTTGATCCTTGCCGGTACCAAGGAAGACCATGGCGACGAGAAGGTCGTTCCAGGTCCACAGGAACTGGAAGATCGAAAAGGAGGCAAGCGCCGGGAAGGACAAGGGCAGGATGATCTTCACGAAGATCTCGAAATCGCTTGCCCCATCGACCCGCGCCGACTCGATGATCTCGCGCGGCAGGCCGGCAATGTAGTTGCGCAGCAGGTAGATCGCGAGCGGCATGCCAAAGGCGGAGTGCGCCAGCCAGATACCCGCATAACTTCGAGACGGCAGGCCAAACAGGTTGCCGATCTCGTTATACATGCTCAGCAGCGGAATGAGTGCCATCTGCAGCGGCACGACGATCAGCCCGACCACGAGCGCGATGATCAGCGCCCTCCCCGGAAACTCCATCCATGAAAGCGCGTAAGCTGCAAAGGCGGCGATGAGGATTGGAATGATCGTGGCCGGTACAGCCACCGTCAGCGAGTTGACGAAGGACTGGCCGATCCCCTGCGAGGTCAGCACGGTGCGGTAGTTGTCGAGCGTGAAGGTGGGCGGCTGGGCGATCGACAGGTAGACGCGCTTGCCGCGGCCGTCACCGAAGGGCGCGTTCTTCGTATAGGTGTAGGTGCCGTCCGCGTTGACCACCAAGGTTTCGCCGTCACCGATGTCGGCGGCTTCACCGGCATCGTACTCGGTCGGTGCAGCAACACGGGTGCCGAAAGCCCGCACGGTGCCGGATTTCCCCTCCTCGAACACCGAGCCGGAGATCACGTAGTTCGAGCCCTCCTGCTTTGCCGTCGAAGGGTCGGCGAGGCGCGCCGCGCTGGTCTCGGCTGCACCGGTCAGCGCCGTCCACCAACCCGACGCGGTGATCTGACCAGCTTCCCGGAACGACGTGACAAGAATGCCGGCCGTCGGGATGAGCCAGAGGAGGCAGATCAGCAGCACCGAGAGATGAAGGAAAAGACGGGGGAGGCCGATGCGGCGAAGGCTTGCGGTCGCGTTCATGTCAGTGGCCCCCTGTTTCCTTGTTCGCCTGACGGATGTTCCAGATCATGATCGGCGTAACGGCCGCCATCAGGACAAGCGCGATCACCGCGCTTCGGCCGCTGTCGCCGCCGCCGCGGAACATCCAGTCGAACATCAGGTTGGCGAGCACCATCGTGTTCCACTGGCCGTTGGTCATGGTCAGCACGATGTCAAAGACCTTGAGCACGAGAATGGTGATGGTGGTCCAGACCACGGCGATCGTGCCCCAGATCTGCGGCACCATTATCTTCCAGAAGATCTGCCAGCCATTGGCTCCATCGATGACCGCCGCCTCAATGGTTTCTTCCGGAATGCCGCGCAGGGTGGCCGAGAGGATCACCATGGCAAAGCCGGTCTGGATCCAGACCAGGATCGCCATCAGAAAGAAGTTGTTCCAGAACGGCAGCGCGATCCACACCTGTGGATCCCCGCCGAAGAACTGAACGATTGCGTTGAGGAGGCCGATCTGCGTTTCGCTGCCGCCGCGATATTCGTAGATGAACTTCCAGATGACGGAGGCGCCGACAAACGAAATCGCCATCGGCATGAAGATCAGGCTTTTGGCAATATTACCCCACCAGATGCGATCGGTGAGCACCGCGATCACCAGTCCGAAGAAGGTGCAGGCGGCAGGCACGACGGCAAGCCAGAGGATGTTGTTGAAGATCGACTGGCGGAACTGCGCGTCCTGGATCGCCCAGCGGTAGTTGGCGAGACCGACGAAGTTGGTGCCGGAGCGATCGTAGAAGGACAGGATGAAGGTCGCCACGACCGGGTAGACGAGATAGACGGCGAGCAACACGAGCGCGGGCCCGAGGAACAGCCACGGCCGCACCACCGCACGCCGGTTGAGGTTGACCGATGCCTTGCGGACGTTATCGACCGGCACCGGGAAGATGACCTGCAGAACCTTGTCGGACAGCCAGTAATAAAGTGCACAGACAAACACGCCGGCGATCACCACGCCGACGGACGAAACAATCTGCCATGCCATGCCCAGCCCCTCCGACCAGTTGTGCGGGTCTTATTATCCGAGCCGGAAGTTTCCGGCTCGGTCAGTCGTCAAACGCGTTCCCACGGAATTATTTCAGCCCGTCCCAGGCCTTCTGGATATCGGCGCCGACCGTCTGCGCGTCCTTGCCGCCGACATAGTCGATCATCCCGGTCCAGAAGGCACCGGCACCGATCTTGCCCGGCATCAGGTCGGAGGCATCGAAGCGGAAGGTGGTGGCCGTCGTTAGGATCTCGCCCTGCTTCTTCAGGATGTCGTTGGCATAGGCTTCCGGATTGACTTCCTTGTAGGGGGTCAGGAACGAGGCCTGCGCCATCCAGACTTCATGCGCAATCGGCGTCTTCAGGAATTCGATGAATGCCTTGGCGGCCGGCGAATCCTTGGTGATGGCGAACATCGTGCCTGCCCCGAGAACGGGCGTGCCGAGGTCCGGCTTGGAGGCATAGGTCGGCATATAGAAGAAGTCGGCATCGACGCCGAGTTCGGTATCCGGCGGGAAGAAGGATGGAATGAAGGATGCCTGGTGGTGCAGGTAGCACTTCGGCGGAATGCCGAAGAGGCCCTTCGGGCTGTCGCGGAAGTCGGTCGAGGCGACGGCCGCAACGCCACCGCTCACATATTTGTCGTTCTTGGCAAACTTGCCGAATTCCTCGATCGCACCGACCACGGCCGGATCGTCGAACTTGATCTCGTTCGATACCCACTTGTCGTAGGTTTCCGCTGGCTGGGTGCGCAGCATCATGTCTTCCACCCAGTCGGTTGCCGGCCAGCCGGTCGCGCCGCCGGAGCCAAGCCCGATGCACCACGGAACGCCACCGTCTTCAACGATCTGGTCGCTGAGCTTGATGAGGTCTTCCATGGTTTTCGGAACCTCGTAGCCGGCTTCCTCGAAGTTCTCCGGCACATACCAGACCATAGACTTCAGGTCGGCCTTGTAGGGGAAGCCGAAGAAGGCCTCGTTGCCGTCCTTGCCCTTGTAGGTGCCATAGCGGATCCAGTCTTCGCCGGAGCCGTAATTGGTCTTCACCCAATCCGCGTTTTCCTGCCCAAGCGGCGTCAGGAACCCCTTGGTCGCGAGGTCCGCCAGAAGGCCCGGCTGCGGTATGATGGCGATGTTCGGCGGCGAGCCGGCTTGCGTATCGATGACGATCTGCTGCTCATAATTTTCGGAAGAGGAGTAGCGGCCGTTCACCCCGGTGGCGGCATTGAAATAAGCGAGCACGCTGTTGAAGAGCACTTCATCTTCGCCGCGCCAGGGTCCGAAAAGCGTCAGGCTCTGGCCCTTCAGGTCGGCATGTGCTGCCTTGAACTCGTCATAGCTCTTCCATGTGAAGCGCGAGTCTTCGCCCGGTGCGAATTTCAGTTCCTGTGCTACCGCGCCTCCCGCAATCAGCGCCGCGACAGCCGTTCCGATCCAAAACGAAGTTCTCATCAAACGTCCTCCCATTATCCGGCGTTGTACGCTGCCGGATGTTCAAGCATGGGAGGAAATTTAACGCGCTCTTGAAGGAGTCAAGGGTTGCACCGACACACGGGAACAATTCGCAGTTTCCCGCAGCCGGATGTCAGAACTTCGGCGGGGTCTTTCCGGCCGCGCGATGGGCGGCGATCACCGTGTTGGCCATCAGCATGGCAATCGTCATCGGGCCCACGCCGCCGGGAACGGGCGTGATTGCGCCAGCGACTTCTGCGGCCTCGGCGTAAGCGACATCGCCCACGAGGCGGGTCTTGCCCTCACCTTTGTCAGGCGCATCGACGCGGTTGATGCCGACATCGATGACTGTGGCGCCCGGCTTGACCCAGTCGCTCTTGACCATCTGCGCACGGCCAACCGCAGCCACCAGGATATCGGCGTTGCGGCAGACGGCAGCGAGGTCCTTGGTGCGCGAATGCGCCATGGTGACGGTGGCATTGGCGGCGAGCAGCAGAAGCCCCATCGGCTTGCCGAACAGGTTGGAGCGCCCGATCACCACCGCATTGAGGCCAGACAGGTCGTCGCCATGGATCTGCTTGACGAGCAGCATGGCGCCGGCCGGCGTGCAGGAGATGAGGCCCGTGGACAGGTCACCGGTGGCGATCTTGCCGGCGTTGACGACATGCAGCCCGTCAACATCCTTTTCCGGCGAGATTGAGAGAATGACCGGCTCGGCATTCAAATGCTTCGGCAGCGGCAACTGCACGAGGATCCCATGGATCGCCGGATCAGCATTCAGTTCGGCCACGAGCTTCTCGAGCTCTTCCTGTGTGGTTTCTTCCGGCAGGCTGTGCTGAATCGAGTTGAAGCCGCACTGCTTGGCCATCTTGCTCTTGGAATTGACATAGGCGTGGCTTGCCGGATCGTTTCCGACAATGACGACCGCCAGGCCCGGCTTGACGCCCACTTCGGCTTCGAGCTTGCCTGCCGCTTCCGTTACGGCTGCAACAACAGAGGCTGCCGCCTGTTTTCCATCGATAACCAAAGCCACGCTTCCCTCCAAACTGACTGTCCATGTATACACGAACGTGCTGAGCTAGCGCCTACGGCTATGCGACCCGCAGGCACCAAAAGCAAGCAGATTCGGGACGCGGATTACCTGCGGCCAGCCATACGGCTAGCGGAATGTAGTTCGACACGCTCGCGCAGATCCGCCATGTGCTGGCGCAGCCTGCGAAGCTCTTCCGCCTTCTGACGCTCTTCGTCTGACATGCGCGGAGCATAGGTCGGTGCGGTGTGCAGGCCTGAACTGACGGCGGCGACGAGCGGCGGGAGCGCTTCGGTCGCCGGGCGACGGTTTGCCATCAACAGGTCACGGATCTGGTCGCCCAGAAGCACATCGTTGGCCGCGGCCGGATAGGCGCGATATGCGGCAGTAGGCCGGTAATCGTCGTCGTCGAAATCGTCTTGCGGCTCTTGGACGTAGTCGTCGTAGAACGCAGGTTCCTCGGCGTAGTCGGCGGCTTCGTCTGGCTCGGGATACGCTAGAGCCTCGTGCTCGTGTTCAACAGCGTGCGAAGTCTCCGCCTCGACCTCGTCCTCATGCTTCCGTCTGCCGAACATGCTGAAGAACGCGCCGAGACCAACGCCCGCAAGCGCACCGCCCCCGGCCATCTGCTCCAGTGTCCAGCCGAGCCGCGTCGCCGCCGCTGCCGTGGCAGGAATGATCACTTCCGTCTCAGCGAGCGGACCTGTCGGCTGCGTTTCGGCGCGCTGCTGCGCCTCAAGATAGTTTTCGCGCGCCTCACGCACCGCCGTTTCCAGAACCTGAAGACGGGCGGCGGCATCGGCTGCAGTCTTATCCTGTGGGTCTGTCTTCTGCTTCGCCTTGAGGTCGGCGAGAAGCTTGTTGTTTTCCGCCTCCTGCTGCCGAAGAGAGGAAACCAGCCGCTTCAGCGCATCCTGGATGCCGCTGCGGACTTCGTCCAGTGCGGTCTGAGCCGCGAGAAGCTTTGGATGGCGGGGGCCAAGACTGCCCGAAAACTGGTCGACCAGCAGCCTTGCCTCGACGTAATGCTGCCGCTGATAATCAAGTCCGGTATATTCCAGTGCATCAGGAAGCGGGTTGGCCAGCACGTCAGCGAGCTTCAGCGCCGAAGCCTGGGCAATCTTCGTCTTCAGCTCAGCCGCGCGTGCTTCGGCCGCAGCAATCTCGGCTGCACGCTGGCTGCTTTCGCGTCCGCGGCGCCGCAACTCCCCGACCTTCTGCTGGCCGACCTTCTCGACATAACCCGAAAGTGCAGCTTCCGCACGCTCCAGCGTCTGCCGCAGCTTCTCAACGATCGGCTGCGACGCCTCGGACTGCGCCCGGATCAACTCGTTGCGGAAGGTCTGGCCTACCAGATTGGCAATGCGGGCTGCTTCGGCGGGATCGGCCGCGGTGGCTGAAATTCGTGCCTGTCTTGCCGCTTCGTCATAACGGAAGTCGATCGCCTTCCCCAGCGTCTCGCGCAGAGCGCTTTCGGCTTTGGCCACAGTGTTTTCACGACCGGTGACGATATCGGAAACGATCCGAACAGCGCTTGGCCGCGCCGTCTCGCCATTGAGGTTGAGCGCGCGAACGAGATTGTCGAGGTTTGTCTTCGAGCGCAGCATGGAAGAGGCGTTGGCAACGGTGATTTCGCCGGCGCCTTCCACCTTGAGCAGTGTTTCGGCACTGTATTCCCCCGGCGTCATGGCGAACAGCCCGGCGCCCGAGGCAAGACCGACCGCCGCCCAGAGCCCGAGCTTCAGCGGCATACGCCGCAGCGATCGCGACGGACGAAATGCTGCCTTGTGCTCATGGGCCTCTTCGTCACGGCCCTGATCCGGTTCTAGCCAATGCTGCATAAGGGCGACCACGCTCATTCCTGCTACCGGCGGGCAGCATATGAACACAGCCTAAATTTTCATGGCAAAGAAATCGTTAATGCAACGGAGGAAGACCATGCGCAGCCGCCCATAAAACGAGAAAAGCCGGCCACAAGGACCGGCTCTCGTAGTTTCCAGAATGACGATCAGTGGCCGGCGGTTTTTGCCGGTTCCTCGATCTTCACGCCCTCAACGATCTTCTGGCCGGGATTGGGGTTCTTGTTGCCCCGGGATGAATTGTTGCGAATGTCTTCCTTGGAAAGGTAGTCCAGCTGTTCGACCAGCACCTCAGCAACCAGGCCGTCGCCGAGCCTCTTGTTGATGCTGTCCTTGATGTTCGAGCGGAACTTGTCGAGCTCGAAGCTGCCCGGCTTGCTCAGATCGACCATCTTGTTGCCGATCAGATGCGTGAAAAGCTCGTCGGTCGTCAGCTCCGTCATCGGCAGCTTGACGCCCTTGATCTTCTCCTTGTCCATCATGAACGAGATCCGGCTCAGGAAGTAGCCGGTAATCACGCCATCGGACAGTACCGGCACGGTGATGGACTCACCGCGCACCAGTTCCTGCATTTCCTTTTTCTTGGCCTCTTCGTCCACCGGGGGTGCCGGCTTGTTCATCTGCACGGCGCCATAAACCGCGCCGAGCGTGACAACGCAGACCCAGAGACCTGTCAAAAGGATCTTGATCATCAGACTTCGCCGTAAGTGAACTGTTCTTGCGTGTAGGTGCCGTCACCGTCGGCGTCACGTGCTGCATTCTTCAAGAGGTCAGCGACGGTGCGAACGGCATGAAGGTGAGCCTCGACGCGGCGTGCGTTGACCGCGAGCTTTTCCTTCAGGCCATGCATCTGGTCGATATAACCGACAGCCAGATCCTTCGGATCGGTGCCGCGGAACAACATGGTGAGTTCGTAGAGGCAGCGGCTCTTGTGGGCATTCGAGACCTTCAGGTCGAATTCCGGGTCGCGGCCAATCCGTTCATTTTCATTATCGATTATCATTTCCAGGCGTCCGAGGACGGTCTTGATTCGATAATCGTTCGATACGACTTCCATGTTCTCTGTCCCAGTCTGAATCATTATCAGGCCTCATCCTTTTTGCCGACGCCCAGAACCTGACGTTCGAAATCGGTCACCATGCTCATGGCGCGGCTGCGGTCTGTCTCATTTGTGGTCGCGTTCAGTTCGCTCTTGTTCGCCGCCCGGTTCAGGGCCTGCGCATACATCTGTTCCGCAATGCCGACGCCGCCGCGTTGCGACATCTCCTCGGCAATCTTTTCGGCCATCATGCTCTTCCAGAATTCACCGGCAGAGCCCTTGCCGTAGACTTCTTCGGTTTCCTTCGGCAGCATGGTGTTGATGAAGTTCTGCAAGATCGTGGCCTCGAACTTGCGGTATTCATCCGGCATTTCCGCCAGCTTCTTCGGCGCTTCGGCATTTCCAAGCCCGGCGCGCGTCGCCGACTGGTCGATGATGTTCATCGCCGCGCCGAATCCCTTGCCGGTTTCAGCGAGACTGGAAGCCGCAAATGCAGCCTTGTTCGCCTTCAGCTTTGCCTGTGCCTCCTGCACGGCATTGGGATCGGCGGCACGGACAACGTCCAGAACCAGATCGCTTGGAGGTGAAATCGCCACGTCACGTCCTTTCATCAGCACCTGGCGCATTCCCTGGGATGTGCCGGCGCGCAGCAAGAGTTGAATCAGCATCTGATCCACCAGCGCCACGTCGAAGAGCGGCGCGTGATCAGTACTAGATCTCAACTATGACAATTGAAGCTTGCAGGAGGCTGATCAGTGTAAAGGGCAGCGCTAATTATCGCATAGGTTGCCGCAATTAGTCCTTTGGTTCGATGGCCTGGAGGCTCATCGTCATGTCGATCAGTTCGTAGATCGCGTTATCGGCAGCCTCGCGGTCTTCATGTTCGCGCGCTTCCTTCATGTTGTCCTGCAGGCGGTCACCTTTGGTGCGCTCGCGCATCACCTTCATTTCCTGGATCTGCTGGACGCCCGCGAGCTGCTTTTCCTTGACCGTCAGGCGGCTGAATCGCTCGGAATATTGATAGGCGAACTGGCGATGAATCGGGTTCACCGAGCCGATTGCCTCAATGACCTCTTCCATGGACTGGTTGACCTCGGCGCGATGGCGCGTGGTCGCGGCAAGCTCGTGTTCGGCCATCTTTTCCAGGTGCCGCTGGACCGCCACGAGGCGCTTGAGCTTTTCGGATCGCTTGACGGGAGAGGCCATGTTCCAGCTCTCAGAAGGATGTGAAGATCGGCGCGAACCCGCCGGCATACTGGCGGATGAGCGCTGCAATCGAAAGGTACATCATGAACAGCCCGCCCATGATGAGGAAGGGCGCCGAAATGAAGAAGATCGGGATCTGTGGCGCGAGCTTGTTGATGAGGCCGATGCCGACGTTGAACATCAGGCCGAGAATCAGGAACGGGCTCGCAAGCCGCAACATGATCATCGTTGATGCGCGCAGGGTGTCGGTCAAGGTGATCAGCATCTTCTGCGGATCGACGATCGCGCCGACGGGCGTCGCGTTGTAGGAATCGACCAGCGCGCGGAACACCAGATGGTGGAAGTCCATCATGAACAGCAGCAGCAGGCCGCTCAAGGTCAGGATGTTGGTGAGTGCGTTTTCCTGCGTGTCTTCGATGACGTCCGCACCACCAGGAGCGGTGAAACCGATCGACATCGCGGTAATCGTGCCCGCATACTGCAGCCCGAGCGTATAAAGCCTGGCGATCAGGCCGTAGACCATGCCAACCAGCGCCTCAGTGAAGATCAGGCCGATGAAGGTTGCGCCGGGTGCGGACGCTTTCGGGTAGATCATGTCCCAAAGAACAGGCAGGACCGCCATCGAAAGTGCGATCGCGGTCAACAGCTTGATCTGCTGCGGAATCCGCGAGCTTCCGAAACCCGGAAGGGTCATCACGCATCCGCCAATCCGGCAGAAGCAGAGAAACAGGGCAAGTATGGTCCCTTGCGGATCCGTGATCATGAGAGAATCGTCCTTCGCGGACAATGTAGAACACGCCGGAGCGGAATACCAATCACCGCTCCGGCGTATCCCCTTACGAGATTGACCCGAGGATCTTGATGTCGAGACCCTTCGCGAGTTCGACATGCGAGAGCACGGGCAGCGTGGCAAACAGTCGCTCGATGATCATGCGGACGTAAGAGCGCGTCTCCGGCGAGGTGACGAGCACGAAGGGCAGGCCTCGGTCCATGAACTCGCGGATCACCTTGGTCGCCTGCTCGCTGAACTCCTCAAGCGTGCGCGGGTCGATGTCGAACTCGATCACTTCGCCCTTGTTGTCGCGCTTCAGCGCCTGGTGGAACAGCATGTCCCACTTGTTGCCGAGGCGCAGCACGCGCAGGACGCCGTTGTCGGCCAGGTCGCCGCAGAGTTGCTGCGACATGCGAACGCGAACGTGCTCGACGATCTGCTCGGTCTTGCGGACATGTGGTGCAAGCTCGGCCACCGCTTCGAGGATGAGGTGCAGGTTGCGGATCGAGACGCGCTCGGCAAGCAGCAGCTTCAGCACCGCCTGCAGGCCGGAATACGACATATGCGAAGAGCAGATCTCGTCGGCGAGCTTCTTGTATTCCGGATCGAGACGATCGATCAGGATCTTGACGTCCTTGTAAGACAGAAGCTGCGGCAGGTTGTTGCGAATGACTTCCGACATATGCGTCAGCACGACCGAAACGTTGTCGATCGGATGGAAGCCTTCGCGCTTCAAATCTTCGGCGAAGGTTTCGAGGATCGAGACCGCCGGCATGCCGAATGCGGGTTCGCGGATCTCGTCGCCCGGGATGCTCGGCTTGCGGCCCGAACCCGTGACGACCAGAACGTCGCCGACGCGCAGCGTGTTCGAGGCGATCGTCGTGCCGTGGATGCGGATCTGGTAGGACTTCTCGGCGATTGCGATGTCGTCGGAGACCTTGATCTCGGGCACCACGAAACCGTATTGCGTCGCGAACTTCTTGCGCATCTTGCCGACGCGGAAGGCCAGTTCCTGGTGCTGTCCAAGCAGTCGGGTCGAGACCTGCTTGCCGAGCGCCAGTTCGATCTCGGCGGTCTTGAGCGCAGACTTGACGGAATCCTTCTCGGCTTCCTTGGTCTGGACGACCTTCTTTTCCTCGTCTTCGCGACGCAGCTTGTTTTCAGCTTCGATACGACGTGGAACAAGCCAGGCGCCAAAGCCCAACAGGCCGCCCAACGTCACGAACGGCAGGAAGGGCAGACCCGGAATAACTGCAAGCAGGCCCATCAGGCCACCGGCCATCGAAAGCGCGCGCGGGTAACCGCCGAGCTGGTCGATGACCGCCTTGTCGGTCGAACCGGAGGTGCCGCCGCGGGTGACCAGAAGGCCGGCTGCCAGCGAAACGATCAGGGCCGGGATCTGCGAAACAATACCGTCGCCAACCGACAGCTTGACAAAAACGTCGGCCGCTTCGCCAATCGGCAGGCCGTGGCGGAAGTAACCGATAATGATGCCGCCGAAGACGTTGATCGCGGTGATGATCAGGCCGGCGATTGCATCGCCACGGACGAATTTGGATGCACCGTCCATGGCCCCGAAGAAGGAGCTTTCTTCCTCGAGTTCGGAGCGACGACGCTGCGCCTCCTTCTCATCGATGATGCCGGCCGAAAGGTCGGCGTCGATCGACATCTGCTTGCCGGGGATGGCATCAAGGGTGAAGCGGGCGCCGACTTCGGCGATACGGGTAGCACCCTTGGTGATGACGATGAAGTTGACGGTGATCAGGATCATGAAGACGATCACACCGATCACGAAATCGCCCGACATGACGAGGCCGGAGAAGCCGGCGATCACGCCGCCGGCGGCGTCGTGGCCTTCGTGGCCATGCGAGAGGATCACACGAGTCGTCGCGATGTTGAGCGACAAACGCACCATTGTCGCGATCAGCAGGATGGTCGGGAAAGAGGAGAAGTCCAGTGGCCGCTGGATCCACAATGCCACCATCAGGATCAGCACGGAAAAGGCGATCGAGAAGGCAAGACCGACGTCGATGAGGAACGCCGGGATTGGCAGGAAGAGGATACAGAGAATGGCGACGATACCGGCAGCAAAGCCGACGTCTCTGCCGTTCGGTGTCACCTTCGGGATGGATAATGCAGGTGGTTGCGCCATGGTGCTTCCGTCTCTTCATGAGAAGGTGGCAGGGAGTTTCCTGCCAATTTCACCACCGGCTCTAAAGGATGAAGCTTGCGCGAAGGTGGGCAAGCTTGCGCTTTTCAGCCTGTGCGGCTGAACCGGTCAGAAGCCTGACTGGACGCGGGAGAAGACAAGGTTGGCGAAGAGGTTGATCTGCCCGCCGATGAACGGCGCCGTGATGCCGATCGTGACCATGATCGCAACGATCTTCGGGACGAAGGTCAGCGTCATTTCCTGGATTTGTGTCAGTGCCTGGAGGAAGGCGATGGTGACACCAACCACCATTGCCACCAGGACCGCCGGACCGGACGCCACGAGGACAGTCCAGATGGCGGCCTGCATGATATCAAGGGCATCGGCTTCATTCATTGCGCCGGCTCCAACATTCTAGATGCTCGGCGTCATGCCGAAGTTTCGTCACTGCCCGTGTCGTTGCCGCCGGTGCTCGGTCCAGGCTGATTCGAAATCACGATGCCAGGCTGGATGAGTACCTTATCACCCTTCTCGGTGACAGCCACCAGACCATCGGAATAAACTTCGACCTGCTTCACCACGCCGGTGATCTTGTCGTCGGCGCTGGTGATGGTCTTGCCCACCATGTCAGCGGCCTGCGAGAAGGCGTTCGCCTGGATCAGCGACTGCAGGTTCGAGTTCATCTTCACGGACTGCTCGACCTGGGAGAATGTGGCCAACTGGGCAACCTGCTCGCTCGCGTCCATGGGGTCGGTCGGATCCTGATACTTCATCTGCGCGATGAGGAGTTTCAGGAAGCTGTTGTAGTTCAGGCTCGCCGCCGACGAGTCCGTCTTGGCCGCTGCGCCATTGCCGGCAGCGTAGGGGTTGTTGGCGTTGATGCCGTCTACCGCCACGGTGCGATCTCCTTGCGGATGAGCTCGACCGTCGCCGGTGCGATTTCCTGGTTGTTCAGGATCCGGTCCTCGATCGGGTAGAGAGCGCGGATGGCCTTCAGTGCGTCGAAGGCGCGACCCGAGGCAACCATGCCATCGATACGCTTCAGTTCAGCCAGCACCTCGTCGTCCTGGAAGCAGGTGAGCAGCATGGCCACCGACTTGCGGAACAGCGCGCTCGACTGGTCCTTGCCTTCCGGGTTGATCAGCATCATCTGGGCGATGAAGTAGAGCTGACGCAGCGGCGTCGTGGCATCTTCCGGCTGAAGAACATGGTTTTCCAGAAGGAACGTGACGTCGTTGAGGAATTCCAGCGCGACCTTGCGATCAACGCGCAACACGGCGCCGTTGATGAAGATCCGCTCGCCGGACTTCAGAGAGATGCGAAGCGTACTTTTCATTTAAGTCCATCCCTAATGATGGTTGTCACGTCGATGATGCCCTGGAAGTTGGTGGATTCACGCTTCCGGATCTTTTCGCATTCCTTGAGGATCCAGATGGCAATCGAGATCAAGTCTGCGCGAAGTTCAGTGGCAAGTTCGTTATCAGGCTGCTTCAGATCCTCGATGAAACGGATCCAGACGCGCCGGGTATAAAACAGTGCTTCAATCGTGGTGCGGGAGTAGCTTCCCTCATCACGAGCTGCCGCCAAAAGCTCAATAGAGCGATCGAGGGCCTGCCGTTCACGATCCTTGGCGTTGGCAACGCCATCTTCCATGATTTCGGCATAAGAAAACTGGTACATCATGTATCCTTCATCTTCACGAGCTTCCCCTGATCATCAAAGGAAGTTTGCTAGACTTAACTGTTGTATCTTGGCCGTGACCGCGTAGGCGGTTTCGAGAAGCGTCTTCATCGTATTGAGGCGGGTCGCCGCCTCCTCCGGATCGACACCTTCCATCGCCACCAGACCCTTGGTCAGAATATCTTCTTGCGCCTGCAAGCTTTCGCCAGCCTTGGCAACGCGTTCGGTCGAGATACCAATCGTGGTGCGCTGCTGGTTGATGCTGTCGACGCCGTTCATGGCGCGAGCAATGACGGTGGTGGTGCGGGTTGCGACAGCTTCGCGCGCGCCCTGGCTCATTTCGCCCTTCAGGAACTCCATCGAGATGATCGAGGCGAAGGCGAAGTTGCGCATCCCCTGGCTGTTGGCGTTGGTGGAACTTTCCACCACTTCGCTCGGGCTGATACGGACCTTCATGTTCTCGTCGCTGGCATCAGAGAACACAGCCTTCCAGAGATCCTGGCCGGCGATCGCTGCTGCGTGCGGCGGAGACGACAGAGGCACCTCACCCGTGAACTTCTTCTCGAGGCCGGTGAGGAAGCTCTCCATCTGGTCCTTGGTCATGGCCGAAGCAGAAGCGATGCTGTTCGAGCTCAAGAAATGATTGAATTCCGCATCGATAGCCGCCTTGGCCGGTGAACCTGCGGCAAAGTAATCGTTCATCGGCTTCACGTCGGAATTGATGCCGGCGAAGATATACTCGCCCTGGACCGCCGTGTTCGCGAAGGTCGTGAAGGATTCAAGCGCGTTGGTCATGGCCTTGCGCGCCGTTGCCAGGCTTCCCTCGTCGCCGGAGTTACCGAGCGTCAGGATTGCGCTCTGGATGGTCAGCGCCGATTCGTTCATGTTCGCCAGCGCAAGCTCGGTCGTCTCGAGACGCTGGGTCGCCAGCGCCGCAGAGCTGACCAGGCTGTTTATGCGGGTGATTTCACGAGACAGATCAAGCGCGCGGGAGGTGTTTGCGCCAAGCGCTACGCCCAGGTCCGCGTGCTTCATGGTGACGGCTTCCTGGTTGGCCTTCACCATTTCACGCTGAACGCCAGCGATCGAATTACGCATCGTCGTCTGGATGGACAGCGTGGATACGAAAGAAGTCTTCATGATCAGCTCGCCATTGCCAAGAGTGCTTCCATCATCTCGTCGATGGTCGACAGAAGCTTGGTTCCAGCCTTGTAAGACTGCTCGATGTCGAGGAGCAGCGAGAGTTCTTCATCAAGGCTGACACCCGTGGTGCTGGAAAACACTTCCAGCGTGCGCGTCAGGAGCGCGGTCTTCGTTTCGTCCGAAGACGTTGCCGTGCTGCGGATCTGTTCGAGCCAACCCATCGAGTCCGCCGTCAGCGAAATGAGGTTAGGCGCATCACTAATCTCGGTGCGGCTGTCGAAGGCCATCGGGTTGGAGAGGTTTTCGTTGTACTTGTCGAGGAGCGCGCCGTAGCTGCTGCCGCCGGTGTTGACGACGTAAGGCCCGCCATTGATACCGCCGTCGCGCAGCTTGTCGGGGGAACCTGCCGGCGGCACGACGACCGGATTGACCAGGATGCGGGATGCGAGACCCGGAATAATGGTGCCGACTGGCGGGACATCGCTCTGCTGGACGCCCGATGTATCGCGGAAGGTGAACAGGCCGGTCTTTGGCGTCAGTGTGCCGGTCGGGCCGGTTTCGGCAAAGGCCGTGATCAGGCCGCGGGCGATTTCGTCGAGCTGGTTCTGGAAGGTCGGCGCGATCTTGTCGCGAAGCTGGAGATGGGCCTGCAACGAGCCCTTGGCAGTCGTGCTTGCGCCGTCACCGGCCTTGAGCAGGACGCCATCGATATAAACGCCATTGCCGACCGTCGACGCGTCGTAGCCGATCGTGGCTTCGAAGGTCACTTTGCGTGGCACCGCTTCGAACAACGTCACGCCGTCGGTGGTGTAGAGCACCATGTCGTTGTTGTCGCCGCGCGTGTAAGAGGTGACGCCAACGATCTCGGAAATCTTCTTGACCAGCGCATCACGCTCATCGAGCGCGTCGTTGGCATCAGCGCCCGTCGCGCTGGCATTCTTGACGCGATTGTTGGCGACTTCGAACTTGGCCAGAAGCGAGTTCAGGTCATTGACGTTCTGCTTGATCTGGTCGTCCGCATCCTTACGGATCAGCTGCAGCTTGTCGGAGGCCGTGTTGAGCGCGGTTGCAAGGTCGCGGGCACCGGAAATGACTGCGATGCCGATGCCGCTATCATTGGCCTTGGCCGAGAACGCATCCAGGTTGGTGCGGAAATTGGCGATCAGGACGGCGGGGGAGAACTCGTTATTGTTGCCCCCCATCAGGCTCTTGATCTCGGATACGCCATTCAGAAGTGTGCGCTGGCCTACGGCGATCGACGTGCTTTCGATCGTCTGGCGCATGAGCGGGGAGTTCCCCGCTCGTGCGATTTCTCCGATCATCGCGCCGTTGCCGCCGGTTACGACGAGTGCCGAACGGCGGACGTAGTCCGGGTTCTGGGCATTCGCGATATTCTTCGAAACAACGCTGGCCTGGGTGCCTGAATTGTTGAAGATCGACTGCGCCGTGGATAATGCGGATGCGAGCGACATTTTTTATGAGCCTCTTGAGATTAATTCTCGCGATCAGTTCGAACTATCTCTTCAGATTGATAAGAACGTCCATCAAATCGGAGCCGGTCTGGAAGACCTTGGAGTTCGCGGTGTAGACGCGCTGCGCCTCGATCATGTCCGTCAGCTCGCTCGCAATATCGACGTTCGAGCTTTCCAGAGCACCGGAGTAGATCTGGCCGAAGGAACCCGACTGCGGGAAGCCGATGGTCACGACGCCGGAGTCATTCGTCGGCAGGTAGGTGTTGCCGTTCTGGGGTTTCAGCTTGTCGATGGCCGGCACGGTCGCGATGGCGATCTGGTAGATCGGCCGGCGTCCGCCGTCCTGGTAGACAGCCGTGACCACGCCATCACCACCGATTTCAACGTCGGTGATCGGGCTTGGCGCGTTGCCGTCGATGATGCCCTTGCCGGGCGTGAAGTCGCTGGCAAACTGGGTCATGTTCGACAGATCGATCTCGATATTGAGGCCGCCGGTTGCTCCGTCATTCGGATCAGAGATCACGATCTTGTCTGGAGACGACGACGCCAATTTATTGGTGTTCGGATCAAAGGTCAGGGTAACGACAGACTTCACCAGATTTGCTGCCGGCGTTGCCGTGTAGGGGAAGCCCCCGTTGGTGGACTGGTCCTGACGATAGACTGCAACCTCCCACTGATTGTTGCCGGTCTTCGTGTAGTAGAAGTCGTACAGAACTTTTGCGCCGGCATGGTCGTAACCGGTCAAGGAGCTCTTGTTGCCAACCACCGCGCTCGCATTATTCGTGCTCGGTCTATCCGCTAAAACGGTGACCGCGTCAGCCCGCTTGTCGAGGTTTGCCGGGAAGCTACCGGCGCTCGACGGCGAGGAGACCAGGCCGAAGTCGTTGATGTTGATCGCTTCCAGACCATTGAAGCCGTTGACGACGGCTGCCGGCGGGTTGGAGCCGTAGGGGTAACCCATCAGCTGGAAGCCGGCCGTGTTCGTGAGGTAGCCGTTGGCGTCCTTCTGGAAGGCGCCTGCACGGGTCAGATATGGCGTGCCGTTCAGGTCACTGACGATGAAGAAACCTTCGCCCTGGATGGCGAGGTCGGTATTCGACGTCGTGTACTGGATGCCGCCCTGCTCGGAGATGCTGTAGCGAACGTTGGTCGATACGCCACCCGATGAATACGAGCCCTGCGTGGAAGGCAGAACCAGCGTCGAAAAAGCCGTCGACGAACGCTTGTAGCCGACAGTGCTCGAGTTGGCGATGTTGTCGCCGACAGTTCCGAGACGGTTTGCCTGAGCATTCATACCCGAGACCGACGTCTTCATCGTGCCGAAAATACTCATCGGAAATCTCCTTATTGTGTGATTTGGAGAGTATCGTGCGGGCCTTGCGTGAAGCTGTCTGCTTATCGGTTTCCGCCGAAATTGCGGAATGCAAGGCCCTGCTGAAAATCAGTTCCAGTCGATGCAGTAGCCGAGGAAACGCTTGGAATCGACCGGGTCAAAGCCGAGCTTCTTGCGCAGCTTCTTGCGCAGCTTGCTGATGTGGCTTTCGACGACGTTCTCTTCGACTTCTTCGTCGAAGATGCCGTAGATGGCATTGAAGATCTGGGTCTTCGACACGCGACGTCCGCGGTTCGCGACTAGGTATTCCAGGATGCGGCGCTCGCGGCGCGGCAGGGGGAAGACTTCGCCGTCGATTTCCGGATCACGGCCGTCGGAGAAAACCCGGATCGCGCCGATGTCGGTGTAGTTCGAGATTGCCTTCAGCCGGCGACGGATCGCAGCGGCACGCGCCAGGATCTCGCGGGGATGAACAGGCTTCCTGACAACATCGTCAACGCCGCTGTCGAAAAAGGCCAGGGTGGCTTCCAGGGATGGATGGTCGCTGACTGCGATTACCGGAGCCATCGAACGGTCGCGAATGGCCCTCGGCAGCTCGAGCGAACGATCGCCCTGGCCGATGAGGAAGGCTTCGACTGCCGCGATATCCGAGTCAGCTGCCGTGTTTACCCATTCGCCGAACTCCCGCGGGTCGAAACCCGTGGAAGGTATACCTTCGCGTCCAAAAAGGGATGTGTATCCGTCTTTAACGAGCTCGCGCTCATCAACCACTACGATCATTCGTCCGCCTCCGAATCAGTTGTGGTGTTTCAATGGAGCTATGGGTACGAATCGACGGAATCTGGCACAAGCTGTGTGAAGTTAACCAAACAAATTAATAGTTGATTAAGAGTGGTGCCGCGATTTGCACTAGATCTAGTGTGTGCCTCGATTTGGCACACAAAAATCCAGTGGAAAAATTAACACATCGTAAATACGTGCTTGCGTGGCAAAATCTTGCCACATGAGTGCCACAATGCAATCCAGCAACTCTGGACACTGGGCGAAACAATCTGTGGTTGCTTAGCCGTTGCAGAATCCGGACGCGTTCGGCGTCCATTGGCCGTAGCCGGTGGCGACCAGATTGCTGATCACGCGGCATACATATCGCTTCTGAGCGGGGTTGTTATTTGGCCCCGCATGGTATCTTGCTACCGCCATAGTCCAGGTTTCATGCCTGTCATGAAGGTTGCGGAGAAACTTCGCCGCATACTCGACGTTGCGCCGAGGATCGAACATTTCGGCAGGCGAGGAAAAGTGTTCGCCATGAAAATGATGGTTGATCTGCATGCAGCCGATGTCGATCAGCTTCTTGCCGCTCTGCCGCGCCGCGTAGAAGGTGTTCATCGCCTCCTGCTGCGAAGGCGGGAAGAAGGCCTTGCCTTCGACATTCATAGCAAGCGGACTGAGGTTTCCCTTGCGGCCGCTCTCCGTCAGCCCGACCGAATATAGTACCCCTTCAGGAACGCCATACTTTGCCGCTGCAGCCTGGATCTCACGCTCACAGACACCGCCATGCGTCGACACAGCTGCGTTGGCAGGCGCACGCCCCATGGGAGCCACTTTGGTTGGTTGCACCTGTGATCGCGGCGCAGGCCGGGCTCTGGGGGCTGACTGGGAGACAACAGGTGGCGCCTCGACGTTGCCGCCCCAGCCGCCGGGGCTGAAGAGCGAGCCCGCCTGAGCGTCAAAGGTAGAGCTGACCAGGCCGACCGTTACCAGAACCCGCAGTTTGAGAGTCGTCTGATACCGCATCGATGCCCCTCGCGCCCTGCACCGTTCTCTGGCGTGCTTCTGGCTGTTCCTGTCCCCTGCCGGCGGAGAAGCCCTGCTTCCCCCCGTCAGCGGCGCTCTGCTGGCTCTGCTGGCCCGCCTGGTCCTGTCGGCCGCCGCTCTTGTCCGAGTCCGCCGTTGGCGAAATGCTGATGGTCACCTGGTCGACTGCAAAGCCCTGCGCCCTCAGCGCGTCAACGATGCCGCCGCTGTCTTCGCTGAGCTGCCTGTAGGCCGCACGTGTTTCCACCACGAGATGGACATTCAGTTCCTCGCCATGCAGGCGCAGCGTCGCCGTCACCTGACCGAGGTCATGCGGGTTCATCTGCAGCTTCAGCATATTGACGACCGTGCCGGTACCGCTCTGCGCAGCTGCATTGGACAAGCTGGAGCTTGGCTGCATCGCTGCCGACCACTCGGAGTCCCCCGAGATCAGTGCCGTCAGGTTGGCGCTGTTGGAATTTGGCGCCAGACCAAGGAAACGGCGCGAGTCGATCACGGTAACCGTCTCGGCACCTGTGTTTGAAGATGCCTTGAACTCGACCGAGCGCTCTGCGGCATTGCCGCCGATGCGCATGTCGACGCGCTGGTCGTTGCGCGCATTCGTCAAACGGAATGTCCGGCCTGCCGCATCGGGGGCTTCAGTGCCCGCCGGCATGGCAAGCGGATCCGGAGACGTGCGCGTGCCAGCGACGGCGTTCTTCGAGCCCGCCTCGGAAACGATCTCGGCCGATTGAGCCTTGCCCTCGGTGTCGCGCACACGCTTCGATGGCGCGTTCGCCGCCGGTCTCTGAATCAGGCTGCTGATTTCGGCAGCGGGTCCCGCGCCTTCGCCCAGCAGCGACAGCATGTCGGCCACCTTCGCATCGTCTGCCTTCAGAATGGTAGTATCCGGCTCGGACGACATCGCAGCATCGGCTTGCAAGTCGCTCTTCGCAGACTTCACCCGCTCAAGCTCCTCGGACTTCTTCACCGCGTCCTTGGCGCTCAAGAGAGCGTCACGCAGCTTGCGCTCTGCCGGCGTCAGCTTGACGTCCTTCGGCGCGTCGCCACGTGCATTAGCGATCTCGCCGCTTGCGCGCTTCGCAAATTCAGGCCGGATGTCGATGATCGGCCTCGCCTTGACCGGCTTGGCTTCGACCTGGACCTCAACCGCATCTTCTGCGGCGACGTCCATCTCCAAGTCCTCGGCCGCGCCCCCCGCATTGCCCTTGCCGCCCTCGCCGTCGAAGCCGGACAGCGCATCGGAAAAGCCGTTGGATTGCGCGCCGGCACCCTTTTGGCTGGAGCCAGCCTGCTTTGCCGTCGTGGCCGCGTCCACGCCGGGCGCCTTGCCACCAAGAATGTCGGTAATCATTGAGACAGCCCCTCATCCTTCAACAACGCGTCAACGGCATCCAACCTCTTGCGACCGGTGTCGACATAGGTTCGGAAAGCGGGATCAATCGCCGCAGCCGCCTCGTCGGATTGTTCCGGCGCGGCAGGCGCTTGTGCTTGATCCCGTGTCAGTGAAGCATTTGTCTGTGTGTCTGTTCCTTGGGGCACTCTGACTGGATCGTCTTGTGCGAAACTGTCCACGCTTGGACGACTAACAACTTGTTCGGCAATGGCTTTTGCCGCCTGCCTCAAGGCTCTGTCGCGCGGCGTCAGCGTTTCGTCCGCAACGGTGTCCATGGCTTGCACGGCGGAGGTGATATCCTTCGTGGGAACGCCTGCCAGCCCACCGTAGAGGCGCGCCAGGGCTTCCGGCGTCGGCCGCCCACCCAGCGCTTCCGCCTTGGCCGAGATCATGCGCGCCAGTTCCGTCTTGCCGGCAATCGCCGCAGAACGGGCAATGCGCAGGAAGATCTCCCGGCGGCGGTCGATATCCATCGCCTCCAGGGCTCCGTCGATATCGTCTTCGGTGATCTCGCCGAAATGCGCCACGACCAGTTGTACGAAGAAATCGGCAAACTGCGAGGCGTAGGGCGAATGGAGGAAGCGTCGTGCGTATTTGCGCGAATACGACAGCGCCTGCGGCACCATGTTGCCATCGACAGTGATCGCGACCGAGCGGCGCAGGGCCGCCTCCTCGATGATAGTGCCCGGTGCCGTCAGACGCGCCCAGTCATACGCCGACAGTGCCGCCTTCGGGTCTTTCTGGACGAGCACATTGCCGCTGACGAGCGCAAGGTATGGTCCGATCTTCTGGTCGCGATATTCTGTCGCCAACTCATTCAGCGTGTTCGACGCAAGGGTACCCTTGCCGCCGAGATATTTCCGAAGCGCATCGGCAACACGGTTGTCGAACTGGCCCGACAGGTCGCGCGAGGCGAGATACTCGAGCGTTGCCGGATTGCCGCCGCTCATCGCATAGATGAGCGCCGCATCGACATTGCGCGGATCTTCGAACACGGACGGATCTGCCGTGCGTAGCCGCTGGTCGATCGTGCCGAGCATGAAACGCTGCATCTCGCCAGCCGAGTGGTCGCCGTTGACGACCGAGTCCTGCACGAACTGCAGGGAGCGCAGCATCGCGTAAGGAGCCAGATCATTTCGCTCCTCTGCAGAAGCCGAATGGACCGGAATGCCCCCCAGCACGAGCCCGACAAGAAGGGCCGATCTTAACCGCGCCAAAGCCATGAACTATCCCTCATCGGCCTGGAGAAGGATCTCGATGCGGCGGTTGCCGGCAGCAAGCGGATCATTGGTGACCTGAAGGCGACGGTCCGCGAAACCGGAGACCTGCTTGATGCGCTCTTCCTTCAGCCCGCCGCGAACCAGCATGTAATAGGCACTGTGGGCGCGGGCCATGGAAAGCCGCCAGTTGTCGTTCTCGGTGCCCTTGAACTGGCGCCCGTCGGTGTGGCCGCGCAATACGACGCTGCCCTTGCGATCGGTGAGGATCTTGCCGATCTTCTCCATCGCCAACACCATTTCGCGGCGCGGGACGGCCGAACCGATATTGAACATCGCATCATCGGCCTGATCGGAGATTGTCACGAGCAGACCGCCTTCGGCCGGCGTCACGACAAGACCTTCGGCCAGCTTTCCGGCAACACCCGAGATCTGCGCCTGGATCTGCTGGCGCAGTTCCTCGGCGGCCTTCTTTGCCTGGGGATCGGCGTTCACGGCATCATCAGGCTTCTGTCCAGGAGCACCGGACGCCTTGTCGGTCTGGGCAGCATCGGGACGCGCGCTCGGCACGGCCATCGCGACCTGCGCATCGTTCGACTGCAGCTGGTTCTTGGTTTCGGTCGATTGCGGCATCGTCGCGGGGCTTGCCAGATCCGCCATCGGATTGTCGCTCGGCATCGACTTTGCAGGCTGCTCCGGCCCTTCGGACGACGTCACCTGCATCTGCTTCGTCCAGAAATCCGGATCGAAGGGATCACGATAGGCCTCGCCGCCATCGGCACCGGTTGCCGGACCGGAATCGGCAGCACCCGCCTCGCCCTTCGAGCTGACATTTGCCTGCTGGCCGATCTCCTGCGCGATCTCGGCCAGAACCGAGTAGGGGTTCTCGAAGTAATCCGCTTCCGAATAGTTCGGTTCATCGCCGGAGGTCGAGGTCATGTCGTCGCCGGTTGCGGCCGCGGTCCCCTGGACCTCGCCCTCACCCTTGACCTTGGACTTCTCGCTCTGCTCCTGACCGTCCGCTGCATCGACGGGCTTCTTCAGGCCCTTTTCGGCCGGCGTCTCGTCGGAAAGCTTGATGGGATTGAAGTAACTCGCCATCGAGGCCTTGGTTTCCTCATTGGCGGCGTTGACCAGCCACATGACGAGGAAGAAGGCCATCATGGCGGTCATGAAGTCGGCATAGGCGATCTTCCACGCGCCACCATGGTGGCCGTCGTCATGCCCGCCGCCATGTTTCTTGACGACGATGACTTCGTTCTTGCCGTGGTGGTGGTTTTCGCCCTCGCTCATTTCATTACCTTCTTAAGGGAAGCCGACCAGGCCGAAATCCGTGTCACAAGCGCCGTCTCACCAATGTCGACGGAGATGTCGAGATCCGGTGCCTCGATGTGGCGCAGAGCAGTGTTCTCCGCCCCGAGCGCCTCCTGCAGTTTTTCAAAAAGATGCACCGGGCCGCGCACCGTCAGCACGCCGGCATCACCGTCCAGGATGGCGGCACGAATGAGCGCTGCCATTTCACCGACGGCCTGGGCGGCCAGAGCCTCATCAACCAACGGCGCGAGAATCGCTGCCGTCTGGTCGCTGACGGCCTGCGCCGTCACCGCAGCAATCTCTTCGAGGCGGGAGGCGATCGTAGCCGCCGCCTGATTTTCGTATTGCTCACGCAAGCCGGCCAGTTCTGCCGCATGTGCGGCCACGAGCGCCTGGCGCTCCTCCTCGAACTCCCGCCGCAGTGTCTCGGAAGCTTCCTGGTAACCTTGCTGATGGGCCTCTGCCCGCTCCGCCTCAAGATCAACCAGCGGGGCCGCCGGGACCTCGAAATGAAGATCATCGTCAGTGCCGTGATCAAAGGCCGCACCCATCATGTCCGGTGGTGGTGCTTCCGGCTCGCTGAAATCGCGCAGGTAACGGGCAAGCATTGCACTCATCGCACAATCCCCTGCCCTGCCATAGCCGATCCCCGCCTGCTCATCATGAGCTTGCCGAAGGAGCGAATTTGCGCCGCTGCCATCATTGCATCATCCGATAGGTTGCCTTTTCCATGGCCCGACAAAGACGCAGCTCCGCCGGACCCTATGGGAACGGTACGCAAGGAAACTTGTGCGAGGATGAATCGAGGGCGTCTCCACCCCACGTTCATGAAGGAGCGCGCGAAACATCTGCCGCGCGCTCTTGATCGCCTTACTGCCGGAACAGCTGGAGGATGTTCTCTGCGTTGGTGTTGGCGATCTGCAGCGCCTGGATGCCAAGCTGCTGCTGTGTCTGCAGTGCCTTGAGCCGTGTCGACTCCTCGTTCATGTCCGCATCAACGAGACGGCCGATGCCCTTGTCGATCACGTCCGTCAGGGAGGCGACGAAGCTTTCCTGCATGTCGATGCGCTTGGTGATGGCGCCGAGCGTCGAGGCTGAATCCGTCAGCCGCTGCAGCATGGTTTCCACCGCGAGCAACATGCCGGCGAGTGAATCCGCCGAGGTCGTCGTCGTCAGCTTGATTTCCGATCCAGTGGCGGCCACGTCCGAATTGGCGTTCACCAGGTAATAGCTGACGCTTGTTGTGCCTGCCGTACCGTTAGGCTGAACAACCGGCCAGTCGCGTGTCAGCAACCCACGGCTTGCATCGTACTTGTCGATCAGGACAGACGCGGACGCATCAAATTTGAGCGTGGTCAGGGATATGCCGCCATCCGGCGCACGGTTGAAGGACGCCACGATGTCCTTGGTCCCGGCACCCGTGGTGGCCGTGTTGTAAAGCCAGTTTTCACCGGAGAAAGATGCAGACTCGGCTATCGATGCGAGCTGGTTCTTCAGCTGGGACAGTTCCTTGTCGATCTTCGTCTTGTCGACGCCCGGCTCGGAAGCGGCGGTGATCTTGGACTTGATTTCGTCAACGACGGCGATGGCAGCTTCGAGACCGGTGTAAGCCGTGTCAACCTTGGCGGCGCCAAGCCCGAGAGCATCCTCGACGGTGGAAAGGGCCTTGCGGTCAGAGCGCATGGTGGTCGCGATCGACCAGTATGCAGCGTTATCAGCTGCCGTTTCGACACGGTAACCGGACGAGATCCGGCTCTGCGTCGTTTCCATGTCCTTGTTCGTCTGCCGAAGCGTCTGGAGCGCGGAAAGCGCGCCTACATTGGTAATAATACTGGCCATAAACACTGCCCCTGAAGGATGACGGGACATACCGGAGCTTCGCCGGTTACGCTCCACAGCATCATGCTTCCGGGCCTACTCGGAGCAGGCTTGCCGGTGGGCGTCATACATGGCTGAGGGTCGCTGAACGTGATCTGCCCCAACCAATCCATGGGGCACTTAAAACCATAGAGCCTGTGCGAAGCTTTCGGCGCAGAAATGATAAAGGCCGCACGAGGCGGCCTTTATGCTTGAGCAGAGTGTTTTGATGCCGATTAACGGAACAGCGTAAGGAGGCTCTCCGAGGAGCTGTTGGCGATCGAGAGTGCCTGGATGCCGAGTTGCTGCTGCGTCTGCAGAGCCTTGAGGCGGGTCGACTCTTCGTTCATGTCAGCGTCAACCAGCTTGCCAACACCGGATTCGATTGAATCAGTCAGGTTTTCTACGAAGTTCTTCTGCAGTTCGATGCGCTTGTTGACTGCGCCGATGTCAGCAGCAGCGTTGGTCATCTCCTTCAAAGCCGATTCGGTCGCAGCCAGCGCAAGCGAAAGTTGATCCACGGTCAAGTTGGTAATATCAAGGCCAATGACGCTCGTTGCGGCGCTACCGTTAACAACAGTACCGGCCGAGTTGGTGTAGGCGACCGAGTGGATCTTGGTCAGGATGCCGGTGGTCGTCAGGTTGGTGGTGCCGGTCTGGGCGATCAGCGACGAGCTGCCGGTGTTGTATTCCAGCGTCGTCAGGCTGATGTTACCAGCGTTGTCGCGGTTGAATGAACCAACAATGGCCTGCGTGCCGACGGTGTTGGTGCCGACCTGGTGGTAAACCCAATTCTGGCCAGAGAAGGCAGCAGACTTGGCGATCGAGATCAGTTGGTCCTGCAACTGGTCGATTTCCTTCTGGACCTTGCTCTTGTCAACGCCTGGCTGCGAAGCAGCCGTAATCTTCTGCTTGATTTCGTCTACAACCGAGATCGAGTTTTCAATTGCAGTGTAGGCAACATCGGTGATGGCAGCACCGAGGCCCAGCGCGTCCTTGACGGTGCTCAGTGCCTTGTTGTCGGAACGCATGGTCGTTGCAATCGACCAGTAAGCGGCGTTGTCGGAAGCTTTTTCGATACGGAAACCAGAGGATACCCGCTTCTGCGTGGTTTCCATGTCACTGCTGATGGTGCGGAGAGTGGAGAGCGCAGCCATAGCTGCGTTGTTCGTGATAATGCTGGTCATGATAGATGGCCCCTACAGTTTGGGTAATAAATGGGGACATTCCGGTTTAGGCCCGGCAAGAAGTGTTCCGCATCATGCTGCCTTGTCGATCTCCATCGACGGTGAGACACACTACTTGAGTGCGCTCAGATAATGCGATCATGGTTAAAGAAGACTTACGGCAATCGAGAATGTGTGAATTCTTCGATTTAACCGCGCGGGAGCGCCGTCACCGCCTCAGTGTGGAGACGGCTCCTTAGGGAACAACAGCTTTTCGAGCGGCTATGGCCGCTCTCGCCTCAGCGTCGCCGCACGCGGATCAGGATGCGCGTGCGACCGGTGTCATCATGCTGGCGTGCAGGTCGCGCAGCACCGGCACGTGGGTGTCGGCAGATACGCCGGACAACAGCTTGTCAAAATAGTCGATGGTGCGCAGCAATCCGTGCTCGATCTTGATGGCGGGTGTCCATTGCAGCTTGGTTTGCGCCAACTCGATATCAGGCTTGCGCTTCATCGGGTCGTCCGTCGGAATCGGTCGGTACACGATCTTCGACTTCGATCCGACGAGACGGATGATTGTCTCGGCGAGCGACGCGATGGTTTGCTCGACCGGATTGCCGAGGTTCACCGGCCCGGTGAAGCCATGTTCGGTCGCCATCATCCGGACCATTCCGTCAACAAGGTCGTCGACGAAACAGAAGGAGCGGGTCTGCTGACCGTTCCCGTAGATGGTGATGTCCTTGCCTTCGAGCGCCTGGACGATGAAGTTCGAGACGACCCGTCCATCGTTGCGGTGCATCCGCGGACCATAGGTGTTGAAGATCCGGATGACCTTGATGTCCACCTTGTGCTGGCGATGGTAGTCGAAGAACAGGGTTTCAGCGCAACGCTTGCCCTCGTCGTAGCAGGAGCGCGGACCGATCGGGTTCACATTGCCCCAATAGGACTCGACCTGCGGATGGATGTGCGGGTCGCCGTACACTTCCGAGGTCGATGCCTGGAGAACCGGGACCCGCAGCCGATGTGCAAGCCCCAGAACATTGATGGCACCCATGACACTCGTCTTCACGGTCTGCACCGGATCGAACTGGTAATGAACAGGGGATGCCGGACAGGCAAGATTGTAAATGCGATCCGCCTCAACATGCAGCGGCTGAGACACATCATGGCGCATCAGCTCGAAGCGCTTGTTGTCCATCAGGTGGAGGATGTTCTCGCGTCGTCCGGTAAAGTAGTTGTCAACGCACAGGACTTCGTGGCCTGCGTCCAGCAGGACCTCGCAAAGATGCGATCCAATGAAGCCGGCACCACCTGTGACCAAGATCCGTTCAGACATCATTCGTTTCCCACAAGTGGTGTTGATTTCCCTAGAGCTTGGCGATCACCGACTCGATCACGCCAAGATCGGCGAGGCATACCAAATCATTGACGGAGACACTGGTCGGCCGCGGCTCATTCTCATCGAGAAGGAGCCCGCCGGGGCTGACGATCGCCGTATAGTCCAAACCCTTGGCCTGGCAGATGCGGGCGTAACACGCATTGACGTAGTGCGACTGGAACAATTCTACTACACGCGGCCCCTTGGACGCCTGCGAGAACAGCAGGTTGGTCATGCCGGCGCCGTGCGCCCCGACAATGACGTCGGCATCGCGGAAAGTGGTGATCTGCTCTTCGACCGTCAGCTTGCCCGGCGTGATGATCTCGAAGCCATACGAGGCCATGAGCTCGCACACGGCGTCCTCGTTGAGGATGCGGCGCGTCGAACCCGCATCCAGGCGGGAGGCATAGATCTTTCGCCCGCGCTCGCTTGGCACGTCCACCGCTTGCGCGATGTCTTCGAACTGCGACGTCACGAGGACATGCGGCGCGAATGCGAACTCACCACCAGTCAGGTTGCTCCGAAAGCCTTTGCCGCAGAAGAAGATGTCCGTCTTGTCGAGTTCGAAACGCTCACCTTCGAAGTCGATCATCGACAGTGTTTGTGACTGCCAACTGTTCAACGCCGGCATCACGGTCACGAACTCTTTCCAGGGGGCGAACTGCCGGAACAGCAGGAGGCTCGCCAGGCACTGGAAGTTCCAATGGTAATAATTATCCGACGCCATGTTGCCGATGACGAGCGCCGGCATATCGCCGTCATAGCGCGACACCGTGGCATCAACCCGCAGCGTCTGTTCCCACGACAGCTTTGGGATCAGATAAAAGGAGTCCTGGACGACCCCCATTTTTTCCGATTTCACGGTGAAGGCGCTGCCCGTTACGACCGTCGTGCCCAGGTCGGAGAAAACGATCTCAGGCGTCTCATACGCTAGCGGTGCGGTCTTCAGAAAGTTCCGGAGGGACTCATCTTCCCCGACATCGTCAGAGA
Source organism: Neorhizobium turbinariae (assembly GCF_023223505.1). NCBI lineage: Bacteria > Pseudomonadati > Pseudomonadota > Alphaproteobacteria > Hyphomicrobiales > Rhizobiaceae > Neorhizobium > Neorhizobium turbinariae. The sequence continues at coordinate 95,438 of NZ_JALPRY010000010.1, forward strand.
CATGTACGGCAGGGTTCCATGCAGGGACCACGACCTTATCAATGCAGATTGATTGCATCTATGATTCGTTTCAGCGCGTTGTGAACGTCTAATTTAGTTATCGCACGAAACTTGTGCGGGATTGTCCCCGCAGAGCCCATGCCCGAACAGCTACCGCGTCCTCAGACGCGGGAGTAGAGAAGGTCCCAGCCGTGAGTGTCGAAGCCCAAGCCCGCTTCGCGGTATCCGCAATCGACCAGGTGCTGTAGGACGGCCGGCTTGCGGTCATGCAGATGGAGGATCTCGAAGGAGATGTTCTTGACGTTAAGCTGGGTCCAGTCGGTGTTAAGAATGATCTCCGCATCAAGACCTTCGATGTCGAGCGCGAGATATTCGACCGGGCGATTGCCAAGCGTGGTCTTCAGGAACTCGCTGAGCGTCATGACCTTCACCGACAAGCTCTTCAGGTCACTCTGCGGGTAGTGTTTCTTCACATGCTCCAAGCTGCATGAAAACACCTGGAAATGCGGACCGTCTTCGGGAGCCCAATAAAAGGTCAGAGACGTGTCTGAGACATTGTCCGGCACCACGCCCATCTGGAAGATGGCAGCCTGGGGATAATCGACCCAGCACTCCTGCAGCTTCGTGATGTTCACCGGGTTCGGCTCAACCAGAACAACATTTGCGACGTCGGTCTGCGGCAAGCCTTTTACGAACTCGCTGAAGCCGTCACGGAAGTTGGCGCGGGGGTCACGGTCACCTGCCCCCGCCCCGATCTGCACGAAAGTCTTTGCCATTCTTGTTCTCTTTCGGCGAGCGCAGACCCGATCCATGAATCCGCGCAAGCGCCATTGTGTTGAGCAGCCCTGATGACTGCTGAAAATTCCTGATTACTCAGACACAAAAAATGGTTCGGTCCGAGGCGGCAGGACCGGGACGTCGATGTGGTCAGGCTCCAGGTTCTGGCGCGCACGATCGACCATCATCTCGTAGGCTTTCTCGAGATGCTGACGGAAGCGGTCATGGTCGAACAGCGGCTTGATGCGCTTGTTCTCGACCAGGCGCTCCTTGTAGCTCTTGATCAACTCGCGGTTCTCGTAAAGCGCGACTGCCTTCTGGAAGTAGGCTTCTTCGGACTCGGCAACCAGTTCCGGCAAGCCGATCGCATTCAGCAGGCTTTCGCTGACGCGCGACGCGAAGTGATTGCCCTTCTTCGTCAGCACCGGGAGATTTGCCCAAAGCTGCTCGGAGGTGGTCGTATGGCCGTTGACCGGGAAGGTATCGAGGCCGAGGTCCGCCAGTCCCATGCGGGAGACATGCTCTTCGTAGCTGACGAGCGGCGTGAACTTGATACGCTTCCGGTTGATGCCAGCGCTCGTGATCTTCTTGATGATATTGTCGTGTGCTTCGTTGCTCGTGCACAGGACCCAGATCATGCTGTCAGGCGTAGCCTTGAGGATCCGGATCCACAGCTCGATGTTCTCGGTCGAGATCTTGCGGCTCGCATTCAGCGAGGCGAAGACGAACATGTCTTCCGGCAGGTTCGCATCCTTGCGGGTCAGCGGGATCATCTTCGGACGGTAGATCGGGTCGTTCGGCTGGTAGCATTCCGGCAGACGGACGAACTTTTCCCAATAATGTGGCTTTGACTCATCCGGCAGCACGTAGTGGTCGCCGATTACGTAATCGAGGTCGATGTTGACGGTCGTTCCGGGGAAACCGAGCCATGCGACATGGATCGGGGCTGCCTTGTGGTTGAGGATCGTCGAGCGGCTGAACCTGGTCTGGCCCTTCAGGTCGACGAGGATGTCGATTTCGTGGTCGCGGATGGTCTGCGCCGCCTCTTCGATCGACATGTCCCGGATGTTGACGATCTTGCCCCATTTCTCGCGGATCTCGTCCGGCTCGACATAAACCTTATCGGTGTAGCAGAACAAGGTGATGTCGAACTTCTCGCGGTCGTGATGCTCCAGCACGCCACGCACCAGCTTCATGGTCGCATGCGCTGACCAGAAGTCGCTCGACACATAACCGACACGAATGCGCTTGCCCCACGTGTGGGGCATCTGGCGGCGCTCGCGGGTGTGGCTCTCCGGTACCGCTGCCGGGTCATGCGCGACAATCTTGTTGATCGCCTCGTCCGGCAACCAGTGCAGGTTATAGAATGGCGACTCGTGCTTGAGGAACTTCAGATCGCCCATCTCGAGAAGACGATCCAGTACAGGCTGATATTTCGCCATGCCGTCGTAGTCGTTTACTTCGCGGCAGGTCACGAGGTAGGACTGGATGAGGAAGGTGCTCTGCGGATAACGCTTCAGCAGGAGCCGCATGATCTGCCGGTCGCGCGCGTCTTCCGGCATGTTGGTCAGAAGCAGGACCGCCAGGCTGTTGTGCTTGGAGTTGTCGCTTTCCGCCAGCACCTTGATGTAGACGCGGACGATGTCCTTGTCCTTTTTGTGCAGGAAGCAGGAGGCGATGTAGAAGGCAAGGTTTGCGTCCCGCTGAGCCTTTTCGGCAAGCGGACGCCCGACGGCAAGCGCATTGTCAAACTCGTTCAGCTCGTACCAGAGCTTCATCGCCTCTTCGCGATAGGCAAACTCTTCCTTGCCGCCGGCTTCCGCAGCGAGCTGGTAGGCGTGCGCTGCTTCCCGCTTCATATCCAGGCATGCCAGCGTCTTGGCCAGAAGGCAATAGGTTGCGGCATCGGCCTGCATGTCCAAGAGCTTGTTCAGGACAGTCAGCGTTTCGGTGTATTCACCCCGCCTGAAGCTTTTCTTGGCTGCGCTGAAGAGAGGGTTCTGGGACACTATCGGACTCCGGTTTCGGCATGACGACATGCAGTCAGGCAGTGCTTTACCGGCTAAAACTTGTGGCAGGCTGGTCTTCTATTCGCTTTGGCTGCTGCCATAGACGTTGCTTCAGCCAACGCAACTTAAAATTTATGCTTAAATATTTATCAACAATTATGGTTCATATTAACCATAGATGACGAGGCGAGGTTAGCAATCACCAGCAAGGCATGATGCCTATAGTCACTGCCGGTGCGTAAATCCGGCATGTCCCATCAGTAATTCGTTTTCAAAAAGGGACTGCGCATGACAAGTATTCTTACTAATAATTCGGCCATGGCCGCCCTTTCCACGCTCCGGACCATTGGTCAGGACATGGAACGGACGCAAAGCAGGATCTCCTCCGGTTACAAGGTCGAAAACGCATCCGACAACGCCGCCTACTGGTCGATCGCAACCACCATGCGTTCGGACAACAAGGCGCTGAGCACCGTCAAGGACGCTCTCGGCCTCGGTGCAGCCATCACCGACGTCGCCTATACTGCAATCGAAAATTCCATTTCCGTTGTTGACGAGATCAAGCAGAAGATCACCGCAGCTTCCCAGCCGGGCGTCGACAAGTCCAAGGTCCAGAAGGAAATCGACCAGCTGCAGGACCAGCTGATCTCGATCGCCAAGTCTGCTGCCTTCTCGGGCCAGAACTGGGTCTACCACCAGACCGGCAACAACACTGTCGGCACCCAGGCCATCGTTGGTTCGTTCAACCGCGACAACTCCGGCGCCATCAGCCTGACGACGCTGGAATACAACACCGGCAGCTCGTCGCTGATCGCCCAGACCGGTACCACCAACCTAACGAATGCAGGCATCCTGACCAAGCACCATGCGGTCACCTATACCAATTCGGCCGGTGCAACCGCGTCCGTTACGGCGACAAGCAGCGTCATCAGCCTCGACATCAGCACGATGGGTGCCGACCTGCTTTCCATCTCCCTGGCTGCGACCGAGTCTGCGCTGAAGGAAATGACCAACGCCGCTGCCGACATTGGTGCCGTCAACAAGCGCATCGAGCTGCAGAAGGCCTTTGTTGAAGATCTGTCTGACTCGATCCAGACGGGTGTTGGCAAGCTGGTTGACGCTGACATGAACGAAGAGTCGACCCGCCTCAAGGCTCTGCAGACGCAGCAGCAGCTCGGTGTACAGGCCCTGTCGATCGCCAACAGCGAAGCGCAGAACATCCTGACGCTCTTCCGCTAATCCCTAGCGCCAAAGCAAAAAATAGCGCCCTCGCGGGCGCTATTTTCGTTTGTGTGACGATCTAATCGACCGAAGCAGCCTTACGTGTTGAAGAACAGGCTGTGATTCATGTCGGCCAGAACCGCGTCCGTCTGGAAGACGTTGTTGCTGCGGTAGTGACTGACGATGGCTTCCTGGTCGTTCGGCTGCGTGAAGTAATCGCGCACGATATCCAGGTAGTTGTCCCGCAGCACCGTGTTCTGCGGGTCGAGGTTGGTCACGAAGACAAGACCGGTCGGCGGCGCATCGACAAGCATCACACGAAGGTCCGGACGATATTTCTGCAGGATCGGCACGATCTTCCAGACGTCACCGGTCCACCAGCCGGGATAGGCCGTATGAGCGCTGTTCTGGTTCGCGAAGTCCATGCTCCGGTGGGCCATGATGTGATTCAGCGGCAGGCAGTCATGGAGGCAGATCAGCGTGTTGCGGCTGCTGATCCGCTCGGTGTTGTAGAAGTCGCGCAGCAAGTATTCGAAGAGGTGCATCCCGTCCAGGAAGCACATGTCCGGATGGCCGCCGAATTCTGCTACGACGTCAACGTCCCGGAAAAACTCGTCGCTGGTCATCTGGAACAGGCGCGTCTGCTTCTTGTTCGCCGCCACATTCGCGTTGACGATGAATTCCGGATCCACGCCAAAGGCAATCTCTGCCTTCACGCCGCTGAACGTAATGCCACGCTGAACGCCGACTTCGAGATAGCGTTTGACGTTGCGAAGCGCGGATAGCCTCGCGATCACCTCATTGTAGTGAGTGCCGGGATGCTGTTGCGGTAGAGCTCCTGCCTCCAGGGAGACTATTGCGTTCATGATGGTTATCCTATTCAGATCAGGTCAATTAGCATTTTCTTGCATAGACAGCTTGCGCATAGCTGTTGGAAATCAGTCCGCACTCAGTTTGCGTAGGCCATGGAGTCGATCAGCGATCGCAGGAACATCGACTGAGGCCGGCTCGACATGAGACGGAAGCCTTCTTCCGCAAGCTTCTGCCGGCGCTCTTCATCGGCCACGAGTTCAACACAGCGGCTCACGAGTTCGTCGTAGGCCGCGACTTCAAGCCCGCCCCGATAAGGCGCGATCTCCGGATCGCCGGGGCGCCCTTCCGTCAGGACGCAGATGCGGTTGGCGAGCAGGTAGGACACCCGCACGATTTCGAACACGCCGTTTTCGCAATGCTGGACATTAAGGACGACCTTGGACCGACCGATCGCCGCATCGCGCTCCTCGCCATAGATCCCGAACAGGTGGACCACGTTGAGGCCCTGAGCACGCATCGCGTCAAGAAGCTCACCGCGGCGCTGGGTCATCGAGCCGTAGAACAGGACGTCGATATCCTTCACCGGTGCATGCTCGATCCGCGTCAGGCGATCGCTGTAGCCGATCTCAAGCGTCCGCACATGATCGAGGCCACGCCGAGCGATCTCCTTGCGGTTGCGCTCGGAGTAGTCGACAGTCGGGAATGCCTGCATGATGCTGATATACAGGTTGTTCATCCACTCGCTGCCCGGCAGCACCTGTTCCAGGTTCACGATGACCGATTCCGCCGGAAGCAGCCGTGCGACCTCGGCCGGCAACAACGTGGCGCCGAATACGATCGGGATGCGTCCGTTGAACTCCTCCATCGAGGTCACAACGGGAGCGGAACCGCCCATTTCCTCGAAGGCACATTGCAGCGTGAAGGCGACTTCCGCGAAGGCCTGCGAATGGACGTAGCCTGGAGGTGAGACAACCCAGATGCAATGCTTGTCCTTGTGGTTCTCCCACCCGCCTGCAAATGGGCGCAGGTCACGTATCGGCTGTGCGGGATGAGCAGCGACTGGCGCCGCTACGGGGTTTGGTTGGACCGGCGCTGCAGGAGCCTGCTCCGGCTCCGAATCCAGTTCTTCGGACGTGGAGACCTTCTGGAGCACTGCCGACAGACCCGCGATGGCGCGCGGATGACGCGCGACCTGTTCGGCCGCCATGCCAGTCTTGCTGAGTTCAACGCCAAAGGCGCTCGGGATGAAGTTCAAGGCCGCGAGCTCGAAACGGCTCTCCGCGTCCATGTCCTCCGCCATCCGCGCACAGAGCATCTGGAAGGTCAGCTCATTGAAGGCGCGCCGATTGGATGGGTCACCCCAGGCTTCAAGCGAGAGGTCGTATGGCACCGTCACTTCCAGCGTGCCCCCATCCTGAAGCAGGTAGAGGCAGGCTTCGATCGCCGCATCGAAGTCGCTCAGCTGCTGGAAGACATTGCGCGCCACGATGCGGCGAAAGCTCCCGCCCGTCAGCTCTACGAAGCCAAACCGTCGGCTATCGACTGAAAGCATTCCGCCTGGTTTGAAGTTGCTGATGTCGAAGGTAACATCTGCTTCCTGCGATGGCACGCGTCCAATGTTGAATGCGTCAGGCAGACACGTCGAGGCTCCGACCAGGTTGAGGACCTCGGGCAACAGTGTTTTTGTCACGGAACTGTTCATGGAGCGCTTTCTCTCAGGTTCAGTCGCTCTGTTAGCGGCTCAACCCTGCATAAAGCTTGCGCCTCAGCCCCTGACGAACATTATCTGAACGAAATATACGCTACCCGAACGAGCGGATCAGGCTTCCGACGAGCAGATTCCAGCCATCAATCAGGACGAAGAACAGGATCTTGAACGGCAGGGAAATCGAGGTCGGCGGCAGCATCATCATGCCCATGGCCATGGTGATGGCGGCGACGATCATGTCGATCACCAGGAACGGCAGGATGATCAGGAAGCCGATTTCAAAGCCGCGACGGATTTCCGACAGCATGAAAGCCGGGATCAGCACCCGGTAATCGATCGCTTCCGGCGTGCCGACTGACTGGTTGCGCTCGCGGGCGATCTCCACAAAGAGCTGGAGGTCGCGGTCGCGGGTGTTGGCCGACATGAAACCGCGGAAGGGTTCGGCGATCCGCTGCACGGCTTCCGCTTCGGTGATCTGGTTCTGCAGCAGCGGTTGCACGCCTTCGTTCCAGGCCCGGTCGAAGGTTGGCGACATGACATAGAAGGTCATGAACAGCGCCATCGAGATGAGGATCAGGTTGGAAGGCGCCGAGGCCAGGCCCATGCCGGAGCGCAGGATGGAGAAGGCGATCACGAAGCGCGGAAAGCTCGTGACCATGATCAGGATGCCGGGCGCCACCGAAAGGACGGTCAGAAGACCGAAGGTCCGGATGATCCAGGCCGCTGCAGATCCATCGACCGGCAGGTTCAGAAGATCGGCCGGCGACTGCTGCGCCGCCGCCAGATCTGGCAGGAACGCAAAGGCGACAAGGGCAAAGATCAGCCGAATCATCAAATCAGGACCATGGTGGACATCGCCCTCGATACGCCCCGGCGCGAACGAAGGTCAACACCAGGATCTTGTCCGTGTGCCATTCTTGAACAGGAAGCTTTCCCGGTGTGCCCTTGCCGCCCCAGCGGCAGGCGTTGCGGCCTATTCGATCACGAAGGTCCGCAGCATCACTTTGGCGACCTTGCCCTGCGAGCGCAGGTCGACGCGCTCCTGGATGTCGTCGCGCAGATACTGGAAGCCGCGCGGCCCCTCGATCTGCTGCAGGGAGACCGTGCGCATGTAAGCCAGGATGTCCTGGTGGATGCTCTCGGCCAGCGGCATTTCCGGCTGGCCCTTGAAGGCAAGCGCCACTTCCAGGCGAACCCAGTTTTCGGAAGGATAGGCTAAGTTGGTGGTGATCGGCTCCAGCATCACGACGCCACTAGCGGGCGTCGAGATATGCGGGAGGCCTTCATCCTTCTTGCCGGCTTCGCCATGCGCACCGGCCGCGGCCTCTTCATGCTCGGCGGTCGCCGCAGGCTCCTTCGGCGCAATCATGCCGCCGACAACCCAGCCACCACCGGCGCCGACAAGCGTCAGGATGCCGACGCCTGCGATCAACATGATGCCGGCCTTTTTCTTGGCGCCGCCTTCGGCTGTCTGTGCTTCGTCCGCCATGCTCAATCAAGCCTTCACTAGCAAGAGGTCTTCGCGCTTCATCAGAAGGGCGCGAAGAGATCCACGACCTGCTGGCCAACCGGAGGCTGCTGGACCTCTGTCAGGCGACCGCGTCCGCCGTAGGAGATACGGGCTTCGGCGATCTTGTCGTAGGAGATCATATTCTGCGAGTCGACGTCCTGCGGCCGCACGATACCGGCGACGTTCAGGATGCGGATCTCGTGGTTGACGCGAACTTCCTGCGAACCGCTGATCAGCAGGTTGCCGTTTTCGAGGATGCCGGTGACGACGGCCGCCACGAGAAGCTTCAGGGTCTCGGAACGCTTGGTCTTGCCCTTGCCTTCCGATTCGCTGCTCGAATCGTGGCCGAGGTCGCCCGTGGTTCCGGCTTCCGGCGTCCAGCCAAACAGGTTCGACAGGTTCAGGCCCCAGGTGAGGCTGGTCGAATTCTTGCGGTTGCGCTCGGTTTCGTTATCGAACGAGGCCTTGTCATTGATCTTGATGTCGACGGTGAGAATATCGCCGACGTTCAATGCACGGCTGTCCTTGAAGAGCGCCGCCTGGCTGTCGCTCCACAGTGAATAGCCGCTCGCCAGCTGGCGCGGCTGCTTCGGATAGGAAGACATCTGCGTCGTCTGCGCATATTGCAGGCCGCTGCCGATCGGGCTCATCGACGGTGCGTTACCGATCTCCTTGATCGTCTGGCTCTGGCAGCCTGCCAGAAAAAGAACAGCCGTAACGGCGGAAATGCGCTTCGTCATGAGGGTACTTTCGCGGAATCAGGAGTACGTGCTTTCGACGTATTGGGATCGGAAGCGCTGGAGATGATGGTGGAGATCATGCCCGCCTTCTGCGGGTCCATCTCGCTCAGGAACAGGGCCGACTGGCGTGCCGGAAGCTGCATGATGATTGCCGCTGCGACATCGAGCTTCATTTCGGCAAGCGCGGGTGCTGCGGCATCCGGCTTCATGGTCTTGTAGATATCGACGAGCCCTGCCTCTGCGCGTGCCAGGAAGTCGTTCCGGCGCTTCAGCCAGTCCTGGTATTCGGCGGTACGCTCTTCAAGCGTCTTGATGCGCTGATCGACATCGGCCTGCAACTGGTCGAGCTCCTGCTTCTGCAGCAGGTAACGCTGGTCGCGCGCGGCGTCTGCGATGTTGGTGCAGAACTTCTGGATTTCGTCCGCGGTCGAGGTTTCCGAGACGGTCGCCGGCTGCTGGGCGCCAACCTGGCTGACAACGGTCAGGACAGCTGCGGCAGCAAGTACGCGGCGCGCCATCCGCTTGGTGATGGAAATGGTGAACAAGGTCTCGGTCATTGCAGGACGAGCTCCGCTTGAAGGGCGCCGGCAGACTTGATGCCCTGGAGGATGGCGATGATGCCATCGGGCTTCACGCCGATGCCGTTGAGGCCGGCAACGAGGGTGCGCAGGTCCGGTCCGTTGAGGATGGCAACCTGGCCGCCGTCCTTCATCGCCATGATGTCGGTCTGGGGCTGAACCGCAGTTTCGCCGCGCGAGAATGGCTCCGGCTGGATGATTTGAGGCGTTTCGGTAACCTGGACGGTGAGCGTGCCGTAGCTGACGGCAACGCGGGAAATCTTCACGTCCGCACCGATGACAATCGTACCCGTGCGCTCGTTGATGACGACCTTGGCCGGGGTATCGGCTTCGACGACGAGGTTTTCGAGTTCGGCCATCAGGCGCGCCAGATCCGCACTGCGTGGCTTCTGGACCACCACTTCCTGGCTGTCACGCGCTTCGGCAATCGGTCCGCCGTAGCGGCGCTTCGCAAAACTGTTGACGGTGTCCGATACGCGAACCGCCGTCGAAAAGTCGGGGTTGCGCAGTTGCAGGACGAGGTTGACCGAGTCCTTGAACTTCGAGGGCAGCTCGCGCTCGATGATCGCGCCGTTCGGAACGCGCGCCGAGGTGGTGACGCCCTCGGTGAGCGTTGCCGCCTGGCCCTGCGCCGAGAAGCCCGACACGACGAGCGCGCCCTGGGCAACGGCGTAGATCTGGCCGTCGGCGCCCGAGAGCGACGTCATCACAAGCGTGCCGCCGCGCAGCGAAGTGGCGTCCCCGAGCGAGCTCACCGTCACGTCGATGCGGCTGCCGGGGCTTGCGAACGGCGGCAGGTTTGCCGTGACCATGACCGCCGCGACGTTCTTGGCGTTGGACTGGCTGCCCTGGGTGGAGATGCCGAGGTTTTGCAGCATCGCCCGCATGGACTGGTCGGTGAACGGCGAGGACCGCAGGCTGTCGCCCGAGCCCTGCAGACCCACGACCAGGCCGTAGCCGATCAGCTGGTTTTCACGACCAGCCTGCAGCGAGGCAATATCTTTGATGCGTGCTGATACGGAATTTGTCTGGCCGACGGCCGGGGCAGTCGCAAGCAAGGCGCCCACGAGCGCGATTGCTGCCATGAAGCAGTTCTTCTTCATTTTGCCACCACTTGTACTGAGCCATCCGCCATGACGGTGCCGCTGACCGTCACTCCGGAATCGATGTTGCGCACGCGGATGAGATCACCCACCGCCGCGTTTTCCAGCGGCGCGCCCTGCGCCGAGATCGTCATGCTGCCGACGGTGAACATCAGCCGGACCGCCTTGCCGCGGGTGACGGCGAAGGCTTCGCGCAGGGCAGAGACCGGGACGGTGCGACCCGGCAAGAGCGTGCGCTTGGCCACCATGCCGACGACCTGGCGCGTCTTGGTGGTGTAGTCGCCGGTGAGGTGGGGATTGGTCACCTCGACCTCCTGCACCATGCCCGGCATGATTTCCTCGCCGGGATAGATGGTTTGGGTCGGAACAACCGCGGTGCGCATCTGCGCGGCGGCCGGTGCGAAGGACGCGGCGGCGACCAACGCTGCCATCAGCAGTCGTGCCGCGCCCGCACCAATCATGTTCATCCGGCGAAACATCATGTCTGCCTGTCTCCTGGTCTTACTTCAGGTTCTTGCTGACGATCGAAGCCATCTCATCTGCGGTGGTGATGACCTTGGAGTTCATCTCGTAGGCGCGCTGGGCAGAGATCAGGTCCGTGATCTCGCGCACCGCATCGACGTTGGAACCTTCCAGGTATCCCTGCTTCAGGTAACCGAAGCCCGGATCTTCCGGAGCCGCCACGATCGGCTCGCCAGAGGCGGCCGTCTGCTGGAACAGGTTGTCGCCGAGCGGCTTCAAACCGGCTTCGTTGACGAAGTTGGCGATCGTCAGCTGACCGATTTCGGTGAAGTCCGGATCGTTGCCGATACGGACCATGACCTGGCCGGTGCGGGTGATTTTGGTTTCGCTGACATCAGCCGGGAAGGTGATGTTCGGAACGACGGCGTAACCGTCGATCGTTACCATCTGGCCTTCGGCATTCTTGTTGAAGGTGCCGGCGCGGCTATAGAGCGTCTGCCCGTCCGGGGTCTGGATCTGGTACCAGCCACGGCCCACGATTGCGACATCGAGGTCGTTTTCCGTGTGCGTCAGCTCACCCTGGGTGTGGATGTTGCGGACCGCCGAGGTCTGCACACCGAGACCGATATTGGCACCTTCCGGCACGATCGCCTGGTTGGCACGGTTCGGCACGCCGCCGGCACGTTCGGTCTGGTAGAGCAGATCGGAAAACTCGGCGCGGGCGCGCTTGAAACCGGTCGTGTTGATGTTGGCGATGTTGTTCGCGATGACCTCGAGATTGGTCTGCTGGGCTTCCATGCCCGTGGCTGCGACGGAAAGCGCTCTCATGTCTTCGTCCTCAAACTCTAAATTTGCATCTTCGTGATATCGAGATAGGCGGAGACGATCTTGTCGCGGAGCGCGGTTGCCGTCTGGAGCGACTGCTGGGCCTCAAGAACGGCGTCCACGACTTCGCGCGTGTTGGCCTTGCCCTGGATGGCCTTGAAGGACATTGCTTCGGCGCCCTTCAGGCTCGTCATCGTGTCGGTCGCCATGTTGCCGAGAACGGTGGCGAAATCCATGCCAGGAGCCTGGCCGGGCGTCGCACCCGGTGTGCCCATGATGGAGCTTGCCGTCTTGCCGATCTGATCGACACCGTTGGAGCCGGTGAGCGAAGCGATGCTTTGGATCCGGTTAATCATTGTGCCGCCTTCAGCAGGTCAATCGTTGCAGCCACGAGTTCGCGCGTCTGCTTGATGGTTTGGAGATTGGCTTCGTAGGAGCGGTTGGCTTCCCGCATGTCGGCCATCTCGATGAGCATGTTGACGTTCGGCACCTTGACCATGCCGCGTTCATCGGCCGCCGGATGAGCCGGGTCGTATTCCTCGATGAACTTCGACTTGTCTTCGCCGAGCTTCTTGACCTCGACGAGATCGACACCGCTTGCCCGGTCGAGCTCGGACCCGAAGGTGATCGTCTTGCGACGGTAGGGGTCGGCGCCTGGCGTGTCGCCCGTGGAGCGGGCGTTGGCGATGTTTTCCGAGACGATACGCAGGCGGGTGGCCTGCGCTTCCAGGCCGGAGCCTGCAATCTTGGAAGCGGCTGAAAGCGGATCCATTTGCTTCTTACCTTCTGACTGTCAGCAGCATCATGCTGTGAAACGACTTCACGAGACCTGCACCTAATTCGTATTGACGCTTGATTTCGCCCGTCTTGGTCATCTCTGCGGTGAGCGAGACGGTGTTGCCCGATTCCTGTACGCCGATTTCCTGGTTGAGCTTCGACTCCTTGATGTCGATTTCGTCGCTCATCGAGTTTGCGGCGATGTGGCCCGGATGCGTGCGCGCCATCGCCATGTTCTGGGTCTTGTCCAGAACCGCGTCGAAGGGCGTTACATCCTTGGCCTTGAATTTCGGGGTGTTGGCATTGGCGATGTTGCCCGCCACGACCTCCTGACGAACCGATAGCCACTGAGCTTGACGACCGGCCAGAGCAAAGAGTTCAATCGAGGACATATGCTTTCTCCATCATTTGACTGGAGAGTAGCCTCGTAACCTTGCGTCGGACTTACGGGCTTGCAGCGCCGTTTTCGGTGTAAAGCTGGCCCGTCGAAGTAATGATCACCCAGCGACCGTCGCGTTGCTCGAGCGTTGCGAGCTTGCTGTTGTCAGGCAGGATCGAGCCCACCTGAACCATATACATGCCGGAGCCGTCTTCGATGAGCGCACGGCCGTTTGCGACGTGCAGGAGGCGGAATTCGCTCTTGCCGGGAAACGGTTGTTCTTCCCGGAAGGCACCGTTGTCGCGTGCCTTGCCGAGCGCCGAGGTCGTCGCCGTGGTGAGCTCGTCCATCGGATCGGGCGCGGTCGGACGATCGTCCTTGGTGCTGTCGGTCATGGCAAGCGGCGAAACGCTGACCACCGGGCGGCCATTGCCGGGCGGCAGGTCGCGGGTGCGGTCCATGGCTTCCGGACGGATACCGAACTTGTCTTCGTTGAGGAAGACATACCAGGGAAAGAACGCCGCAGCTGCGGCCAGCGCCACGCCGGTTGCCGCAAGCAGCGTGTCGCTGAGGCGCGAGGTGCTCGCTTCGGGCTTGTGAGCTGCAATCTTGTCTTCGGACTGTTCCACGCTCATGTTCCTATCTTCTCGCTGCACCCGGCTGCATGCCGCCCTGCCCTGCCGCAGCGCGGAGGGCATTGGCGAGATCTCCATAGGCATCTGCTGAAGGGCGCTCGCCCGGCGTCTGCTTCAGGACCTCGTAGATGATCGGTACCTGCTTGATCGCCATGTCGAGATCCGGATCGCTGCCCGGGCGGTAACCACCGATGAGGCGCAGGTCGCGCGTTTCCTCGTAGCGGTGGACGAGCGCCTTCAGCCGCGACACCAGCTTTTCCTGGTCGTCGGTCCAGGCCTTGCGGGCGAGACGCGAAATCGAGGCGAGCGGGTTGATCGGCGGATAACGCCCTTCTTCCGCCAGCGAACGATCGAGCACCAGGTGCCCGTCCAGAATGCCGCGAACGGAGTCGGCGATCGGATCGTTGTGGTTGTCGCCGTCGACGAGGATCGAGATGATCGCGGTGATCGTCCCGGCACCCTCGACGCCCGGCCCTGCCCGCTCCAGGAGCCGCGGCAGTTCCGTGAAGACCGAGGCCGGATAACCCCGCGCGATCGGCGGCTCGCCGGATGCGACGGCCACTTCGCGGATGGCGTGGGCAAAACGCGTCACGCTGTCGGCGATGAACAGGACGTTCTGGCCCTGGTCACGGAAATGTTCTGCGATCGAGATCGCGACCAGCGGCGCCATCTTGCGCAGCATCGGGCTTTCATCGCTGGTGGCAACCACGGCGATCGACTTCGCCATGTCTTCCCCAAGCGTATCCTCGATGAATTCGCGCACTTCGCGGCCACGTTCGCCGACAAGCGCGATCACCACCTTGTCGAAGGCGTCAGCGCGCGCCAGCATCGACAGGAGCGTCGACTTGCCGACGCCCGAACCTGCGAAAATGCCAAGACGCTGACCGAGGCAAAGCGGCGAGAAGATATCGATGGCACGAACGCCGGTCTTGAACCCGGTCTCGACGCGGCTGCGGGTCATGGACGGCGGCGCAGTCGCCGCAATCGGGCGCGGATGAAGCCCACGACCAATCGCTCCCTTGCCGTCGATCGGCTCGCCGAGCGAATTGATGACGCGGCCACACCAGCTTTCATCCGGGGCGACCCGGAACGCACCCTTGCGGATCACGGTGTCGCCGATGCCGATCGGTTCGCCCGGTTCGATCGGGCAAACATAGACCACGTCCTGCTCGACGCGCACGACCTCGCCGAGGTGAATGCCCGAGGCGCTCCGATGCGCCACGAATTCACCAAGCCGTACATGCTTGGAAAGGCCGGCCACGGTATAGTGACCGGCTGCGATCGCCCGGACATGGCCGCCATAGGCCACCGAGACGGCGGGATCGGCATAATGCTTCGCAAGTGTCGCGAGCTGTGCCAGCTTTCCGCCGTTGACCGCATTGAGGATAGCCGCTTCCATCATGGTGGGCTCACGTCCTTACGCCTAGTTGGAACCGCCAAGGGTCCGGATGGCTTCGTTGAGCGCGGACTCGCTGTCGCGCATCAGAGCCGAGATGCTCTCGAAGGCGCGATTGACCTGGATAAGCTGCGTCATCTCGCTGATGCCATTGACGTTCGACTGCTCGACATAACCCTGGGCGATCGAGTTCTCGATGCCTTCCACAACCGGCTGCGGGTTATCGACGGGGATGACCCCTTCGTTCTCGTAGCGGATGAAGCCCTTGGTGATGTCGGCCGTGAAGAGGCCAAGCGTCGCGACCGGCTGGCCGTTCTGCAGGATGATGCCGTCAGCGCCGATGGTCGGCGGGCCGGCGTCGCGGTTGAGCTGGATCGGCGCACCGCCGGCATCCATCACGGCATAACCGCGAATAGAGCGCAGCTGGCCGTTCTCGTCGATCGTGAAGCGGCCGTCGCGAGTGAGAACCTGGCCAACCGGCGTGTCGATCGCGAAGAACGCCTCGCCCTTGATGGCGAAGTCGAGCGGGTTGCCGGTCTGCTGCAGCTGCCCGGTGCGGGTTGAAAGATAGTCGTTGCCCTGGGTGACGAAGGCGACCTTTGCGTTGAGGTCGTTACGCGTCTTGCTCAGCACCTCGTCGAATTTCACTTCCGTGGCACGGAAGCCAACGGTGTTCATGTTCGCCATGTTGTCGGCGATGGTGTTCAGGCGACGCTCGAGCGCAATCTGGGATGACACGCCGACATAAAGTCCGGATTGCATATCATTTGCCTCCGAGTTTCAGTTTGTTGATGGAAATGAGAAGGTCCGTCGAAATGCCGTTCGACGGAGCGTTGAAGGCAGCCAGCGGATCGTAGTTGTCCGATGGATTGTTCATTTCCCACATCGCTGCAAAGCGCTCGAGGAACTTGGCGACCTTCTTCGGATCCTGGAAATCGGGGATGTTGACGACTTCCTCGATGTATTTTGCCTGGCGGTCGATGTCGGCGCCGGCGATCTCGCTCGGCATGCCGAGTGCGGTACGCACGACTTCGGCAAGCGCATCGTCGGCGAGGATTTCCATGCCGGACTTGATGGTGGGAGCGGTGCGCTCGAAATAAAGCGCCAGGCGCACGCCCATGTTTTCGGCGCCGGCTTCTTCTTCGAGCGTCTGGCGCTGGAACTTCTCGACGACCGCCTTCTGGGCCTTGTCGAAGCTCGTCGCGGCCGCGCCGAAAGCAGCAAAGTTCAGCGACTCGACCAGCGACTTGTAACGCGGATCGGAAAGCTTTTTGGCGAAGTCGGCATCGTCATCGACGCCTTCCGTCAGCACCTTGCGGACGAAGGCCTTGGCATAAGCCATGTCTTCAAGACCGTGTGCCTTCAGCGCATAGTTATAAATGCGCGTGTCGGCCATGAAGTCGTCGATGGTCTTGATCGAGCCGATCTTCGACAGATAGTACTCGGTCTCGCGCGCTACATCCGGTTTCTCGGCGACCCGCGCCAGCGACTTCGGAAGGTCGCGGCTGATCATCGTGTAACTTGTATAGGTCGTGATCACTTCTAGCTCACCCAAGGTCCGCGGAAGCGGCGGACAGCGCCCGGCAACCGGCAATCCGGTCCCCAATCGTCGCGGAAGCTATGTGTGAAGACTTGTGCGAGGCTGGCCCTTTACCGATGCCGCCAATGAGGTCCGACAATCAGCCTCACGCAAGCCAGAGCCCGTATTTCCCGAAACAACGAACACGATCGGGCACAGGTACGCGATGAATATTGTTATTGGATTTGTCATCACCGTTGGCTGTATTCTCGGCGGCTTCATGGCGATGGGCGGTCATCTGGACGTCCTGTTCCAGCCCTACGAGCTGGTGATCATCGGCGGTGCGGGTCTCGGCGGCTTCATCATGGCCAACCCGATGAAGGTGGTGAAGGATTCCGGCAAGGCACTGGGCGAAGCCTTCAAGTATGCGGTGCCGAAGGAACGCCATTACCTGGACGTTCTCGGCGTCCTGTATTCGCTGATGCGCGACCTTCGCACCAAGTCCCGCAACGAGATCGAAGCGCATATCGACAACCCGGATGAATCCTCGATCTTCCAGACGGCCCCGACCGTTCTGAAGAACAAGGAACTCACGGCGTTCATCTGCGACTATGTCCGCCTCATCATCATCGGCAACGCCCGCTCCCACGAGATCGAGGCGCTGATGGACGAAGAGCTCGACACGATGTTTGCCGACAAGATGAAGCCGTACCACGCGATCACCGCGATGGGCGACAGCTTCCCGGCCATCGGTATCGTCGCGGCCGTTCTCGGCGTCATCAAGGCCATGGGCAAGATCAACGAGTCGCCTGAGGTTCTCGGCGCTCTCATCGGCGCCGCGCTCGTCGGCACCATGCTCGGCATCATCCTGTCCTATTCGGTCTGCAACCCGCTGACCTCGCAGATCAAGATCGTGCGCACCAAGCAGCACCGCCTGTTCATCATCGTCAAGCAGACCCTGCTCGCCTACATGAACGGCTCTGTACCGCAGGTCGCGCTCGAATACGGACGCAAGACGATTTCCAACAAGGAACGACCCTCGATCGACTCGGTCGAGCAGGAAATGATGAATCCTGGTGGTGAAAAGGCAGCATGATCATGATGAATCAGGCAATTCAAACGGGCGCACCCGGAATGGACCTCGCGCTTCTCGCAAAGCTCACCGGTGGCCTGGGTGACAAGCGTACGGTGGAGCGGATCAGCGGCGACTTCGCCCAGCTCTATTCCGAATTCCTGCCGGACGTCTTCCACAGCGAGACCGGCATCCGTATCGAATGCGCCTATGCCGGCTGCACCTCCGGCCTGATGGAAGACCTGGTGGCCGACCTCGGCGACAACTTCGTGCTGACGGACGGCGCCCTGCGCAACTGGTCGCCCAACTTCGTGCTTGCCTGCGGCAGCAGCTTCATCATTGCGCTGATGGAACTGATGCTCGGCGCCGCACCTGGCAACATCTCCCAACCGGAAGATCGCCCGCTGTCCGCTATCGAGCTCGACCTTGCTGTCATGGTCTTCGACCGGATCGCCAGCGTGCTTCGCTCCGGCGTCAATGCGCCGGGCGGTTTCGAAGCAAGCCTGGAGCGTCCCTACAATGCCGAAGATCGTCCGAAGGCCGATGATCTGGCACGGCCGGAATTCGGCGTGGCAATCCGCATGACGCTCGGCTTCGGCTCGATCAAATCCAATTTCGCACTGGTGATCCCGCAGCGCGCCTTCCTCAAGACGAAGGTTGAAGCGCCAAAGGCGAAGAACCAGCCGGCAAAGACCCAACAGGAATGGACGGATCGCGTGCAGGACCAGGTAAAGCGCTCGCAAGTCACACTGGAAGCCCGCATCCGGCTCCAGAACCTGACGCTTGGCACCATTTCGCGGCTCGCCGCGGGCGACGTCATCGCCTTCCAGGACCGGGGCGACGTCAAGGTGCAGGTCAGCGCCAACGGCCGTGACATGTATTCCTGCGAGTTCGGCCGCGCCGGCGAGCAGTACATGGTCCGCGTCAAGGACAACATCAGCACGGATGACGAAATCCTGCAGCACCTGATCGGCTAAGGCAGCTTCCGGCTGCTCTCGGATCGGCGTCGAGGGCAGGCTGACGCAAGTTTCAACAGGAATAATGACCGCATGGCTACGAAGAAGACACCTCTCACCGAAGACGACTCGCTGATGCCGCTCGGCAATGAGAACGAGCTGGATCAGGCAATCGACGATCTGCGCGGCGTGTTGAAAGCTGACGCCACCGGCGATGCCCCGGCCTTCGATGCCGATTTCAACGCAGCTCCGGCCGGCGACTTCTCCGCCGACGCGGGCTCCTTCGGTGGCGGCTTCGAGGCTCCGGCCGAAAACTTCGACGCTTCGCCAAGCCTCGGCGGCAGCGATTTTGGCGCAGGCAGCAGCTTCAACAGCGCGCCGGCCACCGCACCTTCCTACCAGCCCCCGGGCAGCGCGCTGAACGCCAATCTCGACCTGATCATGGATATCCCGATCGATGTCGAGATCGTCCTGGGCACCAGCCGCATGCAGGTTTCCGGCCTGATGAGCCTGGAAGAAGGCGCAACGATTTCCCTCGACAAGAAGATCGGTGAACCTGTCGAGATCATGGTGAACGGCCGCCGCATCGGCAAGGGCGAGATCACCGTACTGGAAAATGACGACACGCGTTTTGGCGTGAGACTGACGGAAGTGCTGAGCACGAGAAGAACCTGATCCCGGTGTATGGGACAGGAGAAGGAAGACCATGATGGACTTTGAGGATTTCGGTGGCGGCGCGCTTTCAACGAAGCCGCTGTCGCAGGCCGAAAAAGCGGCGGCTGTGCTCCTTGCCATGGGCAAGGGGGTCGCTGGCAAGCTTCTCAAGTATTTTACCCAGAGTGAACTGCAAAACATCATCGCCTGCGCTCAGGGGCTCAGATCAATCCCGCCGGACGAGCTGCTCGAGCTCGTGAATGAATTCGAGGATCTGTTCACCGAAGGAACGGGTCTCATGGACAATGCCGCGGCCATCGAGGACATTCTCGAAGCCGGCCTGACGCCGGAAGAGGTCGACGGGTTGCTTGGTCGCCGCACCGGGTTCGAGAGCTACGAAGCCAGCATCTGGGATCGTCTCGGCGAAGCCGACCCGGTCTTCGTTGGCCAGTTCCTGTCGCGCGAACATCCCCAGACGGTCGCCTATATCCTCTCGCAGATGCCGTCGAGCTTTGGCGCCAAGGTTCTCCTGCAGCTTCCCGACAACCGCCGCGCCGACATCATGAACCGCGCCGTCAACATGAAGGAAGTGAGCCCGAAGGCCGCCGAGATCATCGAGAAGCGCGTGATGGAACTGGTGGCAGCGGTCGACGCGGAACGCGCATCGAACGGCTCCGCGAAGGTTGCCGAACTGATGAACGAGCTGGAAAAGAGCCAGGTCGATACCTTGCTCACCTCGCTCGAGACGATCAGCAAGGAAGCCGTCAACAAGGTTCGCCCGAAGATCTTCCTGTTCGAAGACCTCCTCTACATGCCGCAGCGCAGCCGCGTGCTGCTGCTCAACGACGTGGCGGCCGACGTGCTTACCATGTCGCTGCGTGGCGCGAGCGAAGAGATCAAGGAATGTGTGCTCTCGGCGATCAGCCCTCGCCAGCGCCGCATGATCGAAAGCGACCTTGCCGTCCAGCCGGCAAGCCTCAACCCGCGCGAAGTGGCCATGGCTCGCCGCGCGGTTGCCCAGGAAGCCATCCGGCTTGCAACCTCCGGCCAGATCATCCTCAAGGAAGAGAAGCCGGCCGAAGCGGCCTGATCAAAAAAGTTAATGCACGAGGAAGAGAACGGAGCGGGCTTTGTCCCGCTCCGTTTTCGTTTCGGCCGGCGCCTGTGCACGCCGCTTCCGCCCCCGAAGGCCCGAAACCCACAGTCTTTTTGTTGACTCGATTCGCGGCTACGGGCGGTTTCGCTATCATGGGGGTGTAACGGCGGCCGATTCGTTGTGCCACGTCCTCCAACACGAAGGTCGATTGGTGCCCGCACGTGGCTGACGACGATAAAGACAGTAAAACAGAAAACCCTACCGCCAAAAAGCTGGCCGACGCGGCGGAGAAGGGTAACGTTCCGCTATCGCGAGAGGCGACGCTTTTTGCCTCGATCCTCGCCTTCTATGTCTTCCTCGTCTTCTTCATGCCGTCCGGCATGGCGAAAATGGCCGAGACGCTGAAGGACCTGTTCGAGCAGCCGGACCAGTGGCGGCTTGAAAACGCAACCGACGTGGTTTCCTTGAGCGTCCACCTCGGCTGGGCGATTTCCGCCTTTCTGCTGCCGCCGATGGCGATCTTCATCATCTTCGGCCTCGGATCCGCCTTCGCGCAGAACATGCCGTCCATGGTGCTCGAACGCGTGCGGCCGCAGGCATCGCGCCTGTCGCCCATGAAGGGCTTCAAGCGCATCTACAGCCTTCCCGGCTTCATCGAATTCTGCAAGTCGATCTTCAAGATCCTGGTCGTGTCGCTGATCATGTATTTCGCCCTTCGCAGCGAATATTTCGCGGCGATCGAGGCCATGCTGTCCGATCCACAGGTGATCTTCGTCAAGCTCGACGGCATCGTTCGCAAGATGGTAGTCGTGGTGATTCTGGCCGCCGGCCTGCTGGCCGTGGCCGACGTCATGTGGACGCGATACCACTGGTACCAGCAGCTGAAGATGACCAAGCAGGAGGTCAAGGACGAATACAAGCAGTCCCAGGGTGACCCGGTCGTCAAGTCGCGCCAGAAGTCGGTCGCCCGCGATCGCGCCCGCCGCCGCATGATCAACAACGTGCCGCGCGCCACGCTCGTCATCGCAAACCCGACGCACTATGCGGTGGCGCTGCGTTATGTGCGCGAGGAAAACGACGCTCCGGTGGTTGTTGCCAAGGGTCAGGACCTCATCGCGCTCAAGATCCGCGAGATTGCAGAAAGCAACGGAATACCCGTTTTTGAAGATCCGCCACTCGCCCGCTCCATGTTTGCGCAAGTCTCGGTGGATAGTGTCATCCCACCTGCCTTCTACAAGGCGGTGGCAGAACTCGTGCATCGGGTCTACGCAGCCCGATCGCGCCAGAAACGGACACGCTGAGCGTCATGATGAAAAGCGCCTTTTCCGCGGAACGTGAAGAAATCGTCGCCAAGGCCCTCAGCCCGGTGGCAACAGAATTGCGCCTGCTCGACGCAGGCGATCTTATCTCGCTCTTACGTCTGGAATGCTACAGCAGCCTTGCCGATCTCGTTTCGTCGGCAGCCGAACTGTATTTCCACCCCGGCACGGTAAGCTTCGGCGCCGGCGGCGAATACAAGCTGGAATGGGGCGGCAAGCCGGAGGTCGCGCTCGACCTCGAGATCAAGCCACGCGGCGTTTCCGTTTATGCCCGCCTGACGCTTGCCGACCAGATTGCCGGCGTCGAGATCGACCATATCGCCTTCCATGAGCCGTCCGACGATCCGGATGAGAACACGGCGTTCCTGGCGCAGACGCTGCAGGACGCCAAGTTCGTCAAGATGAGCGCAACGCAGTAACAACTGCCGTCGCCCCACCCTACTATCATCAGTGGATGTAACCGAGCCGGATCGCCTTGGCGATCGCCTGGATGCGGTTGACCGAGTCCAGTTTGATCGTTGCTGATCCGAGATATGCGTTGACGGTGTGGACCGACAGGCCGAGCTTTTCGGCAATTTCTTCGCTGATGCGGCCGTCGCCCGCAAGCTGCAGGCAGGCGATCTCGCGCTCGCTGAGCGTCTCGGCCGGCACGCTGCGTCGCTCGTCGAGCGCCAGCAGGTCCATCATCACCTGGCAGCTGCGCACATGCTGGTCGATGATGACATCGCTGCTCAGATCCAGCGTGGTTGCTAGGAACGTCACATAGCCGTTGCCGAGCGCGCCGAGGCGCACCGGGAAGGCAACGCCGGAGAACGGCACCGCATCAGCGCCAAGGCGGCGCGTGAGCGGCGAAAACTCGCCGGCTTCCGCAAAGGCGGTGTTCTCGGAGCCATTCCAGATCAGGGGAAGAAGCGACAGCTCAATGTGGTCGAGCATGACTTCGCCAAAGGCGTTGATCAGTTGCTGCCCGGATTCCAGCGTTCCTGTCGCCCAGTTGTCCAGTTCGCAGACCAGCTTGCGCTTGTTGGGCAGCCCTGCCCCGGCGATCCGAAAGACGGCGAAGTTGCGCGCCTTGAGGCTCTTCTGCATCGCGATCAGCTTGGGAAAGATGTCTGACCGGCTCGAAGCGCGCTGGAGACGCAGATACTGGATACTCCCAGGTCCCTCTGCCGTACCGCTCCGCGAATAACTCATTAAAAGTCTAAGCCCCTATACCAGATTGTTCCGGACTGCGTAGGCAATCGCTTCCGAGCGTGTCTTGGTGGCAGTCTTGCGCATCACGCTCGTGATGTAGTTGTTGATGGTGTTGCGCGAGATGCCGAGGATGACCGCGATCTCGTCGCTGGTCTTGCCTTCGGCGATCCAGAAGAGACATTCCAGTTCGCGCTCGGTCAGTTCGAAGTCACGTTCGGTGCGGTTGTCGGTCTCGTCGCCGAAGCTCGTGCCATAGGCGGCAAGCAGCCCCACTTCCTTCAGGCGCTCCTGGGAGAGGATGATGCCCTCGAGGAACAGCAGCATCAGCGAGAAGCGGGCGCGGCCGACGCAGAAGGTCAGCGAACAGTATTGGCGGCTGATGTCGTCAGGAAGCGTCACATCGTCCGGCAGCAGCGAGAAGCTTGGGGTCAGCAGCGAGAGACATTTTTCAAGTTCGGTGGAGCGAGCGTAACCGCTGGCGAGCTCGGAGCCCAAGCGGCGGACAAGATCGAAGGGCCAATTGGAGGTGACGATGAAGTCGAGGCCCTGTTCCTGGATCAGGTCGTACCGCGCCAGGAGAAAATGAGAGGCGCCTACATAGTCAGCCAGTAGGCGCATGACCGCCTGCACGTTGTTTGAACCTGCGACTGCCGCCAAACGCCGAACCAAATGCTCTCTCGAGAGAACCCGGGAACCAGGCGCTTCCATGCGAATGCGCCCGACTGCCGCTTTGTCTACCCCCGACAACTCCATCCGTCTTCCGCTCCTTGCTGTGTCGTGCGGTATCTGAGTGCACGCTCACAGCCGTTTCGATCGACGCACAACTATCCCAAATGCCGAACGATCCAATTGCGAACATAAAGCGGCTACAATTGATACAACCGTTTCGTGTTACCGCTGATGATCGTTCGACAGACCCTACTCTCGCGGACCCTCGGATTTACCATGCGAATCATAGTCATTTTAGAAAAGGCTACCGCAAATACCATTGGTCTTACGGACTAAATGCCCAGTGTTGCCAATCAGCAGCCGAATCGCGAATCACTGAAATAAGCCAAGTATGTGGCAGTGCAACAAAAAAGTAGGGCCGGCAGCTGCCGACCCTGTCTGATCATATTTCCGTGAAGTCTTATCAGGCCGCTTTTTCCAGTGCCCATTTACGGAGGATCTTGGCGGCGCGCTCTTCGGAAATCTCCACCATGCGGGCCAGGCGCTTCTCGGGACCTTCCTTGACACGGCGGTTGAAGCCATCGTCGTCGGCGCCTCCGAGCATGTCGCCCGCGCTGTCGAAGCCGAAGTCGGAACCGAAGCCATCCATGAGAGCAGGCGCACCGGTTGCAGGCGAGAAGTCCGGCAGTTCCAGTCCGCCGCCATCGGCCAGCGCATCGCTGTTGGCTGCGGTGCCGCTGACGCTGCGGACCAGGGGACGTACACCGAGCCAGACGACCAGGAAGGCGACCACAACGAAGGCAAGCGAGTTGATGATGCCGCCGATATTCCGGTTGAGGACTTCCATCAGGCCAGGGCCGCTCGAAGCGTCTTCCAGGAGCTGGCTTTCGACAAAGTCCATGGCCGTCAAGGTAACCACGTCGCCGCGCTCGGAATTGATGCCTGCAGCCGAGGTTACGATCTTCTGCATTTCTGCAAGATAGGCATCGATCTTCGCCTGGTCAGCCGGCTCGCCGACCATCTGGGCGAGACGTCCCTTGTTGACGACAACGGCGACGGAGACCTTTTCGATCTGGTAGCTGTTGCGGGTCGTCGCGACCGTCTTCTGGTTGATCTCGTAGTTGGTCTGCTCTTCCTTCTTGTCGGACTGATCAGACTGCTGCGGACCCGTGGCGCCACCCGGTGTCGGAGCGGCCTGCGGCACGTTCTGCTCGACGGTGGTGGCGTTGTCGTTGTTGGTCTGCTGCGACTTCTGCGCTTCCTTCAGGGTGCGCACCGAACGCTCGACACGGGAGTTCGGATCGAAGACCGTTTCCTGGATCTGCTGGCTGTCGGTGTTCAAGGCAGCCGTGACGCTCGACCGGAAGTTATCCATGCCGAGGAAGGGTGCGAGCGCCTTGTCGATATTGCTTTCGATTTCCTGCTGGACCGACTGGACGATGGAGAGCGAGCGGCTCGCCTGGCTGCCGCCGTATTCGTCGCCTGCCGCGAGAAGCTGGCCGGTGGAATCGAGAATGGTAACGTCATCGACCTCAAGGCCCGGAACGGCCGAGGCGACGAGGTGTCGAATGGACGAAGCGGCCTTGCGCCCGGCCTGGGCGTTGGCGCGGATCATGACGGAGGCGGTGGGCTTCTGCTCGCCGCGGCGGAAGTTGCCGACGTCGGGCATGACGATGTGAACGCGGGCAGCGGAGACGCCCTGGATCTGCGAGATCGACCGACCGATTTCACCCTCAAGGGCGCGAACGCGGGTGACTTCCTGCATGAAGGAGGTGAGGCCGAGCGATCCGACGTTGTCGAAGAGTTCGTAACCGGCATTGGCGCTGTTCGGCAGGCCGCGTTCTGCAAGAAGCAGTCGCGCCTTGCCGGTGGTGCCGACCGGGACCTGGATGCTTGAACCGTCCGAGCCAACTTCGAAGGCCATGTTGGCTTCCGCCAGCGCAACGCTGACCTGGTTGAGATCGGATGACTCGAGATTGACGTAAAGCGTCTCGTATGCCGGCTTGTTGACGAAAATCGCCGCTGCCAAAACAATCGCTATCGAAACGACGCCGACGGCGCCCAATGCAATAAGTTTCGTCTGGCCTAGACCGGCCAGATTTTTAGTTACTTGTGAAAATTGAGCCAACAGATTCATTCTGTTCCCACATCGTCAATCGAGGTATCAGAGCCCTACGCCCACCGGCACCTCTAGGAAACGAAGCTTGTGCGAGCGTTTCGATAGAAATGCGGGGGTGACGAATGTGGATGTTGGCGTCAGGCGCGGCGGGCGCGCCATCCAGAAAATCAGAAGAAGTCGAAGTCGCCGGCGGCCTTGCCGAGCGGCTGGGAATGGCCGTGGCGGTGCCCGCTTGCGAGCGCCTTTTGCATGTCTGCGAGCTTCACGAGGCTGAGCGCCGTCGACACATCCACCACCCAGTTATCCGGGATTGCACCGGTAATGGTGTCAATGAATTCGGCGATGCCGCGGGTCTTCTGGACCGCAAGGTCGATGCCCTGGAGCACCTTGATGGCGTCCGTCGAACCAAGAAGCGCGTCGCCGCCGATTTCCAGGAGTTGGGGCTCAATGCGCTCGATGAGATAAGCGACGTCATGAAGCTCCGACACCAGCCGCATCAGGATCTCGGGGAGCGGCTCCTCGAGAGAGGCGATTGGCGGCATTACGATGTCGTTCATTACCGTTTCCGTGATTAGAAGAATTCGATCGAGCTTTCGGCGGGCTTGGGCGGCATCCGGATCGGACGCTGTTCCAGGGCCACCGTGCGCTGTGTCTCGGCGCCCGTGAGCGGATATTGCCGTGCACGACCGCTGACCGGCCAGTATTCCAGCTTGCGACCATGGTCTCCGCCGGTGGAGGAGCCGACGATCGGGATCCCCTCATCCTTGAGGAACTGCATGGCAAAAGCCGCATTCTGCTCGCCGACATTCGAAAAGCTGGCGATCGTCTTTGCGCCGCCGAAGATCTTTGCTTCCAGTCGATCGCGACGGGCGCCCTGTTTCAGGAGGCCGTTGATCAGCAGTTCCATGAGATGCACGCCGTAACGCGTCGCGTCGCCGCCCGATGACGTGGAACTTGCCGAGCCCGGCAGCAGGAAATGATTCATGCCGCCGACGCCAGCAACCGGATCGCGAAGACATGCAGCCACGCAGGAGCCAAGGATGGTCGACAGAACGACGTTGGGATCGTTGACGACCTTGAACTCTCCTTGAATGATATGCACCCGCTTGGCTGCAGCGGCCTCATTCATTTCAGCGCTCCGAACACGGCTTCAATCGCAGCCTTCATCTTTTCGATGGTGAAGGGCTTTGCGAGCACGTTGTTGGCGCCGAGCTGGGCCGCCTTTTGCACCAGGGCACGGTCTCCCTGTGCGGTCAGGATGATGAAGGCCGCCTTCTTGGTGTTCGGGTTCGACCGAACAGCCTGCAGGAAGTTGATGCCATCCATCTTCGGCATATTGAAGTCGGAGATCACCAGGTGATGCGGCTGCTCCGTCATGATCTTCATGCCCTGCTCGCCATCGCCAGCGGCAGTGATCTGCTTGAAGCCGAGCTGTGTCAGAGCGTCGCTGAGCAGCAGGCGGCTGGTCACCTGATCATCGACGATCAGAACTTTGATTTTTTCAGCGAGAGACATTTATTCGGTACCTTCTTTTCGGGCGGCAGTTAATCTCAAAACTTCTTCTCCTATGGCGTTGAGCGGCAGCTGCTGCTCGACGGCGCCAATTTCATGAGCGACCCTCGGCATGCCGTAGACCACGCATGTCTTTTCGTTCTGCCCAATGGTGCGCGCGCCCGCGCTGCGCATCCTGAGCAACCCTGATGCCCCGTCCCGGCCCATGCCCGTCAGGATGACCCCGACGGCATTGCGGCCGGCCAGTTCCGCAACCGAATCGAAGAGCACATCCACCGACGGCCTGTGGCCGTTCACCGGATCCTTTTCGACCAGTCGGCAGCACGGTGCCGATGGGTTGACCACCTGGAGGTGCCGTTCGCCACCCGGCGCCAGATAGATCTTGCCGATCTCCAGCCTTGCGCCGTCCGTCGCTTCCTGCACCACCGGGGCGCAGATACGATTAAGGCGTTCGGCAAAACTTTTAGTAAACGTCGACGGCATGTGCTGGGTGATTACCGTCGGCGGGCAGTTCTGCGGGAACTTCTGCAGCACCGCGATCAGCGCCTCGACGCCGCCCGTGGAAGAGCCGATGGCGACGACCTTGCGGCCGACGCGATATTCCGTGGCAGGAGAAACCGACACGGCAGGCGCCAGAGTGCGCCGATGCAGCGACCGTGCCGCGGCCTTCACCTTCTCGGCCAGATCGCCGAACGGGCGGGGCTCGCCCGGGCCCGGCTTGCCAACGCAGTCGAAGGCGCCGATTTCAAGCGCCGCAAGGCTCGCATTGGCGCCGTGGTGGGTCATGGTGGACACCATGATGACCGGCATCGGGCGCAGGCGCATGATCTTCTCGAGGAATTCCAGCCCGTTCATGTTGGGCATCTCGATGTCGAGCGTCACCACGTCCGGGTTCAACTGCTTGATTGCCGCGCGTGCTTCCATGGCGTCGCCGGCCTGGCCGATAACACGCACTTCCGGATCCGAGTTGAGAACCGCCGTGATCAGCCCCCGCATGGTGGGGGAATCATCCACGACGAGAACGCGCGCAGGTGCAGTCATGCTTTCCTCCCTGCATTCTTGCCGCAAAAGCGGTAGGTCGTAATGCCGATATTGTCGAAGAGATGTTTCGGCTCGCCCGACACGCGTTCGGAGTGGCCGATATAGAGATGCCCGCCTTCCGGCAGCAGCGAGGCAAAGCGCGACCAGATCTTCACCTGCGTCGGCTCATCGAAATAGATGACGACGTTGCGGCAGAAGATGACGTCGAAATTGCCCTTGAAGGGCCACTGGCCCATGAGGTTCAGCTCGTTGAAGGTGATGAGCCGCTTGACGCGTTCGTCGATCTGCAGCTTGCGCCGACCGCCGACGTCGACCTCGCGGAACCACTGCTTGCGCATGGCCGGCGTCATCGTCTCGGTGGCGTTCTCGTCGTAGATGCCGGCGCGGGCTGCAGCCAGGATCTTCGGGTCGATGTCGGTCGCCAGGATCTTGAAGTCGTAGTCAGCGGCATTCGGCAGCAGTGACAGCACGGTAAGCGCTATCGAATAGGGCTCCTGCCCGTCCGAACAGGCGGCCGACCAGATGCGCACGCGTCCGCCAGCCTTTGCGCGGGCGATCAGCCCCGGCAGGACTTCATCGCGCAGGTGCTCGAAATGATGGTTCTCGCGGTAAAAGCGGGTGAAGTTGGTCGTCAGATGCGACAGCATCTCGCGACGCGCCGCCGCCCCTTCGGGCGAACTTACCAGGGCGACATAGTCCTTGAAGCCGCGCAAGCCTAGCGCACGGATATGCTTCGACAGACGCGAATAGACCAGCGACGCCTTGGAATCGTTGAGGTAGATCCCGGCATCGGAATAGATCATCGCCGCGATTTCGGTGAGGTCACGGCGGGTGAGCGGGTATTCGCCGCTCGCCAAGACCTCATCCGGCGACGGCCGGGTCTCGATCGCGCCCAGGGCTATCATGCGGCTTCGCTTTCCTTTTCCGCGAAAAGGGCATCCAGATCGATCATGCAGATCATCCGCTTGTCGATGGCCAGAATGCCCCTGGCGTATTGCTTCTCCAGCTCGGAAGAGACTTCCGGGACTGGCTGGATATTGTCGTCGGTAATCGTAAGGATATCGGAAACAGCCTCGACGAGCAGACCAACTATTTTAGTTTTCACTTGAGCAACGATGATGACGTGGCGCGCCGTCGGCTCGGCTTCCTTCATGCCCAGACGGGCGGAAAGATCGATGATCGGCAGCACCGCGCCACGCAGGTTGATGACGCCCATCATGTAGGCGGGCGCATGCGGCATGGGCGTTGCAGGCGTCCATCCGCGGATTTCACGGACAGACATGATGTTGACGCAGAATTCCTGATCACCGATGCGGAAGGCGATGAGCTCGCGGCCTTCCTGGACAAGGTTTTTTA
The DNA here is from genome assembly GCF_023223505.1 of Neorhizobium turbinariae. Classification (NCBI taxonomy): domain Bacteria; kingdom Pseudomonadati; phylum Pseudomonadota; class Alphaproteobacteria; order Hyphomicrobiales; family Rhizobiaceae; genus Neorhizobium; species Neorhizobium turbinariae. Next base: position 124,878 of record NZ_JALPRY010000010.1, read on the forward strand.
CGGCATACGACATACTGGCTAACCTGTTTTAACCTGTAGCTGCGAACGACATTTCAGGCTTGAGGGACTGGCCTCGCGATGCTGCCACAACGGCATCGACGTCGAGGATGAGCGCAACGCGTCCGTCACCAAGGATGGTCGCGGCGGCAATGCCCGGGACGTTGGTGTAGTTCGCTTCCAGCGACTTGATGACCACCTGGCGCTGGCCCTGGATCGCATCGACCATGAGGGCGCGCTGACCACCGCCTTCCGATTCCACCAGGAGCGCGACACCTTCGACAGGGTTAGCCTGGGTTGCGCGGTAGTTGAGGACACGACCGACATCCACCAGCGGGCAGAAGGAGTTGCGGATCGAGATGAGCCGCTGTGTTGCGCCAAACGAATGGATGGCTGAGGCTTCCGGCTGCAGCGTTTCGACGATCGCGGTCAACGGAACCACCAGCGTCTGGCCGGCAACCGTCACCACCATGCCGTCGAGGACGGCGAGCGTCAGCGGCAGGCTCATGGTGAAGGTGGAGCCGAAGCCTGGGCGCGACGAGATCGAAATGCGACCGCCAAGCGCCTGGATCGAACGCTTGACCACGTCCATGCCGACGCCGCGGCCGGAAATGTCGGAGATCTTGTCGGCCGTTGAGAAGCCCGGCATGAAGATCAGGTTGTCGATTTCATCGTCCGACAGGTTCGCATCGGCCGCGATGAGGTCGTTGTCGATCGCCTTCTGGCGGACGCGTTCGCGGTTGATGCCGGCGCCGTCGTCCTGGAGCTCGATCAGGATGCGGCCGGAGCGATGCTTGGCGCTGAGCTTGATCGTGCCTTCCGGGTTCTTGCCGGCGGCTTCACGCTTTTCTGGCGATTCGATGCCGTGGTCGACCGCATTGCGGATCATGTGGGTTAGCGGCTCGGCGAGCTTGTCGATGACCGTCTTGTCGACTTCCGTGTTTTCGCCTTCGGTGACGAGGCGGATCTGCTTGCCCACCATGTCGGCCACTTCGCGAACGATACGCGACATGCGCTGGAAGACGGGCTTCACCGGCTGGGCGCGGATCGCCATCACCGAGTCCTGGATCTCGCGGGTAAGCTGCTGCAGCTCTTCCAGGCCCATGTTGATGGACGAAGTGCCGGTGTTGTCGTTCTCGATAACACTCTGCGACAGCATCGCCTGGTTGATCACGAGCTCGCCGACGAGGTTGATGAGGCGGTCGACACGATCGAGATCAACGCGGATAGTCTGAGGAGCGGCAGCGGCTGCTGCGGCAGGCGTGGCAGGTGCTGCGGCTTCCTTCTTTTCGGCAGCGCGCGCGACGGCCTTGGCAACGCCGGTCGCCGCTTCGGCAGCAGCGACCGCGTTGGCAGCCGGGTCTTCAGCCGGAGCGGCAGCCTTTTCTTCTTCAGCCGGTGCCGCAGAATCGTCAAGGATGGAAAGGTCGAACGGAACCGGCGTCATCGGCAGTTCCTCATCCGAGGTGTTCTCCTCGGCAACCTTCACCTCAAGTTCGCAATCCCATTCCGCAAACTCGAAGACGGCGCGGATGTCGTCTTCGCTCTTGGTGGTCTTGAGCGAGATCTTCCAGGCAAAATAGGAGGCTTCCGGATCCATCTTGTCGAGGGCCGGCAGCGCATCCATGTCGCAGTTGATGCTCATCTCGCCAAGGCGGGAGAGATCGCGCAAGAGCAGAGCGGCTTCGTTGCCCTTGGCATAAAGTTCGCGGCGCGGCTTGAAGGTGATCTCGTAGGTCGAGCCTTCGATCGCCGGCTCTTCGTCGTCACCAAAACCTTCGAAGGTGAACGGGATCGGCTGGAAACCGCTGTCGTCGGTCGGCGCCGGCGCTTCCGCCTTCGGAGCCGGAGCGGCTGGAGCAGCCTTCGGCGCTTCGTGACCGCCTGCCGGAAGCTCGGCCTTTGCAAGCGCTTCCAGTTCCTTCACCAGCCCGCGGGTACGCGATTCATCGACGCTGCCGCCGTCACGCGAGGCGCTGACGAGGTCGGCCAGCACGTCCGCCGACTTCAGCATGACCTTCAGGACATCGTGGTTCGGCTCCAGCTTGTTGGAGCGAACGCAATCGAGCGTCGTTTCAAAAACGTGCGCGAAGGCGACGAGGTCATCGAGACCGAACGCGCCAGCACCTCCCTTGATGGAATGAACGGCGCGAAACACGGCATTGACCGTCTCGGGGTCGCGGTCCCCGTCGTTCAGCTTGAGAAGACCCGACTCCAGTTCAGCGAGCTGCTCTTCGCATTCCTGAAAGAAGATCTCTTTGATTTCGTTCATATCCATCGGAAGAATTCCTGGCTCAGGCGGTTACACGCTCGATCGCATCAATGAGTTTGGCAGGGTCGAAAGGCTTGACGATCCAGCCCGTGGCGCCGGCCTGGCGGGCACGGTTCTTCTTTTCCGCGTCGCTTTCGGTCGTCAGCACGAGGATCGGCACCGCACGGTACTTCTCGTTGCGCCGCACCCCCTCGATGAAGCCGAAGCCATCGAGCCGCGGCATGTTGATATCGGTGACGATGACGTCGGGGTTGCATCCCTCAAGTACTTCGAGACCTTCAATGCCGTCTTCGGCCTGAATGGTTTCGAAACCTGCATTGTTGAGGGTCACCAGAAGCATGTTCCGGATCGTCCGTGAATCATCCACGGTCAGTACTTTTTTCTTCATTGCTAGAGCTCCTTAGCAACCAAATTGTTTGTATCGATGCCAATCAACTGCATCGTCTTCTCAAATGCATCTGACGCCTTCTCGACAAGGAAGGACTTCTGATCTTCGTCCCAGGCCCGCTTGCCGGCCACCAGCACCTGGGCGCATTGCGCACCGACCCGCTCGACGGCAGATGCGTCGATGACGATGTCGCTGCCTCGCATGGAGGTGAGCTTCCCGTGCAGGACGGATGCCTCGTTGAGGTCCAGGACGGCCGACAGCTGGAGAGTTCCTGAGCCTGTCTTGCTTGCTGCCATCAGTAAAATCCTTGTCTTTTCGATAAGAAATAGTCGGCCTCTTCGGGCCGCTCGACGGGAATCGGGGCCAGCGCAACAAGCGCCGGCTTGGACGCGACAGTGCGTCGTGGTTCCGCAAAATGGTTCTGCCGCTCGATGCGGAACTCGCGCACGGTGCGGCCAAGTTCCAGGATCACGGTATGGAGGTCGTCGGCGCCCTCGCCTGCCCGGCTGGCGACTGCCGCATTGGAAGCCACCTGTTCGCTGACGGCGCCAATCTGGGTGGTCAGGTTGTCCAGCCCGCTCGCATGGTCGTGGCTGTCGCGCGAGATGCCGGCAATGGCGTCATTGATCTCCGACACCTGCCGGACGATGCCGCCAATCGCATCCTGCGTCTTGTGGACCATGTCGACGCCTGCATCGACCTGGCCCTTGGTGGTGCTGACCAGCGTCTTGATCTCGCGGGCGGCTTCGGCCGAACGCTGCGCCAGGGCCCGGACTTCCTGCGCCACGACGGCAAAACCGCGCCCGCTGTCGCCAGCGCGCGCTGCCTCGATGCCGGCGTTCAGCGCCAGCAGGTTGGTCTGGAAGGCAATCTCGTCGATCACGCCGATGATTTCGCCGATCTTTTCGGCGGAGGTCTCGATATCGGCCATGGCGCTGATGGCGCGGCCTACGACGTCACCGCTCTGCTCGGCAGCCCTGCGCGTATCGGCAGCGGCCTTTTCGGCAGCGGCGGTTTCCGCAGCACTTCCCTTGACGCGATGGCCGAGATCGGCGAGCGCCCGAACAGCATCCTGCAGGCGGCCGGACTGTTCGGCAGACGCTTCGGCGACGGTGCGCGCGCTGTCCACGATCGTTTGGGTGAGCGCATCAGCCTTGCCGCTGTGCTCGGCCGTCGTCTGCACGGAAGATCGGATGGTGGCGACCGCCTTGTTCAGGAGATCGGCCAGTTCGCGATGCGCCGGCGGCACGTCGCCGGGAAGTTCTGCCGTCAGGTCGCGCTCGGCAAGAGCTGCAATGACATCGGAGAAGGCATCCACTGTCTGCGCGTGGTCAGCCTGGCGCTGCTCGGCAAGCGCGCGCTGATGCTTGTGGCGAAGATCATTGAAGCGCAGCGAAACGGCGATCTCGACATCGACCATCACCAGCCGGATGACGGCGCTGATCAGGTCTAGAAGTTCCTGCTCGCGCTTGCGTGCGCCCGGCAGAATGGACTTCGGCGCCATGTCGACGACGATGCCGGCGATCAGGTGCTCGAGCATGATGCCGTGGCCGGCAATGTGCCAGCGCGGGTCCATGCCCATGCGGATCTCCGCATCCGACAGAACCTTGACGCGCTCGGCATAAAGCGCATCGAAGCGCGCGTCGGTCAGCACGCTCCAGTGCGAGGCGAGCAGGTCGTGGAGACGCTCGATCTGCTGTTCGCTCTCGAAAAGGCGTGCGGCTTCCGGGAATGTCTGAAAACGGTGGAAGAGGTCACGCAGGCCGGTCTTGGAGTGGCCCTCGATCTGCGGGCGCACACGCCGAAGGAGGTCGCGCAGTTCCGCGTCGAGCCCGGCAAAAGCCAGCCTCTCGCCCAGGCTGCCTGCCTGGCTCCGTCGCGCCTGATCCGAGGGCGTTTCCTGCACTGATCATGTCCCCAATTAACCAACCAAGCCGTGAAGGTCTGGCTTCATGCTGCTCATGACACCCAGCGTCCGGGGCGAGCACGCAGCACCGGCCAGGGCGGACCACCGTCCGTCAGGCACAGGCAACATCGGTCGCCAGAAGGTTCCTGGATTTCATGATTGGATACCGGATTGTCACCGGTACGGCTGGGCGGCGTCATGCCTTGTGGGAGAACGCAGTCCGCCCACCTCGCCGTGATCCCCAATTTGTATGGTTAATTCCTTGCGTGAAGGTTAATAGACGGTATGAGAAACCGCCTTTGGCTTCTTGCAGTTGATTTAATTCAGCATCTTCGAATACGGGCAGAAAATCGCCCTCAGAATTGAGCGCCGATGTCCGCAAGACCGCGCAATCCGTCCTTGTTGCCGATGTCCGCAAGCGCCTGGAAGATGCGCTTGGCATCCGCAAGACGGCCGAGATTGAGATGCGCATAACCCCGCAACGCCATCAGGTCGGCCTGCTCCGGCGCAATCTGTGCGCGCTGGTCGAGCGCAATCAGCGTTTCGCGGTAGCGGGCCCGCTTGAAGGCGTTGAGCGCGCGGTCGGCAAGAATCGCCGTCTGGAGCTCCACGGCGCGGCGGTTCGTCTGCCCGACATCGGCGGCCGCAACCGCTGCCTTGTCGGTCAGCCCAACGCGCAGGTAGGCGAGGCTCTTGCCATAGGCGGCATCCGAGCGGGTGTCGGCGGAAGTGCTGGCATAGGCCGCGTCAAAGGCCTGCACGGCCTCCATCGGCCGGTTCAGGTCCATCAGGCACCAGCCTCTTGCAAGTGCGGCATCCGGTGACAGTTGCCGTGCGTCAAGCGTGGTGGAGCATTGGCCGCGGCGGGTCGTCGTCTGGACCTGCACCCGGTTTACGCGGCGCGTTGTCTGCACCGGCTTTGTCTCGACGACCACCGTCTCGGAACGCGAAACAGGCTGCGCCTGGCGCACCTGCTGGGCGGGCACCGGCGTAGATTCGGCATCCGTCGCTGGCGCCTGGTTCTGGCGATCGACCGGGTTGGCGCGGGCGGCGCGGCGACGGGCCTCGGTTTCTTCTTCCGGTTCGCCAAGCCGGGCGATCCGCTCGGACCGTCCAGCCCAGTTGCGCTGAATCTGCGCTACAGCCGCCTCGTCGCCGAGATCATTGCGGGTGAGCGCCAGGCCGTAGGCCGACGGCTCGTCATCTGCGCGCCAAGATAAGGCTGCCGAGAACCATTCAGCGGCAGTCTCCAGCTGCTGCATGGCGCGTGCATACCAGCCGAACTGCTGGGCAGCATTGACGCCACGCTCGGCAATCACCACCGGCGCCATCCGCTGCAGGACCTCCTGCTGCAGGACCGGCGGCGGATCGAGCGCGAGCAGGTTCGCAACAGCGGCAAGATAGGCCTGCTTCGAGCCCGGCGAGGAATCGCGCCAGCGGTAAAGCACACTCTCGGCCTCGACGGGCGATTTCTGCGCAATAAGCGTGAGCGCCAGCCCTTCGGCGGCAGACGCGGTTTCTTCCTTGGCGAAGGCGCGGCGGAACCAGCGCTCGGCAGCGCCGAGGTTTTCACGCCGGTAGTAATACCAGCCGAGCAGCAGCGCATCGGATGCGAGCCCGTTGGCTTCGGCCACGCGCTCAAGCCGCGTCAGGTACTTTTCCGGCACGACCAGCTTTTCGTCGCTATTGCCCTGGCCGACCAGGCGGCGGGCGATATCGTCACGCAGCGGCTCGAATTCCGGCTGGCCACCCGTCGGTGTGCGCTCCTTTGAGAGGAGGTCGTCCAGCATGTCGATCGGCAAAAGCTCGGCCGCCTTCTGGAGCGTCGCGAAACGCTCCGAAGCATTGTCGCAATTGTCGAGGACATAGGCGTAGGCGTCGCGGGCGCGGCCCTTCTTGTCGGTCTGGGCAAAGCTTTCCGCCACCCGCCACAAGACATCCACTTCGCTGCAGGTGAGCAGGCTCGGGTTTTCTGCCGCGGTGCGCAGCACGGCTTCATGGTTCTTTGCATCGGATGCGGCGACCAGGCTGGCGCGCGCTTCGGCAAGCTTCAAGCGGTCGAGGAGATCGGCTGGCGGCTGCCACCCCTGCTCCGTCGCCTGCCGGTCGGCGATCGCCTTGCGCACCTCGGCATAACGCGATTGCGCGTAAAGCGCCCACATCTCTTCAAGCTGGCGGTCGGCATTGACCCGCACGGCCAGCGGATCGGCCGGAGGGGTCCAGTTCGGGTAAAGGGTACGAAGCCTAGAGATTTCCGCCTGCAAGCGGGCGGTGTCGCCACGCGCCGCAAAGTAGCGCAGCGCGCTTTCATCCACCACCGGCTCCTCATTCCCGCGTGTCGTCGACGGGACGGTGATTACGGTCTGCGGATTGACCTGGGCAACGGTTTCGGGCTCGTCGGCATCGAAGGGCGGCTTTTGCAGCGATGGCGCGGACTGCGCGACCACAAGTGCCGCCGGGTCTGGCTTAGCGGCGGCCTGCGGCTGCGGCTGCCGGTTCGGATAGATAAGCTGCGACACCATCCGCTCGGTCTTTTCGACGGACGTCGTTGGCTGAGATCCTGCCGCGGTCAGTTCAGGGGCACTTCCATCCTCGATCGTGGTCGCTTCTGCGGCGGTCGGCTCTTCGACGGGCGAATCACTTGGTCCGCCCGGAGAGATCGAGCTCGTGATGAGGCCAAGATCCACGGACTCGCTGCTTTTCAGCGCGTAGAGCCCCATGGCGGCAATGCCCAAGGCAGTGAGTAAGATGAGCGAGAACCGCATTCTATCTTCCGCATCGTCCTTTCCGCGCCACCGCCAACCCTTCAGAGAGAGGTATGGCACGACGACCAAACTTGGCGGGACATTGATACGATATGGTTAACGAACATTTAGAATTTCAGAATTAGGAAAGTCTTATTCGACCGGGATCATCGCTTTGTGTTTGCGTCGGTGCCCCGCTTATGGACGGTGGAAAGCCTGGCTTATTAGCCACAGCTCAAACGACGAAGCTCACATATGGCGGACGATCATTTGATTCGAATCATCAACCCTCGCAGCCAAGGCCGCACCAGGACGAGGACGCTGCTGGCGCTTTTGCTGCCGCTCGTTGCTGCTGGATGCGCCGGCAATCCAACCCAGCTTGGCACATTTGCCAAGACCGTGCCGAACGAAGAAGCGCGGCTTTTGCCGCCGCCAAGCGGCCCCGCCATCGTCAGCGTTATCGAGCGGCGCTACAACAATGCCGTGGCGCAGGATATCTACCTCGCCACCTCGGCTGCAACGCCCGGGCAGAATTCCTTCAAGGTGGAGTTCTTCGGTACCGCAAACCCCTTCCTTTATGGCGACAACAACCTGACATCGCGACCCGTGACGCAGTCCGGCATCGCATCGGAAATGCGCCAGGCGCTGCCCGGCATCCGCATGCAGCGGTCCGCCTTCTTCGTGCAGAACAATTACGGGCCGTTCGGTTACGCCTTCGGGCATGGCGCCGGACGCGACCTCTGCCTTTACGCTTGGCAGCAGATCCGCTCGCCGGGCGGCACCGTTTCGCCGCTTGCCAACAACGGCTCAATCCAGGTCAGGCTGAGGCTTTGCCAGACGGATGCGACCGAAGAGCGCCTGCTGGCAGTGATGTATAACTACACCATCACCGGGTCAGTGGATTCCAACACCTGGAACCCGTACGGCGAACCGAAACCGGTTTCGTCCGATCTTGGCGGCGTCGGCGCCCCGATCTACCCGCGGCCTTCCACCGGCGAGCCGATCGTTCCGGTGCTGCCGGAGCGGCGCGTGGTTTATACGGGCGCGATTTCGGCACCTCCTGTCCAGCGGGTCGCGACCCAAACTTCCGCGGGACCGCGCCGACAGGCAGCCGCACCAGCTTCCGTTCCAACAACTCCTGTGGCGAATTCGGGGATCACGGTGCCACGTCCGGGCATCCAGGCCTCAAATGTGGCGGCTTCCACCACAACAGCGACACAATCTGGCATCACCAACGCACCCGTTTCAAAACCGGTCATTCCTTCACCATCGGGCTTTGAAAGGAGCCAACGCGTAACGGTTCCTTCACCTAGATGCGCAGGATCAATGAACACTGCTGCCAACGGATGCTAGCGAGGACCAGGCAGCAATAAAAACGAGTAAAGCATGCGAGTCTTTCTTTCCGCGGTTGTCTGGGCGCTTGCGAGTGTACTGATCATCACCCTCGTAACGCTTCCTATCAACACGCGGACGCAGTTGATCGCTAGCCTGCTCGTTGTCGGTGTCATGGCGATCATCCGCGTGCTGAAGGCGGAAGGAAAGTGGCGCCTCGTGGCGCTTGCCTTCGGTTCAGCGATGATCCTGCGTTATGTCTATTGGCGCACCACCAGCACGCTGCCGCCGGTGAACCAGCTGGAAAACTTCATCCCCGGCCTGCTCGTCTACCTCGCCGAGATGTACAGCGTCCTGATGCTGGCCTTGAGCTTGTTCGTGGTGTCGATGCCGCTGCCGCCTCGTCCGCCCTACAGCAAACGGCAGGACGGCGAGTTGCCAACGGTCGATGTATTCGTTCCGACCTATAACGAGGACGAAGGCCTGCTCGCCAACACGCTCGCCGCGGCGCGCAATCTCGATTACCCGCCGGAAAAGCTTACCGTCTGGCTACTCGATGACGGCGGCACGCTGCAGAAGCGCAAGTCTGCCAACGTGCTCGACGCCCGCGCCGCCGAACAGCGACACAACTCACTGAAGCTGCTGTGCAAGGACCTTGGCGTCAACTACCTTACCCGCGACAAGAACGAGCATGCCAAGGCGGGCAACCTCAACAATGGTCTGAAGCATTCGACCGGCGATCTCGTCGCCGTCTTCGATGCAGACCACGCACCAGCGCGCGACTTTCTTCTGGAAACGGTCGGCTTCTTCGCAGACGACCCGAAGCTTTTCCTCGTCCAGACGCCGCACTTCTTCCTGAACCCGGACCCGGTCGAGCGGAACCTGCGCACTTTCGAAAAGATGCCAAGCGAGAACGAGATGTTCTACGGCATCATCCAGCGCGGTCTCGACAAATGGGACGCCGCCTTCTTCTGCGGCTCGGCAGCGGTGTTGAACCGCAAGGCGCTTGACGTTTCGAACGGCTTCTCGGGCGTCAGCATCACCGAAGACTGCGAAACCGCGCTCGACCTGCACAGCCGCGGCTGGCACAGTATCTACCTCGACCGGCCGCTGATCGCCGGCCTGCAGCCTGCAACCTTCGCAAGCTTCATCGGCCAGCGCAGCCGCTGGGCCCAAGGCATGATGCAGATCCTGCGCTTCCGCTTCCCGCCGTTGAAGCGCGGCCTCTCTTTCCCGCAGCGCCTTTGCTACATGTCATCGACGCTCTTCTGGCTCTTCCCCTTCCCGCGCACGATCTTCCTGTTCGCGCCGCTCTTCTACCTGTTCTTCGACCTGCAGATCTTCACCTCCTCGGGTGGAGAGTTCCTCGTCTATTCGCTGGCCTACATGGTCGTGAACCTGATGATGCAAAACTACCTCTATGGGTCGTTCCGCTGGCCGTGGATCTCCGAGCTTTATGAGTATGTGCAGACGGTTCACCTGCTTCCCGCCGTCGTGTCGGTGATGCTCAACCCGCGCAAGCCCACCTTCAAGGTGACGGCCAAGGACGAATCCGTCTCGGTCAGCCGCTTGTCGGAAATCAGCCGGCCCTTCTTCGTGATCTTCTTCGTGCTGCTGGTCGCCTTTGCGATCAGCGTCTACCGGGTCTATTCCGAACCCTACAAGGCAGACGTGACGCTGGTCGTCGGCGGCTGGAACCTGCTCAACATCATCCTCGCCGGCTGCGCGCTCGGCGTCGTTTCCGAACGCGGCGAACGCCAGTCGTCGCGGCGCGTGAAGGTCAGCCGCCGCTGCGAGTTCGGCATCGACGGTCGCTGGTTTACCGCGACCATCGAGGACGTGTCGGCCAACGGCACTGCGGTCCAGGTTTATACCGAAGGCTTCCAGGGCATCTCCGTCGAGAAGCTCGGCACGCTGCGCTTCCAGCCTTACAGCGACCTGCCCGTCAGCGACCTGCCGGTGGAGATCCGCAACTTCGACACCGTCGGCGACGTCACCACGATCGGCTGCCGCTACAAGCCGCAGAAGGCGACGGACCACCGGCTGATCGCCGACCTGATCTTTGCGAATTCCGCGCAGTGGACGCAATTCCAGATTTCCCGGCGCCACAACCCGGGCATCATCGGCGGCACGATCTGGTTCTTGGGCCTGGCGACCTATCAGACCGGGCGCGGGCTTTCCTATCTCGTGCGCAACACCTCGCGCGACAGCGCTGCAGCGTCGCGGCGATAAGGAGGTGGCCATGAAAAACATTCTCGCCGCCCTCGTCTTCGTTCTTTCCGCCAGCATCGCAACCGCGCAGGCGCCTGCGCCATTCAACATGAACCCTGAAGGCGGCCCCAACGCCTCGCCTGCGGTCCAGCCACCCGTTGCCGCGCCACCCGCGCAACCGGAGCGTCCTGCCGCCCCCGCGAACCCCGCTCCTCCGCCGGCCGCTCCAGTATTACCGCAGTTGACGCAGCCAGTGCCGCCGGCCACCCCCGCACAACAGGACGTTCCGCGGCAGGCAGACCAGCAGAAGCCTGAGGAAGCCGAGGCAGCGAAGACGGCAGCCGGCCGGCGTTATCTCGTACCGGAGAAAAGCCTGCGTCTATCCGGCGAGAGCGCCCGGCGTTCCTGGTCCGTCTATCTCACGCCCGAACAAGCGGCCTCGCCCGCCAAGCTGCATCTTGGCTACCAGAACGCCATCGTTGTCGCGCCGGAGATCTCACGGCTCAACGTCACCATCAATGACGTGCCGATCCTCGACAACCCGATCGCCTTCACGGACCAGGTGGGCGACCAGGTCGTGACCGTGCCCGCCGGAACGCTGAAGGCCGGCGCCAACATTATTCAACTGCGCGCTGACCAGCGGCACCGCACCGACTGCACCATCGAGTCGACCTTCGAGCTCTGGACCGACATCGACCCGACCCGCACCTATCTTTCCTTCGAGGCGCCGGACATGCGCCGGTTCTCGCGGCTGGACGACATCCGGGCGCTCGGCGTCGACCCCGCCGGCAATACCCGCTTTCGGCTGATTGTCCCGGCGCTTGATCAGCTCGGCTCGACAGACGTGCTAATGCGACTGGCCCAGGGCCTGGCGCTGATGGGCAGCATGCCCAACCAGTCCTTCATCTTCGAGAAAGCCCCAAGCGCCCTGCCGCAGCCGGGCGAACTGCCAATCTTTGTCGGCACCCATGACGAATTGCAGGGCCTGCTTCCGGCGCTGACGTCTGCCGCCGCCAACGCGGCTGTCGCAAGCTTCCTCGATTACCCGGGATCCGACGGATCCTCTGCGCTGATCCTCTCCGGCCCAACCTGGCCGGCGCTCGAAGGTTTGGTCGACAGCTTCGTCGCCTCCACCAACGGCAGCACCACGCAACGGCGCGATACGCTCGCCACCCAGTCATGGCGTGGCGTCGAGACGCCGTTCCTGTTCTCCAAGGCGCAGCTCGATTTTTCGCAGCTTGGCATCGAAAGCCAGGAGTTCGGCGGACGCCTGTTCCGCACCAGCTTCACGATCGGCGTGCCGGCGGACTTCTATGCCACGGCCTACGGCGAGGCGCGCATCCTGCTCGACGCCGCCTATTCCGGCGCCGTCCAACCGGGCAGCCATATCGATGTCATTGTCAACGGCAATCTCGCCTCCACCGTGCCGGTCACGTCGTCGGGCGGTGCGGTGCTTCGGCACCTGCCGATCAAGCTCACCCTGCGCCACTTCAAGCCGGGCGTGAACACGATCACCATCGAGGCATCGCTGCGCACCGAGCAGGACCAGGTCTGCGCCCCAGGAGCCACGGCCGACAACAAGCCGCGCTTTGCGCTCTTCGGCACGTCGCAATTCCGGATGCCGGATTTTGCTCGCATTGCCCAGGTTCCGAATCTCGCCGCAACGGCCGGCACGGGCTTCCCGTACCGGACGAGCCCGAACCCGGTTTCGCTTTTCCTCGGACGCATCGAAGAAAACTCGCTCTCGGCCGCAGCCACTTTCCTCGGCAAGATGGCGGTTGCCTCGCACCACGTCATCCCGGTGGACGTGACCATTTCGGCCGCCCGCATTGCCGGCAGTGACGCGATCTTCGTGGGCGCGGTATCCGAAATGCCGACAAACATCCTGACCCAGCTGAACATCGACCAGGAAAGCCGCAGCAGCTGGAGCCCGGCCGGCACGCCCACCACGACCTCTGCCGGATCATCCGTGACGCTGCAGGACTGGCAGCAGCTGACCGGCGGAAATTTCTTCCGCCGCCAGTTTGAGGCCCTGAGCGACTGGGTCAAGGAGAACTTCGACCTCAGCCTTTCGATGCTGCGCTTCGCACCGGAAGCGGACGAGGCTTACAAGCCGTCGAAGGACGCCAAGATGATCATCGCGCAGGAAAGCGACCCGACCGATGTCGGCACCTGGACCGCGCTGATCGCGCCGGATTCGACGTCGCTCGCGGAAGGCATGCAGGCGCTGTCGAGCCGGCAGGAATGGGACAAGCTCGCCGGTCGGATCATCGCTTATGCCGGGCCCGACAAGGAGCCGGAAACGGTTGCAGTCAGCCGCTTCCGCTTCATGCCGACGCAGCCGATGTCGTTTGAGAACATCCGGCTGATCGCGGCAAACTGGCTGTCGGACAACATCATGTCCTATGCGCTGCTGCTCGGCGCCGGCGGCATCCTGCTTGGCCTTGCGACCTACGGCCTGCTCACCCTGCTCGGGCGCAGGTACGAGGACTAGGGCCAATCAGGGCCCGGGCGCTGCATCTTGTGGCGCCAGCCCACCCTTGCCGGTAAACCTGCGGCTGATGTGGGCGGAGCCGGAAAGTCCGAACCGCCATGGCAGGTCGACCGCCTTGCTGATGCCGATGCGGCGGCCGGTGACGACCATCGGTTCGGCCCCAGGTGGCGAAAGCGCGAACGGTGGCTCGAACAGCGGCAAACCATTGTGTTCGATGGTGATGCCGAGCGCCTGGCACAGCCGCCCCGGCCCCGAACAGAGGAGAACCGGGTCCGCCAGACCCCTTCGCCGCTCCATCTCCTCCAGTCCCCGGATCGGGTGAAGAGCGCGGATCAGCACTGCGCTGCCGGGCTTGCAGACGAAGTTAAGGCACCAGTGGATGCCGTAGGAGCGATAGACATAAGCATGGCCGGCCGGGCCGAACATCACGGCGTTGCGGGCGCTCGGGCCACGAAAGCTGTGCGAGGCGGGATCATCCGGTTCATAGGCTTCCGTTTCCACGATGACGCCGCCGGCGCCTGCCACATCCAGCTCGGCACCGATGAGGTCACGCGCCACGTCCACGGCGCGTCTGTCGAAAAAGACAGGGTCCATAGCCTGTAGATGGCTCACGGCTTAGGATTTGTCACGGGTCGTGGTGCTGCGGCACCTGCTTCTTCCACGCGGGCCAGTTCGAAGAAGTAGAACCGCTCGTCCCACTCGATCGTCATGACGCCCATCAGCCGGTTCCCGTCGATCAGCCGGAAATGATCGATGATCGGCTGCTTGTCATAGACCATCGCGGCGCTCAGCATGCCGCGGAAGGCGAGCGTTTTAACCGAAGCGACCGTTTCTTCTGCCCGGAACCTGAGCTTCAGGTGGCTGAACAGATTGCGTGCGGCGCCAGTGCGCCCGAAACCGGACAGGCGCACGGCCAGGCGAAGCGGCACATATTTGGGATCGACAGGCACAAGGCGCCGCTCGCCGGCAGTGAAAAGCAGCGCATCGGCACGGCCATCCGCGGTGAACCGCTTGCCGAACCAGCCGAGATTTTCCAGCACGCCATCCAGCGGATGCCCGGTCGGCAACCCTGTGCCGCGCCACAGGCCAACCATCTGCGCCGGGTCCACCGGCGACAGCGCCTCGAACCGCTCCAGCGCCTGCGCCGGGGTCTGCCTTGTCATGCGATCCCTTTCCCTTGGGTGGTGTCGTGTAACCCGCACCCGGTTCGGGAAGTTCCGCTAAGGGGCAACCTGGAGCGAACTGCCGGTGGAACCACGCACCACGCAAAGGGTTTCTCCGGACGCGCTGGCAAAGGCCAGGGCGCGCACGAGGAACGGAATGGCCCAAGCTCAACCTCTCAATCTCGACCTGCCCCGCTGCCGGCTCGGCGAAGGCATGTTCTGGGACGCGATCACGTCGCGCCTGTTCTGGGTCGACATCGATGGCCAGCAGATCCATTCCTGCAATGCTCTGGGTCGCGACCTGCAGACCATCAGCACACGCCTGCCCGTGAGCTTCGTGTTTCCGATCGAGGGCGCCACACTGCTAGCCGGCCTGGCCGATGCCATCGCGCTGCTTGATCGGGCTACCGGGCAGGAGACGTCGCTTGCCACGCTCAACCTGCCGGAAGGCCACCGGTTGAACGACGGCAAATGTGATCCGGACGGGCGGCTCTGGGCCGGGACCATCAATACGTCGAACGAGCCTTCTGAAACCGCCGCACTTTATCGCCTCGGCCAGCACGGCCTGTCGGAAATCGAGGGCGGCTACAAGAACGCCAACGGCAAGGCGTGGAGCCCTGACGGCGCGGTCATGTACCATGCCGACACCAGCCGCGGCATCATCTGGCAATATGACTACGACCTCCAAACCGGCGTGGCCGATCACAAGCGCGTCTTCGTCAACCTGGGCGAGGCAAACCCGGACGGGCTCACCAGCGATGCCGACGGCAATGTCTATGCCGCGATCTTCGGCGGCTCCTGTGTCCAGGTGTTTTCGCCGCGCGGCGCAAGGATCGACGAGATCGCGGTCCCGGTTCCGAATGTGACGAGCTGCGCCTTTGGTGGCGAGGATCTGCGCACGCTCTTCATCACTACGGCGTTCGAAGGCATGGATGATGCGGCGCTGAAGGCTGCTCCGCTTTCCGGCCACGTTTTCTTCATCGACCGAACGGTTGCCGGCCAGCCGTCTCCCCCACCATCGAAACAGCACATCCCTTCTCCGCAGGACCCAAGATGATCATTGGTTACCACGCATCCCACGAGCAGTTTACGCCGAGCGAGCTCCTTCATTACGCCAAGGCGGCCGAAGACGGCGGCTTCGGTGCGGTCATGACCTCCGACCATATCGCGCCCTGGAGCGTGCGGCAGGCAAACTCCGGCAACAACTGGGCGTGGCTCGGCGCTGCCTTGGCGCAGACATCCGAGGTCCCCTTCGGGAGCCTCGCCATTCCCGGTGGCTGGCGGTACCACCCCACCGTGCTCGCCCACCTCATCGCGACGCTCTCCGAGATGTTTCCCGGGCGCGTGCCGTGGATCGCGCTTGGCAGCGGCGAAGCTTTGAACGAGATGGTCGTTGGTGAAGGCTGGCCGGAGAAGGAAGAACGCAACGAGCGCCTGAAGACGGCCGCCGGCATCATCCGTGACCTGCTGCGCGGTGAAACCGTAACGGCGCATCATCCGTGGTTCGACGTGGATGAGGCCAAGCTGTGGTCGCTGCCGCCGCAGCCGCCGGCCCTCTTTGGTGCCGCGCTGACTGCGAAGACGGCGGCCTGGCTCGGCTCCTGGGCGGACGGGCTGATCACCATCCGCAAACCCAAAGATGAGTTGATGGAGATGGTGGCGGCCTTCCGCAACAATGGCGGCGCGGGCAAGCCGATGGCGCTGCAGTTGCAGCTCTCCTGGGCCGCGACCCGCGACGAGGCCCGGCAGATTGCCTGGCAGCAATGGCGCAACGCCGCCGCCACCCCCGACAAACTGGCGGATCTGCGCCGGCCGGAGGATTTCGACAAGGCGACGGAGGACGTGACGCCGGAGCAGATGGAGGATGTCATGCCGCTGATTACCAAGGGAGACGAGCTGCTGGCGGTAATCGAGGAATACCGCCCCTGCGGTTTTGGCGAGCTCTACATCCATAACGTCTCGCGCGACCAGGAAGGCTTCATCCAGTTCATGGCCCGCGAGGTGCTTCCCGCGCTTCGCCAAGCTTGAAATGAGGGCTCCGGAACCACATCTAGAGGATGCGATCACGGGGCCTTTGCCCCTGCGGCTGGATCGTCCACACGCACAGCGAAACCCTTGGCACCTCCTCGTGCATCGGTTCTCCGTGTCTTTGTTTTCACGACTTTGAACGTGTTCTGCGAGGCAACTCGCGAGGATGATGGTTGCTGTTTACGATATGACGCTTCAAGCTCCCGTTTTGACACCCTACCAGGCCCAGCTGCGCCAGGCGCACCGGCTGCGGCAGCAGAAATTCGCCCGTGCTGCCTGCAAGGCGCGCCTGTCCAAGCCGCAGATCGAGGTGATGGACCGCCCGCCGCTCTGGAAGACGGCGCAGATCGCCTTTGATGCGCATGTGCGCGCCTACCAGCTGCATCTCGCCAACCGGCTGGTGCGGCCGGAGGTGCTGTACCTGAAGCAGCGCTGCGCCGAACTCCACATTCCCTACCGTGAGGTCATCGGCAAGAATGCGCTCAAACCTGTTGTGGAGGCGCGCCGGCTGATCATGTGGGAGATCCGCGAAAAGTTCGGACTTTCCTATGCCGATGTCGGCAGGGCCTTTGGCCGCGACCAATCAACGGCGATCAGCGCGATCCAGACGGTGGAAGCCCGGCGCGGGCTCAAGCGGTGACGGAAGGGAACGTGACGAGGCCAATCGGCCTCCGTCACTCCGTTATAGCTCATGAGCGCGGTTGTGCCGGGCCCTTCTGACCTGCCTTGTCGCCGCCATCCGGCTTGTTGTTGCCATCGCCCTGGCGGGCCAATTCCTTGTCGATCGTTTCGCGCGAACCTTCCGCCGGGTCCTTGTCCTTCGGATCTGCCATCATCGCCTCCTTGGTGCGTCGTCAGATGCGTTCCAAACCGCAGCCAGCTCGCTTGGTTCCTCCCCGCCACCGCTAGTGTCAGGAACTTTGCCGCGACGAGCAGGTTTGCCCGCACATGCGACAAAGGAGAATTTCATGACGGTTCAGCTTTCGCTCGACGACAGCGATCTTGCTCCGGTGACAGAGGCCGGCTCTGGCACGATGGTGTTCGCGCCCGACCTTGCCTACAAGCGCCTGTCGATCGTCAACGTGATCTTTTACGGCGATCCGGCCCGCGGCAGCGACTGGGTGCTGATCGATGCGGGCCTGCCGACCTCAAAGAGCGGAATCATCGAAGCTGCCGAGAGCCGCTTCGGGCGCGCCTCGCGACCATCGGCGATCATCATGACGCATGGCCACTTCGACCACGCAGGGTCGCTAGAGGCACTGGCGCAGCACTGGGACGTGCCGGTTTACGCGCATCCAGTGGAGTTTCCGTACCTCAACGGCCAAGCGTCATACCCGCCGGCCGACCCGATGGTCGGCGGCGGCGCCATGGCGCTGCTCTCCCCGCTTTTCCCACGTTCGCCCTTCGATGTCGGCAACAGGCTGAAGGCGCTGCCTGCCGACCAGGGCGTGCCCGGAATGCCGGGTTGGAAATGGCTTCATACGCCGGGACACGCGCCCGGGCACATTTCGCTCTGGCGCGAAAGCGACCGCACACTGATTGCCGGCGATGCCATCGTCACCACCGGCCAGGAATCGGTGTATGAAGTGCTGACCCAGAAACCAGAAATGCACGGGCCGCCGCGGTACCTGACGCCGGATTGGGACGAGGCGGAACGATCGGTGGCGCTGCTGGCCTCACTTGAGCCGGAGGTGGTCATCACCGGTCACGGCCGCCCGGTAAAGGGCGAAACCATGCGCGCACGGCTGAAGGAGCTGTCGGCAAATTTCCTGTCGGTTGCCGTACCCGAAGGTCGGCGTTATGCCATTGATCCGGCCAAACCCGGCAAGAGCAACAACGACGCCTACCGGTAAGGAGCATCGCTCCTGCCAAAAGCGGTTCAGGCGGTTTCCCTGTCCTTGCGACCCACCTGGTTGGCAACAAGCTTTGCCACCAGATGCACGAGGTTGCGGGCCTCGAACCGGGTCTTGAGCCGGTCTATGCGGTGCTCGATCGTGCGTGGCGAAAGCTGCAGCAGGTCACCGATCTCCTTGGTGGTCTGCCCTTCGATGAGAAAGCTGGATGATGTTGTCGTCGGTGATGTCTGTCTTGGCGTCCTGGATCGGCGACACAAAAAAGCGCCCCTCGACCAGGCTGATGCACCAGGCGGGTTTGTCTTCAGACTTTTGTGGCAGGACGAGGCGTTCGTACCCGATGCTGACGCCCATGACCTTGGTCCGGACGAGTTCAAGGGTCGGCCGCCCTACCTCCAGCACCCTCGAATAGGCCGGGATGATGGAGGTTTCGATGAAGCTGCGGTCATGATCGCGCAGCGGCGCATCCGGGAACTGCTCCTTCAGCCGGTTGAGCAGGTGGCTCTTGAAGCCAAAGTCCCTCACCCGGCGAAACCGCCAGTCATACGGATTGTCGGCGGCGGTGGTGACCACCGACAGCGCCATCTTGATGCTCAGTCGCCCGAGGATCCCGTTGTACAGGCTCTCCGGCGTGGTGGTTTTATCCGACTGAAGCCAGAGGTCGATCAGGTCGCGGGTAATGGAATTATATGAACTCATTGACTAAGCAGCGCATGACGGGTGTTGCAAGTCGTAGGGTGACATAGTTTCCGAAAAGTTGCTGAGCGGTGCCTAATATTTATCTACGATTGAGTTAGAGGATGTGCGAGATGGGGGTTTGCGCCAGGCTAATAATCCAGCACCCGCGACAACCTTCAAAGCCTTGAAACAGATCATTTCACGGTTCCGCTCGTCACGTGGACGTGCCGAGTTCCTACGGAAGGAACGAGGAAGCAAGCGAAATCGCGTGGAACGGTTGCAGCATCGAGGCATCGATTTAACTAGAACCATATTCAATTACGCTAACAATACGCTAATTCCGAGGAACTGAGGCCTCACTGCAAGCACAGCGTTTCGAGGATCTTCGATCTCATACTAGATAGGTCTTTCGCGCACGCTAAAAACATGCCGACATCGTTCAGCGCCAGCAAACAGTAGCTCATTGCCCAGCCGTGTGGCTTAGCTCTCCAAGAGCGGGGGTTCTTGCGTCAAACTCTCCTCAATAAAAAATTGCATGCTCCCGGCTTCCTCGTTCCTGCCGTCCATCCCGTTATTTTCTTGCGCGTCGAAATCCGTCGCCCCGGTTACTAACCCTACGAAATCCGGAGGTGACACCATGCTCGCGCGAATGGTGCCTGGAGTGAGCTCCACGGGATTACCCGACGCCTGTCCCGGCCTGCACGGGGCTGTCCCTGCTGCCATCTTAACCAGGCTGCAAGAACTCAAAATTAACGTTTGCCACCTTAGTTGGCACAAGTTGATTGATTGGAGCCTTGGCTGCGTGTTGCATCGCCTCGTGGACATCCTGAGCCTCTGCAAGGCAGGTGACCTGCTTCCCTGATTGTCCGCGTTTATAAGTTAGCTCTGTTCATATTTTGGTCCTCTCTGGACCGGGTTGCAAGCTCGTAAGGGGTTAAGCCGTCGAGGCTGGTATGCGGGCGGTTCAGGTTATAGTCGTTTCTCCAGTCTTCGATAATCTCCCTCGCGTGGCGGTAGCTGGTGAAGAGGTGCTCGTTGAGGCATTCATCGCGCAGCCGACCATTGAAGCTTTCCACGAAGCCATTTTGCATGGGCTTACCTGGCGCAATGTAGTGCCACTCGACGGCGTGGTCCTGTTGCCATTTGAGGATGGCGTTCGATGTCAGCTCGGTGCCATTGTCCGAGACGACCATGCAGGGATACCCGATGCTGAGGGCGATTCTGTCCAACTCACGGCCGACACGCTCACCAGACAGCGAGTTGTCGACCACCGTGGCAAGGCACTCCCGGCTGAAGTCATCGAGAACGCACAGGATGCGGAACCGCCTGCCGTCGACCAGGGCATCCGAGACGAAGTCCAGGCTCCATCGCTGGTTCTGCCCTTGTGGGATCGTCAGCGGCGCTCGGGTTCCCAAGGCGCGTTTGCGGCCGCCACGCTTGCGCACGGTCAGGCGCTCCTCCCTGTAGAGCCGATAGAGCTTCTTCCAGTTGATCTCGACGCCTTCCCGCCTGAGCAGAATATGCAGGCGACGATATCGCAAGCGACGCCTTTGGCTGGCCAGTTCCTTGAGCCTCGTTCGGATCGCGATATCATCGCCCCGCGTCGACCGATAGCGGAACACACGCGGATCGATATCCACCAGGCCGCAAGCCCGACGCTGCGAATAGCCCTTTTCCTTCATGGCCCAGGTCACGGCATTCCTCCTTGAACCGGGCTTCAGAAGTTTTTTGCGAGCATCTCCTTCAACGTCGATACATCAAGCATCGCGTTGGCCAGGAGGCGCTTCAGTTTGCCGTTCTCTTCTTCAAGAGCCTTCAGCCGTTTGGCCTCGGCCACTTCCATGCCGCCATACTTCGAACGCCACTTGTAGAAGGTCGCGTCGCTGACACCGTATTTGCGGCACAGCTCAACAGCCGAAAGCCCGGCCTGGTGCTCCTCCAAAATACTGATGATCTGCTCGTCGCTGAAACGGGAACGCTTCATTATATCTGTCTCCTTCTCGGGAGAACAGACTAACCTCAAACCGAGGACATTCGAGGGGAGCAGGTCAAGACTCTTGTAGAATCGCGCTAAGAGCCGGCCCCACCTCGCCAACATCGTCTGCCGGTTAGGCCCCTCACAACCTGCTAGGTCAAGCGAATGTTTCCAAAAACCCTGAGGATTTAGGGCGAGGTAGCGGCCGGGGTGAGAGGGGGAACCCACCGCGACCGCCCGCTCGGTTTCTTCCTGCGCGCGCCGAGCAACTGACTTAGGGCTCGAGGGCTATCAACGCCATCTTCGGTCGGTGATGTCCCCAAAAGTGAGGTGGCGCCGTGCTGTGCTCAGACAACTCGAGATTAGATGCTGGGAACGGAGAAGCGCGTGCATCCCCAAGAGCACGCGCTTCCCACGAAACTGAGACTCTTCTGGGCTCGGTCATGCAGATGGTACCCCAGTCGAATAGGACGGCAATTGCATCGACAGATTTAGATGGAACTCGACGTCGTCACGGACGCTCAAACGTCACATGCAAAGGAGAGCCACCCTGGCGGGGGTAGCTCTCCTTCAAGCCTCATTGGAGGTGAGGGTCGATAGCCGAACCGGTTGGGTGGTTGGTTGAATACAAGATAGCTCGACCTCGCCATGCCGGGGTATCGTTACAAACGCGGTACAGGCTACCTAAAGAGAAGAAGGACCCAGCCGTTTTTCCCGCCTGAGCCCCCAAAGCTGTTGGATACATCTTTAGGTTAGGTTAATTTAGCGTTGAGTCAACTAAATCGTTTGGTCTACCTCGGACGCTTCTCTCCATCATTTGAAACAAAATCCGTCACGGATAATGTGCGAATTAGATTGCCCTCAGCATTGACGATATCGACACGATCGAGCGGAACAGGTTCGCCGCGAGCCTTCATCTCACCAACGATTTCGGACAGAGAGGTTACAATCTCGGCAACAGCTTGATCTTGAGAAGAAAATTCAAGCCCATCTTGATCGATCACAGAGTCCAGCGCCCCTTGGGCGTGGATATAGTATTTCATCTAGCAGGTATTTTTCCATGCAACTGGTGCTTGCCGACTAGGGCTTGACCGAACGTGATCAAGCGACTGCATCGTGGCGTTTAGATGTCCCCCCGATGCATCTGCTGCAGACTAGCAATCAGCGGGTGGTAGGGACCATGGGCTTCGCTTTCGGAAGACCGCGTCGCCTGAGCGATCCGCCAAACAAATAGTTCCACCTTCGCCGGATGATATCGAGCGGTGAATGATGGAACTTTATTTTCATATCGAGTAGTGAGCTCAGAGACTTAGCTAACGCAGCTGCCTCAACCGGCATGATGTGAACGCCGTCATCAGAGAATTTTCGACGCAGTCCACCCCGTGCGTCTGCGTACTTCCTGGGAAAAGGCAGATAGTGCAACCCAGCTGCGTCGGCGGCAAGCATCAGATGCTTTGAAAGCGCTTGGTGGGTGTCGATGCGATGCTGAAGAGAGCCTATGAATGGCAGCTCTGGGTTTGAGCGCCTATCAGCTGGGTAAGGGGGCTGCACGATAACTGCAGCGTTGGAAGGGCCGATGAGTTGAGAAATGGCTAACACATAGCGATGAGCAAGCTTCGCCGCCTCATCATCGACCGAACTGCCAGATCGTTCAGCGACTGGAATGAGATGGCATCGGATATCGATTTCTCCAAGTATAAAAACAACAATGTCATCAGCTTCGACATCGCTTAGGAGTGGTCGAATTATCTGCTCAGCATCACGCGCCGCTCGATGCATAGTGAGCGGGCCGAGCCATTTGATGACTGCGTTTTCAAAGCGGTCAAAGCAGTAGGCGGAATGGCTGTCGCCGCAGACGTGCAAACGCATAGTAAGCCCCAACGCTGGAATCGAGTATTGCAGACGTTCTTGTATCGAAGGAAACCCTGCGCCGCCATCTGAGGTTCAAAGGCTGGCGGCACTGCTCAACAAGGCAGCATCTGCATTGCTAAACGTCCAGTAAGCTTGGGTCGAACCACACATGTTCGTAGTCCAGTGCGATCAAGAACCGCCACCCCGGAGGAAGCCTCAGATAGGGTAAGACTGCCGGGCAACGCTGTGATAGATGAGACACGTGCATCTGCTTGAAGAACTCGTCGTAATCAAGAGGAAAATCTGGACCGCTCCAGATGTACCAGCCGCAGGTTCCATTTTTCGGCGGATGCCTCAAGCCATTTAGAGGCTGCTCTCCCTGCAGTGCGCCTTCGGAAATGCCACTTTGGAGAATGGATCAGCGGCGCTGAATGAGACATTGAAACGACGGCACACCTCGACTTGATCTTGATCCACGGCGTACTCCTTGATCACCTGAGCGTAAGCAAAGGGTAGATCGGAGGCAAGAGCTGTCGGTGGCCACAATCCTGACACGCCACCACCCGATTCACAAAGTCGGGCTTATCGATATCGTCGAATGAAATTTGCCAGGTTGCTGCTCTGCAGTTCGTGTACAGCAGCCCTGACGTTCTCATCCGGCCAGTCCCACCAGCCGATTGCTTCCAGGTCTTTGCATACCTCATCAGTGAATCTCTTCCTGATGGGCTTCGCGGGATTGCCGCCAACTATCGTATAAGCGGGCACATCACGAGTAACCAGCGATCGCGCACCTATCACGGCACCATTTCCTATCGTGACGCCCGAGAGAATGGATGCGCCATCGCCGATCCATACGTCACTACCGACCGTTACATTTCCATTCGTTGCAGGGTGGCCGACAATACCTTTTGCCTCTGGCCAAGCTTGCTCAAGTGCACTGAAGGGATAGGTGGTAACCCAATCATGCCTGTGGTTGCCTCCCAAAAAGATCGTCATGTTCTCAGCTAGCGAGCAGTATTTACCGATTGAGAACTTTGCCTGTTCGCCCCACCAAAAAATTTTGAGGGCTCCATAGGTATGATCGCCGACTTCGGCAATGCCATGCGCAATATATTGTTGAAGGTAAT
Source organism: Neorhizobium turbinariae (assembly GCF_023223505.1). NCBI lineage: Bacteria > Pseudomonadati > Pseudomonadota > Alphaproteobacteria > Hyphomicrobiales > Rhizobiaceae > Neorhizobium > Neorhizobium turbinariae. The sequence continues at coordinate 148,897 of NZ_JALPRY010000010.1, forward strand.
CCTTAGTGAAATAAGCCATTGCCAAATTTCTTCATACTACTTCGCGATACATTATGCCGGTCAACCGCGTAATAATTCAGCAGTTATATGATGGATGGATTCGGCTTGCGCGAAGATTGCGGCTGGAAGAACAACTCAGTGTTACTTAACATCAAGCCGTACGGCTAACCCCCACCTCGCCAACATAAGGCGGGGGTGATCATTCCGAAACGAAGACGCTACGGATAAACCAGAACAGCCCGAACTGGTGAAGGATCATCGCCGCCCGCAGGACAGCGGAGATGATGAACCATAAAATCGACAGCATGAGGAACCAGAAGTATGACCTGCTCACTGCTGTCGCTCCCCAATCTCCCGACTAGTCCTCTGACCAGGTGACGGTGCTTGAACTATGGGCGCCGCCCACATCGGAGTAAACCAGCTCGCGCCGGCTGACTTCAAATTTCCGCATCAACGCGCGGGCGATGTCGCGCGCGGCCTCGTGACGGGCGGCGTCCCACATGGTGCTGTCCGTCCACTGGCGTGCGTCCTCGTCGTCAATGTCGAATACCCGATCACATGGTCCTGCCGATCAGCCTTATGATATTTTACGGGCTCGAGCCCCAGGATGCTCTTGCACTGCCGAAGACCGCCATTTCATCTGCTGGAATCGACACGCGACGGCAGAAGACCGGCGAACCGCTCTATCATCCGCTGTTCGAACCGGTGTCTGACGCTCTCGCGAAGGCGCCAAAGCACGATGCGATCACCCTCTGCGCGAACAGCTGGGGCAAGCCTTGGACCTACAACGGGTTCAGCACGAATTGGGATAAGCTGAAGCGTGTGCTGGAAGCCGAGCAGAAGATCCAGCCTGGGCTAACCCTTAAGGGCCTGCGACACACTGTCGGGACGATCCTTGCCGAAATGGGCAAGGACAACGGAACTATCGCTCTCGTCCTCGGACATGCGACCGAGGCGATGGCCAAGCACTACTCACGGCGCGCGAATCGGTCGCGTCAGGCCTCGGCTGCGATCGTCGATCTTGAGGCCGAAGTGAACAGAAGAAAAACGAAAGTCGTCAAACCCGCTGAACAAATCTGACAAACTCAGATTTATAAGGAAGGATGCGGATATAAAAAAGATAGGCGCAATAAGAGCTTAGAATGGTGCCCGGAGGCGGATTTGAACCACCGACACGCGGATTTTCAATCCGCTGCTCTACCAACTGAGCTATCCGGGCATCTGGGCCTTGCGGCCTCCGGTAAAAACCGGCGGGGGTGTCTCCCCCGGAAGCGAGCGGGGTTATAACATCTTGTTCGGCCATGTCCAGCGGTTGGGCGGACTTTTTTGCGAGGAAAAGACGATTCCAAAATTATCGAGTAAAAACAGAGGCACACGGCGGCCTTGAGGCTGTGGAAGACGGGCAAACGCCCGAATGAGGCTGGCCGCCGGCGCGGCCAGCTCCGGTAACTCTATTCGCGGTCGTCCGTGCCGTCAGCCTTGGCTTCGTCATCGGCGACGGGAATGGCATACGAGCCTTTCAGCCAGCGCGACAGGTCCAGCGTGCGGCAACGGTCGGAGCAGAAGGGATAGTGTTCACGCGCGGATGGCTTGCCGCATTCCGGGCATGGCCGGGTCTTGCGAAGCGGCTCGACCTTGCCGCCCGCCTTGATGGGTTCAGATGTCATGTGCCCAAGCACTCCTTGATGAGAGGAACGTGGCCGGTTCTTCAGTTTTGCTTATGTAAGGGCGCTCAGCCCTGCGGCCAAGCCGCGGCGACGTCGAAGCCTTCGCCCGCCAGCAACGAGGTGACCTCGTAAAGCGGCAGCCCGACGACGTTGGAATAGGATCCGACGAGTTTCTGCACGAAGGCCCCGGCAATGCCCTGGATGGCATAGGCGCCGGCCTTGCCACGCCATTCGCCGGACGCGATGTAGTTGTCGATCTCGCGCACCGAAAGCCGCTTGAAGCGCACCTTGGTCTCGACGATCTTCTGGCGGAACTGGCCGCCCGGGGTAACGAGGCAGACGCCGGTATATACCCAGTGGCCGCGGCCGGAGAGCAGGTTCAGCGCAGCAGACGCCTCTTCGGTATATTCCGTCTTTTCCAGGATGCGGCGGCCCACGGCAACAACGGTATCGGCCGACAGGATATAGCTGTGGCGCCAGGCCGGATCGCCCTTCACCAGCGCATAGGCCGCTTCCGCCTTTTCCGTCGAAAGCCGGCGTGCCAGCGAACGCGGGTGCTCGGACCGCTTCGGCGTTTCGTCGATGTCCATCGGCATCAAGCGCGCCGGCGTAATGCCTGCCTGATTGAGAAGATCGAGGCGGCGCGGCGAACCGGAGGCCAATATCAGCTTTTGTTCAAGCGCCATGGAAAGGTGCTGCCGCCTGTGCGAGATTACTTGAAGCGGTAGGTGATGCGGCCCTTGGTCAGGTCGTAGGGCGTCATTTCGACCAGGACCTTGTCGCCAGCGAGAACGCGGATGCGGTTCTTGCGCATGCGGCCAGCCGTATGAGCGATGATCTCGTGCTCGTTTTCCAGCTTTACGCGAAAGGTTGCGTTCGGCAGGAGTTCGGTGACAGTGCCTGGAAATTCAAGGACTTCTTCTTTAGCCATCTAGTGGTTTTCTTTCTGTGGGTTGGGACGGGCAGCAGCTTTGTCCAGCCGGCCCGGAAAATGTGCGCGGAAACTACACAAAGATGCCTCCTTTGTGAACCGTGCAATTAAAACGATTCTCATGTCTTTCAAGCGCCCTCCGCCGAGTGGCGGCGAATAGGCTTCATGCGCTTGTCGATCAGCTTCCAGAGATGCTCGCGAACCTCACGATAAGCATCGAGCACCTGCTCGCGCGTGCCGGTGGTCGCGGTGGGATCCATCGTTGGCCAATAGACCACATCGACCGGGCTCGTTCGGGTCAGTTCGAGCGCTGCGTGATGCGCCTCGGGAGTGAGGGTTACGATCAGGTCGAAGAAGTCGTCTTCCAGGTCATCCAGCGTTCGCGGCTGGTGGCGGCCGATCGACAGGCCAACCTCATCCAGCACCGCATCCACGAAAGGATCCCGTTCGCCGGAGCGCACGCCGGCCGACTGGATGTAAATATCGGGCTTCAGCAGCCGTTTTGCAATGGCTTCCGCCATCGGCGAGCGGATCGAGTTCCAGCCGCACATGAAGAGGATCGAGTGGGGGATGCCGATCGACGGTTTGGCTGCCGGCTTTTCCTCCTCGCCCATGGTTACCCGCGCCAGTAGAGCACGCAGACGAGCGTGAAGAGCCGGCGGGCCGTATCGAAGTCCACCGTGATCTTGCCGTTCAGCCGGTCCATCAGGGTCTGTGAGCCTTCGTTGTGGATGCCGCGCCGGCCCATGTCGATTGCCTCGATGCGGCTCGGCGTCGAGGAGCGGATCGCTTCATAATAGCTTTCGCAGATCATGAAGTAGTCCTTGATGATCCGGCGGAAGGGCGTGAGCGAGAGGATGTGGGTCGCGACATCCTGGCCGTCTTCGGTGGTGATGCCAAGCATCAGCTTGGAGTCGACCAGCGAAAGCTTCAGCCGGTAAGGTCCGCCGGGATGGCCAGCGGGCTGGAAGGAGTTCTCCTCGATGAGATCGAAGATCGCGACCGCCCGCTCATGCTCCACATCGGGCGTCGAGCGACCGATGGAGTCGTCGAGCACAACGTCGCACAGCCGGTAGTCTCCTCCCGCCATGGCGATCAGTCCCCGTCGCCGGTGGGGCTGAGGTTGAGGCGGATTGCAACCGAGCGGGCATGCGCATCAAGCCCTTCCGAATTCGCAAGGGTGATCGCCGCGGGCGCCAACTGGCGCAATTGCTCGGGGCCGAGCCGCAGGATCGAGGTGCGCTTGACGAAATCGAGCGTCGAGAGACCGGAGGAGAAGCGTGCCGAGCGCGCCGTCGGCAGCACGTGGTTGGAGCCGCCGACATAATCGCCGATCACTTCCGGCGTGTGGCGACCGATGAAGATCGCGCCGGCATTGCGGATACCGGCGAGCAGCGCATCGGGATCGGCGACCGCAAGCTCCAGGTGTTCGGCGGCAATGCGGTTGGCAAGTGGCAGCGAGGCCTGGAGGTCCGGCACGAGGATGATGGCGCCGAAATCCCGCCAGCTGGCGGCTGCCGTTTCAGAGCGCGACAGGGTCTTCAGCTGCCGCTCGACAGCAGCCTCCACCGCGCGACCGAGTTCGGCATCATCGGTGACAAGAATCGACTGAGCGCCGGCGTCATGCTCCGCCTGCGCCAGCAGGTCAGCCGCCAGCCAATCCGGATTGTTGTCCTTGTCGGCAATGACCAGCACTTCCGATGGTCCGGCGATCATGTCAATGCCGACCGTGCCGAACACATGCCGCTTGGCTGCCGCCACATAAGCATTGCCCGGGCCGACGATCTTGGCGACCGGGGCGATGGTCTCGGTTCCATAAGCAAGAGCTGCTACGGCCTGGGCGCCACCAATGCGGTAGATCTCGGTGATGCCGGCAATGCGCGCGGCAGCCAGCACCGCGGGATTGATTGCGCCGCCGCCTGCGGGCACGACCATGACGAGGCGCGGCACGCCGGCAACCTTGGCCGGCATCGCGTTCATCAAGACGGAGCTTGGATAACTTGCGGTGCCGCCCGGGACATAGAGGCCGACCGCTTCAATTGCGGTCCAGCGGGAACCAAGGCCAACACCGATCGCGTCTTCGTAGATGTCGTCCTTCGGCATCTGCCGGGCGTGGTGCCGCTCGATGCGCTCGGCAGCAAGCTTCAGCGCGTCGAAGACCTTCGGGTCGGTCGCGGCCACAGCTGCGTCAACCTCGGCGTCAGTGACCTGGATGCCGACCTCGGCCAGGTCGATGCCATCGAACCGCTTCGAGTAATCGATCAGGGCTGCGTCACCCCGGGCTCGCACATCATCGATGATGGCGCGCACCACGGCGTTCACATCTTCCGAAACCTCACGCTTTGTCGAAAGGAAGGCACTGAACCGTGCCTCGAAATCCTGCGATGCCTGCTCCAGCCAGATTGCCAAGCGGATATTCCTTCCCAGTCAGACTACGATACCATCCGCCGGGGCATGATCGCCTATGGGTGGCGGGGCTTTGATGCCGTTTCCCACGCCCCGCCGACATCTGCAAGAGCAACTTCAATGCATTCGACATCTAGCGCAATGGTTGCGTTGCCGGAGAGCACCAGTTCCACTGTTCCCTCGGGCCCCTCCCCCTTCTGGTTGAAGGTGATGGCCAGCAGCGACAGGACCTCCTCCTTGCGATTGCGGTTGATGCCGGTGGAGCGGACGGCTTCCACCCTCTTGAAGACGAGCGCGGCGCGGCGACGTTCATAAGACTTGCGGCGCTTGCCGGCTTCTTCCCAGACGAACCGGTTGGCGGCGAGCGACAAGGTACGCTCAGGGGCGGACCAGCGCACATCGCCCATCTTGAAGACGGCATCCTGCATATGGGCGGAAACAATGCCCAGGTCATCGGTATCAAGGGCAAGCAGTTTGAGCTCGGTCATCGCGTTCGTGGTCCATTCATGGTGCGCAGCTGGCGCGGAGGGTCAGGCCCTGAGATAGGATGCCGAAGTGCCCGAGGCAACTGTGACAGGAAGAGGCAACTGTGACGGGAACCGGCTGTGCCATATGGAGCACTGCCCACGCGGCTCCGCCTCCGCCGGAGGGGAGTATCCGGCGGGGGTGACGCTGGGATGGGGCAGGCATGGCATTCCAGGTATGTGGTCAAGCATTTTTGCCTGCCCCGACCGCTCCAGGTGAGGGGAGGATTTCCGAGCCCTCCGAACACCCTTCGCGGCCATCATCGGAACCGGCTTCTCAGAACCCGAGGAGGAGGCCGGTTCGCGAACCCGGTTCCCATCCGATGACGTGATCAGTATGCCGGAAGCTTCAATCCCGTGGACGTTTCCAAAATGCTAAGGCCTTGAACCGACTGGCAGATGATTTCCTCAGCCGGTTTTTTATCCACGCCCTCGGATGTCGTGCTTAGTCGGGAAAATCGGCGGAGCGGCTGGTTTCTTCCCATGCCTTGATCTGCGACAGCCGTTCGCCGAGCTTCTTGGTGACATTGTCATACGCGATCGCACCCAGCACGAGGTGGCGCGGTGCCTCGGCCGCCTCGGTTGCCGCAATCATCGCCTCGGCTGCCCGTGCCGGATCACCCGGCTGCTTGCCGCTATAGCCTGCCGTGGTCGCCATGCGTGCACCGGCGGTCTGCGCATACTCCTCGATGCGGTTTGGTGTCTGCTTGAGCGACCGACCCGCCCAGTCGGTGCGGAAGGGACCGGGTGCTACGCAGGTGACCTTGATCCCGAGCGGCGCACCTTCCAGTGCCAGCGCATCGGAAAAACCTTCCACTGCATGCTTGGTGGCGGCGTAATAACCGGAGCTTGGAAGGCCCATGAAGCCCGCCATGGAGGTGATGTTGAGGATGTGCCCGCGGCGACGGCTGCGCATGCCCGGCAGTACGGCGCGCGTCATGGCAAACAGGCCGAAGACATTGGCATCGAACATGGCGCGGATTTCCGCTTCCTCACCCTCCTCGATGGAAGCCTGGTAGCCGTAACCGGCATTGTTCACCAGCACATCGACCCGCCCGAACTTTTCCTCTGCCGCCTTCACGGCCGCGGCGATCTGGCCGGCATCCGTGACATCAAGATCAAGCGCCAGAGCATGATCGCGCCCTTCTGCGAGGTCGGCAACGCGGCCCTTGTCACGCGCCGTTACGATGGTCGGCCAGCCGCGATCAAGCGTTGCCTTTGCCAGCTCGCGGCCAAAGCCGGTTGAACAGCCGGTGATGAACCAGACAGGGGAAGAGAGATCAGCCATGGGGCAGCTCCAGGAGATGTTTGAGATTGTGGCGAAGAGGATGAGACCCTTGACTGGACATAGGCAAGAAAAAAGGGACGACAAGGCGTGAACCCTGTCGTCCCCCATCACATCACGAGGAGTGTCTGTAGGTCAGTCGCTGACGCGCTCGACCACGGCTCCGCAGCGATTGAGCTTTTCTTCAAGGCGCTCAAAACCGCGGTCCAGGTGGTAGACGCGGTTCACCATGGTTTCGCCTTCGGCCGCAAGACCAGCAATGACCAGCGATACGGAGGCACGCAGGTCGGTCGCCATGACCGGTGCGCCGCGCAGCCGCGGCACGCCTTCAACGCGCGCGGTCTGGCCGGAGAGCGAGATCCGGGCGCCAAGGCGCGCCAGTTCCTGCACGTGCATGAAGCGGTTTTCGAAGATGGTCTCGGTGATGTTCGAGACGCCCGACGAGCGCGTCATCAGCGCCATGAACTGCGCCTGCAGGTCCGTCGGGAAACCCGGGAATGGTTCGGTCGTGACATCGACCGGCTGGATGCCGTTGCCGTTGCGCACGACGCGCAGGCCGGTTTCCGTTTCGGTGATCTCGGCGCCGGCCATGCGCAGCGTCTCGAGCGCGTTGTCGAGAAGCGCAGCTTCCGTGCCTTCCAGCACGACATCGCCGCCGGCCATGGCCACCGCCATGGCATAGGTGCCGGTTTCGATGCGGTCGGGCAGGACGCGGTGGCGGGCACCCGAAAGCGACGTCACGCCTTCGACCGTGATCGTGCTGGTCCCGGCGCCGGAGATCCGGGCGCCCATGGCGGTGAGGCATTTGGCAAGATCAACGATCTCCGGCTCGCGCGCCGCGTTTTCAATCACCGTCGTGCCCTTGGCGAGCGTCGCCGCCATCAGCATCACATGCGTCGCACCAACGGACACCTTCGGGAACACGTAGCGCGCGCCGACGAGCCCGCCCTGCGGCGCGGTGGCGGTCACATAACCACCATCGACCTCAAGGTTGGCGCCGAGCGCCTGCAGGCCATCCAGGAACAGGTCGACGGGGCGCGTACCAATCGCACAGCCACCCGGCAACGACACCCGTGCACGCCCCTCACGGGCCAGAAGCGGACCGATGACCCAGAAGCTTGCCCGCATCTTCGAAACGAGCTCGTATGGCGCGGTGGTATCGACGATGGTGCGGCAGGTGAAGTTGATGGTGCGCGAATAACCCTCTTCCTGGCGCTCCCGACGGCCGTTGACGGCAATATCAACCCCATGGTTGCCGAGGATGCGCATCAGCTGCTCGACGTCTGCCAGATGCGGCACGTTTTCGAGCGTCAGCGTGTCGCTCGTCAGAAGGGACGCAATCATCAGCGGCAGGGCGGCGTTCTTTGCGCCGGAAATCGGGATGACGCCGTTCAGCTGGTTGCCGCCGGAAATTCTGATGCGATCCATACGTTCTCACTTTTCTTCTGAAAGCACAAAAAGGCGCCGCTTCTGTTCCCGCCGCCGTTTGCCGCTAATTAGGTGACCTGTCCGCAAAAGACAGATCAGGATGATTCGTCCGTTTTTGCGGCAGGAAGACCTTGCGCCTCATCGGCAGCACCAGCACGCCGGGCGCGCGCCTGCGTTTTTCGCCGCATCAGATTTTCACGAAGCTTGGCCGCCGCCTTCGCCTTGCGTTCCGCCTGGCGCACAGCCGCAGCGTTTCGCGCGCGTTTGCCCCGCGCTGCGGCACTTTCCGCCTGTTCCGACTTTCGAAAATCGTCTTCGTTCGCCATGGCCCTCCTTAGCGAAAAAGCATGCGAAACGAAAGCGGCAGCTGCTTTTGCGGCGAGCCGACAAAAGAAGTTGGAATTTGCAGCTTGCGCTGCCCGCGAACCTGTGGCAATAGCCCCCTCGCCGACGGATCAACGCCCGCCGGCCCAATGCTGCTATAGCTCAGGGGTAGAGCACTCCCTTGGTAAGGGAGAGGCCGAGAGTTCAAATCTCTCTAGCAGCACCAGCTTTCCTTTATCCCCAAACCATAGATCGCTTCAGACGCGTTGCTGCCTGCAGTCTCTATTATGTCTCCCAATTTTCGATTTGGTTGGACCTCTATACCATCTTCAGAACATTAAAGAACGAGTTGATAGGCGGAATTGGGCTCTGACATTGCCCCTAGACCTTTGACAACGCCCTGCCTTCTGACTGGACTTCCTCTTCCATAAGGTTCTCGTCGAAACGGCACTAAGTTACCGGTTGTCTCGGCTATGAGACATCCGTTAACCTCTTTGTTGCTTATGATCTCCCGTAGATACTGTGCATGAAGGCAGAGGCTCATGAAATTTGGGACGAGCGGGCTACGGGGCCTTGTGGTTGACCTTAAAGGTCGTGCTTCGGCGCTTTATGCACAGGCGTTTGCACGGCACCTGATTGAGACAGGTGCGGCCAAAACGGGCGACCGGATTCTGGTTGGGTGGGACTTCCGTCCGTCGAGCCCTGACATTGCAGCTACATGTATAGGGGCGCTGGTACGCGCCGGACTTTCGCCCATCAATTGCGGCGCTCTCCCTACCCCGGCACTCGCGTTCTATAGCCTGAAGCAGCGATCTGCCTCTCTTATGGTGACAGGCTCCCACATCCCGGCAGATCGTAACGGCATCAAGTTCTACCGTCCCGACGGCGAGATCGGCAAGCAGGATGAAGCGGGCATCACGGCCATTGCCGCAGAGCTGAACAAGGCTGATGTGGACGCCACTCCCGACGAAGCGCCGGATCACTCGGCTAAAGCGCGCTCCCTGTTCCTGGACCGCAATCGCAGCCTGTTGTCGCCTGGCGCCCTCGCGGGCTTGAAGATTGGGGTGTATCAGCATTCAACCGTAGCACGAGACCTGCTGGTTGAGGTGCTCCGAGGCTATGGCGCCGACATCGTTGCGCTTGGCTGGTCGGATGAGTTCATTCCGGTAGATACGGAGGCGGTCTCAGAAGAAACCATTGCTCTTCTTCAGGGCTGGGCCCAGGAGCATCAGCTGGATGCTATCGTGTCGGCCGATGGCGATGGCGATCGGCCGCTGGTGGCGGATGAGACAGGAGTGCCGCTGAGGGGAGACCTGCTTGGCCTGATCACCGCGCAGTTTCTTGGAGCACAAGTGGTGGTAACGCCAGTGACGTCAAACTCCGGCATCGAGAAGGCCGGTAGCTTTACCGTCATCCGCACCAAAGTTGGCTCTCCCTTTGTCATCGCCGGCATGAGCGAAGCTCTCGCCGCAGGCGAGACTGGTGTAATGGGTTTCGAGGCCAATGGTGGTGTGCTGACCGCATCTGAATTCGGCGGCGGCGGCGCGCTTGCGCCTTTGCCGACGCGCGACAGCTTTCTGCCGATCCTGGCAGTGTTGTCGCTCGCGGCGCAGCAAAAGATGCCATTGTCAAACGTCGCTGCGTCGTTTGCCCTTCCCCACGCGGCAGCTGACCGGCTGGAGAATTTTCCCGTCGAGACAAGTGCAGCACTGATGGCCCATCTGCGTGCCTCTGACGACAACCTCGCAGCATTTCTTGCTCCTCTCGGAACCGTCGCCTCCAAGAGCGATATTGACGGACTGAGGGTGACACTCGCTGATTGCCGGATCATCCATCTGCGCCCCTCAGGCAACGCCCCGGAAATGCGTTGTTATGTGGAAGCAGCAACGGCACAAGACGCCGAGGCGCTGCTTGGAAAGGGCCTCAACCTGATTCGAGCCTGGGTCGATCATGAGCAGCGCTGAAACAGAATTTAACCGCGCGACATTAACGGACGGACTGGAGAATAAAAACGTGAGCAACAAGATCGTGCCCGTGATCATGGCCGGCGGCAAGGGCACCAGGCTTTGGCCACTCTCCCGCGCCGCGGCGCCCAAGCAGTTCATCCAGTTCGTTGGTGACACGACGCTTTTCCAGGCAACCCTTTCCCGCGTCTCCGACATGACGCTTTATGAGGCGCCCATCGTCATCACCAATGAAGACTTCCGCTTTCTGGTAGCAGAACAGGCTCGTGAACTTGGCATCACACTCTCCGGCATCCTGCTGGAACCTGTCGCGCGCAACACGGCACCTGCTGTTGCCGCTGCCGCCGTCTTTGTCGCCGAGCGTTTTGGTGATGATGCCGTCATGCAGGTGCTGGCGTCGGACCATGAGATCACCGCCGATCCCGTTTATTTCGCGGCCATTCAGACGGCACGCGACACAGCCCGCTCTGGCAAGCTCGTCACCTTCGGCATTACCCCAACCGAGCCTGCCACGGGATATGGCTATATCGAGATCGGCGACGCGCTGGAAACCGGTGCGCACGCCGTTAAACGCTTTGTCGAAAAGCCAGCACTTGCCGATGCTCAGACGATGCTCGCATCCGGCGGCTTCGCCTGGAACTCCGGCATCTTCATGTTCCCGGTCAAACAACTGCTGGCGGAAGTGAAAAACCTGTCTTCGGAGGTGGAGCAGGCAGCGCGCGCAGCTGTTGCCAAGGCCGCTGGTGATCTCGACTTCATTCGGTTGGATGCAGAGGCCTTCAGTGCAAGCCCCGATATCTCCATTGACTACGCCGTCATGGAAAAGACATCAAACGCCGCCGTCGTCCCCGCTTCCTTTGCCTGGTCCGACCTCGGCAGCTGGGATGCGGTGTGGAAGCTGGGCTACCGCGACGACGCCGGCAACGTCACCTCCGGTAATGCCACGCTCATCAACACGAAGAACTCGCTGGTGATGTCGCGGCACGGTCACCTCGCCGTTCAAGGCCTAGAAGGTGTGGCCGTCATTGCCAGTGAAGATGCCGTCTATGTTGGTCGCCTCGACGACAGCCAGAATGTCGGCAAGCTCGTCAAGCACCTAGCCTCGGCCAAGGCCACAGCGTCATTGACCGAGACGCACCCGACCTCCTACCGCCCCTGGGGCGGCTATACGTCAGTGCTTAATGGCGACCGCTTCCAAGTGAAGCGCCTCTTCGTGACGCCGGGCAAGAAGCTGTCGCTACAAAAACACCATCACCGCTCCGAGCACTGGATCTGCGTGAAGGGTACGGCGGAAGTGACGATCGGCGACACGGTGCAGACGGTGCGCGAGAACGAAAGCGTCTACATTCCGCAAGGTGAAGTCCACCGCCTCGCCAATCCCGGCAAGATCATGCTCGAGATGATCGAGGTCCAGACCGGCTCATACCTCGGCGAAGACGACATCATCCGCATTGTCGACGAGTTCGGGAGGGATTGAGAGCCAGTTCTGTAGCTAGCGCGTGCAGCCGCGTCATCGTTGGCGTCTGATCGCCATGAACCCGACCGAAGGGCTACGTCGATTCTCGAGCGGGACGAACTACCCGGCACCCACAACCCAACGGCAACACCCTCCCCCTATTCACCTGTCGCCGCTGGAAAAACCGGCCTGGGGCGTTTATAGGCCTGTACTTGCACGAAGTTGGTCTGCTCCTCTCACTGGACACCCTGTTGAACTCAAAGAAAACCAAGAAGCAGCACGTTGATACCGGCACGATCACCAGCGTCCTCAAGCGGGTGATCGCGGAAAACGGTCGCGACCACATCCGCGGTTATGCCTTTGCGATCTTCTGCCTAGTAGCGACCGCAATGTCGACGGCGTTCACGGCCTGGATCATGGAGTCGGTCGTCAACGAGGCGTTCGCCAACAAGCGCGCCGACATGGTGCTGATGATCTGCTTTGCGATCTTCGCGGCGTTTACGATCCGCGGGCTTGCGACCTATGGCCAGGCGGTCACGCTGTCGAAGATCGGTAACAACATCGTTTCGCGCTACCAGCAGCGCGTGTTCCGACACCTGATGACGCTCTCGGTGGGCTTCTTTGCCGAAGCCCGCTCCGCGCATCTTGCCGCACAGCTTGGACAGAATATCGGCGGCGTGCGCGATGTCCTCAATCTCATCGTCACCTCCACGGCGCGCGATCTCCTGACGCTCATCTCGCTGATCGCGGTGATGGTGGCGAAGGATTGGGTTCTTTCGCTCATCGTCTTTGCAGTCGCGCCGCCGCTGATTTTCGCGCTGCGTTATGTGTCGCAGCGGGTGCGCAGCGTCACCCGCGAAGCGGTCGAGGTCAGCAGCAAGGTCTTCGGCGCCATGCAGGAGACCATCCAGGGCATTACCGTCGTCAAGGCCTTCACGATGGAACAGCAGCTCGAAGACAAGGTGCGCCGTATCATCGAGTCGTCCGAACGCCAGAGCAACCGCATCGCGCGCCTGTCGGAGCGGACTGCGCCGCTCACCGAAACCTTCGCCGGCGCGGCGATCGCCAGCGTTATCGGTTATGCCGCGTTCCGTTCCATTTATGATGACGTGCCGCCGGGCGCCTTCTTCGCCTTCATCACCGCGCTGCTGATGGCCTACGACCCTGCACGGCGGCTTGCCCGCATGCAGGTCCAGATTGACCGCGCCGTCGTCAACGCACGCATGCTCTATGATCTCCTCGACATGCAGCCGCTGCAGCGCGAAAAGCCGAACGCGCCGGATCTCGTGGTGACCAATGCGACGATCGAGCTGAAGGGCGTTGTCTTCGGTTATGGCGAAGGTACGCCGATCCTGCGCGGCATCGATCTTGTCGCCCAGGGCGGGCAGACAACGGCGCTCGTCGGTCCGTCGGGTGCCGGCAAATCGACAATCATCTCGTTGATCCCGCGCTTCTATGACCCGGCGGAGGGCCAGATCCTGATCGATGGCCAGGACATCGCCACCGTCACCAAGGCCTCGCTGCGCCATGCGCTCGCTTATGTCACGCAGCAGCCGTATCTTTTCGAAGGCACGATCCGCGACAACATCCGCTACGGGCGGCCCGAGGCGACCGACGCCGAGGTCGAGGAAGCGGCGCGGCTCGCGCATGCGCATGATTTCATCATGGCACAGCCTTTGGGCTACGAAACCCCCGTCGGCGAAAACGGCATGACGCTTTCCGGCGGCCAGAGGCAGCGCTTGTCGATTGCCCGCGCGCTGGTGCGCAACGCCCCGATCCTGCTGCTTGATGAAGCCACCTCGGCGCTCGACAATGAATCGGAAGCCGCGGTGCAGCGTGCGCTCGATACGGCGATGCAGGGGCGCACCGTAGTTGTCATCGCGCACCGCCTCTCGACGGTGGTGAATGCCGACAAGATCATCGTCATGCACGAAGGCCGTGCGGTCGAGGAAGGCACGCATGAGGAACTTGCCCAGCGCAAGGACGGTCTTTACGCCCGCCTGAACAACCTCCAGTCGCCGGCAAGCTGACGTAGATTTGTCGGCAGGCCGTTCGAGCGGAACCGTGAGCGGCTAGAGGCGCTCCCAGGAAGCCGGGATGATGTCGCGATCATCCTTGTCCTGCGCCTTGAACCATTGCCGCGGTGCGATCACATGCTTGTCCATGCGCGGGTTGAGCCATGCGCCCCACCAGCTGAAGGAACTGTTGGCGATGATATGGTCGTGGCAGGCAGCCATCAGGTGCATGTCCTCGCCATCGCGGCCGTCGCCTTGCGGTTCAACAAAGTGCATCGGGCTCGTGGAATGCAGGTTTTCGCGCGCCCATTGCGGATCGTCGGAAAAGATGAAGAAGGTCACGTTCGCGTGGCGCTGCTGCATGCGGCTCATGGCCTCGTCGTACCATTCCGGCGGGCAGGTGCCGTGCACAGCGTTGGCCGCGGGATTCGTGACATAATCGCCCCGACGCACGTGAACGGACACCGGCGATGCTGCCGAGACGATTTGCGTTCGCGTTCCGTCGCGCATCTCGCTCATGGCACCCTTGAGGTTGAAGTCGGAGCGGATCTCTGCCGCCACTGCGCTGAAATATTTCTCGCTCTGCCAGTAGCCGGACAGGTAAATCTCGCCGCGACGCTGCAGCACCGTCGGGTCAAACGTCATACTCGTTTCAACCACGTGCTCGTAGTGCGGTCGCCGGTTCCAGATTCCCGAAACACGATCGATAAGCGTTTTCGGCCGCCGCGCGGGCAGTTCGGCGGGCTTGGCCGGCTGCACCTGGATCTTGAACTGGTCGAGAGCAAAACTACGGAGCTTGTATTTCTCCATCTCCGAGAGGTCGAGCTTCAGCGGAGCTTGGCTGGCGATGGCGAGCGCCCGGCCTGCCGCGTACTGAAACATCTGGTTGCCCAGGCCGCCGATGATGCGTGTTACGATCAAGGATCCATCCCCATGCTTCGATTGCCGGCTCAGCCTTCGACCCAACGTCCGATGTAGGGCAGGTTGAAGATGAAGCGCCCGATGTCGTCGCTGGCCCGGTAAAGCGCCCTCAGCTTACGGAACCGCCGCGACTTCCGGTCGCGCTTCTTGCCCTGCCAGATCTCGGATTGCTCTTCCGTTTCCGCCACATGCGTCACCGGCATCGGTCGCAGCCCAAAGCTCCCGACCCCATGGGTCCAGAACCGGTCCAGATGCACATCAACCGGCTCGAACCATACATCTGCCTTGGCGATGAGCTTCGCCGCCGCCCAGGGCGCCACGGCATAACAGGAGGTGCCGTGCGGACCGATCTTGAAGCGGATGATGTCCATCCCCTCTTGCGTTGTCTCGCAGACATGGAAGCTGCGCTTCTTGTGGCCGGAGAGCCGTAGCAGCCCGTAACGCTCAATTTTTTCCGCCACCAGTTGATAAGCCTGCGGAAATGTGTCGCTGACCGAAACATCATCTTCAAAGATGAGCAGCGGTCGCTTCTCGCGAACGCATCTTTCCCACAGCAGATAGTGGCTCGCAAAGCAGCCCAGTTCGCCCGCGTTCAGGATGAATCCGCGCCTGATTTCGGCGAGCTTTGGATCGAACCGGTCGAACAGCGGGTGACCGTCACGCCCCTCTACCGCGTCGAAGAAAGTATAAGGCAGGCTGAACGGCTGAAGGGTCTCGATCATCTTGGCGCGACGCTCGGTGGAGCGAGCGAGGTTGACCACGACGATCTCGAGGGAGCGTTGTTCAGCCATGGTTGGGTCAGGTGTCATGGAGCTCATCGTATTGGCATGTCAGGCGCGTATATACCAGTCGTCGAAGCGCGACACCTTTTCCCATACCCGGACATAACCATTCGCCACCAGAAGATCGTGGATCTTTTCACGCTGTGGCGTGTAATTGTGCTCGCAGGTGATGATGCCGAACTCGTATTCGCCGAAATCGAGGGCCTGCAGGATGTCAAACTCGCTACCTTCAGTATCGATCGACAGGTAATCGATCTGCCGCGGCGCACCGTACTTGCGCAGCATGTCATTGAGTGAAATCGTGTTGACCGGATATTCGATGCTCAGTTGCCTTGCCTGCGAATGAGCATCTCCGCCAGAAAAGGCAGCGATCGTCGAGAGTTCCCCTTCGTCGGCCTGCCGAAACTGCAGCGTCTCGCCCGTAACGCGCCACACGCAGTCGGTTTCGACGTGGCATCCGCGATTTTTCTGTAGCTCAGCATGCCACTGCCTGGAAGGCTCGGCCAGGATGCCGCTCCAGCCAAACTCTTTCTCCAGCAGGAAGGTATTGCTGAGGTCGACGCCGTTCGTGGCACCAAATTCGACGAAATAACCACCGGTCTTGAGCTGGCTCCGCAGCAGCACGAAAACGTCCTGCAGGATCTGAGACCGTGACTTCGGGATCAGCCGAAGTGCCTCTCCGACCTCCTCATGCGACAATTCCCGCAGGAACGATGCCACCTGCTTCGGGTAACGCGTAGCGAAGACTTTCTGGTGAAGATCGTCATCGATCAGCTTTAGACGGCGGCGAGCCAGGTATTGCGTCAGGATGGCGTCTAGCGTCAACTTCATGTTGTTCTCCGCATCGCGTGTGCTGTCCGAGTCATGAGCTGCAGCAGGAGTGTTAATTTAGCGGCTGACCGGTGCCTAGATCCTGCACCGCCTGCATGACTATTGGAATAACCTCGCCACCTTCACAAATCGCTTGGCGATAGAGTTGCGAAGCTTTGCGCCCTTCGGCTTGAAGGCCCGTTCCGGCTTGAGCTTTGGCTGCTTGCCTTGAACCTGTATTGTGCCCCTTTGCCCAGCAACATCCTTGGCGACACCGGCAAGGATCGAGAACAGGTTGTGTTCGTTCAGCACGCGACGGCGGGCCTCTTCCAGGTAAGGCAGCGACCGTTCTGCGGTATCAGACTCAAGAACGCGCTTGATGATCCGAATCGCGCCATCGGCATCGTTGATATCGATCCGCGTCAGCGACTCTTTCGGGAAGTAGTCATGGACATTCTGGCTGCCGTGGTAGAGCGGGTAGGTCAGCGTCAGAAACGGGTCTGCCAGCTTCTCGGTCCAATAGTGGTCAGATACCGAGTTCTCGAGCGCGATGTGGTAACGATAGTCCTCCAGCACTTCGAGCTTGTCGGCGAAGGTATTGATGCCGCGCCCGAAGACATGCAGTTCATCACCGAAGTACGCCTTTGCACGCTCGACAAACTGCAGCCGGTCGCGGTGTCCCTGCGTATAGGCCTTGTTCGAAGACACGATCGAAATCTGTTTGGTTTTCGCCGGGCGCAGTTGCGCGAAATCGTTCCAGTTCGTGCCGACTGATTTCAATGCGCCTGACGCGTCCCAGGCGCCGGCGTGCCAGACCACCCCGGGCTGCGTAACCCGCATGTTAGAATGCACCGTCTGCGCGTCTGTTGTCAGGACGAGATCGAACTGAGCCAGGAAGCGCGGCAGGTATTGCTTGATGGCCGCTGGCTCCGAAGCGATGAACACCCGGAAGCCAGCCGTTGGCAGCTTCATATCGTGAGGTACGGCGTCATAAACGAAGAGCACATCATAGGCTGGCTCTTTGGGCTCGAATGAAAAACGCACGCCGTCCCATTCAGGCACCCGGTCGGGGAACTGGCGCCGCCAGTCCCATCCTGGGGACGACGAAACGAAAGCTGCTCTTATCAAGTTTGATTTCCAATCACCGTTGAAGTCAGCCCTGCTTGCGGAAGGTGTAGATTCCGCAGCCATACCGGACACTTGGGACGTTCGTTGCCAAGTCGACATCCAGATGCAAGTCACCGGCATCGTCGACGTAGTCGAACCGCTGAAGCGCCAGGCTATTGCGAACCACGTCGTAGCTGAGGATGCTGGTCGGATGAAAGACCCGGTGCGCGTTGAAATGAACCTCGTCGTTCCGGCCGATCGGGAAGCTGATGTAGAGCGTTCCGCCCTTCTTCACCATCGCGACGAGATTGGCGATCCCCTTCAGGTGGCCGTCGACATCGATCGGGTCGCCATATCGCCCGAGCCCGAAATGCTCGATCGTGTGGAGGCAGGACAGGGAGTCAGTGATCTCGGTCACGCATTCTCCCATCAGGTCGGCCTGGCGAAAGACGATGTTCTTGTGAGCAGTCGGGGGCAGTGGGCGCACGTCGAAGACTTCGATCGGACGGAAGGACGCGACGTGGGCGACAAACCCGTCGATGCGTGAGCCGACGTCGACATGCCGTTCCGGATTGCTGGCGTGAACAAACCCCGCGACAAGCAGGTCCTGATGGAAATAATGGCCCTTGGCCGTTCCGGCGCTGTCTTCGTAGTCCCCCAGGATCATGAACTTGCGGGTGATCTTGCCGCCTTGCCGAAGCCATTCCGCGCGTTGGCGCCGGAAGGCCGGTAGGTGATGGTAGTTCTTGATTACCGCAAGGTCCCATCCGACCGCCTTGGCAAACTTCTTCAAGAGACCCATTCCCCTGCCCTCATGTCCTCAGACTTCAAAGGTTTACCATCGCGTAATCTGGGTGAGCAAAGCAATGCCGACACCGCATGCGATAGCGATACATGATGCGATCTGCGACCTGAATCCCCAGATTTGCGAGAGTTCTCCATCATGTACGTCGTCGGTTTGGAAATTTGACTTTGTTCTGCCACGGTTCATCTTCGATGGATCAGAATGCAGCTACCTGGCAGATCTGGAGGAGGATGCGCGATGATACGCAGTTCGTTGGTAATGTTTGCAGGCATATGTGTTTCCGCCGTCTTGGGTTCGGTATCCGCACCGACAGCAGCGCAGGCACAGTTCGACATCAGAGGGGGCGGGTCCATCGAGCGCTACAACGGCGACGAATACGCCCAGGCACCGGACTACCGCGAGTTCCGCCGCGAACGCCACAGCGAAAGACGGTATGGTCGCGCGGGTTGCACCCCGCGACAGGCGCTCGCCGCGGCGTCGCGGTGGCTGGATGATCCGCAGATCCGCCGGGTCTACCGCTCCTATTACGACATCGACGGCTACGGGAAGCGCGGCGGCAACCGCGGTCGGCCGGACGGCGTGCGTATATCGACCGCGCCGGATTGCGCCCGCTCGGTTCCGCGCTGAGGCGAACGGCGGGGCGGCATAGCGACCTCAGCACATACACTCTGCAACCTCTGACCCTGTCAGGCGTTACTTGGCATCGGCTCGATCTGCGAGCTAGACGTCACATGCCGGTGCCCATTGAAGCTCAGCGCAGTGCTCGATCGCTGGAACAATCAGTCGCTTGCACGCCAGTTCCTCCTGGCCGGCGGGCTGGTGTCGCTTGCCGCCATGCTGCTGGTCGGCGCTTTTGTCACCAGCCTCATTGAAGCGGCAGTGACACGCAATTCCGCCGCCTCGACCGCGCTTTACGTCGACAGCATCATCGCGCCGCTGCTTCCGGACATGAAGACCAGCAACACGCTCGACGATGCTACCACCCGCGCGCTCGACGAAACCTTCAACCAGGGCGCGCTTGGCGGCAAGATCATCTCCTTCCGGCTCTGGCGGGCGGATGGCACGGTGCTGTATTCGACCGACAAGGACATGGTCGGCAAGCGTTTCGGCCCGAGCGAGGATCTGCAGCAGGCCTTTTCCGGCCAGATGGTTGCGCATTTCGGGCCGATCGAAGACCAGGAAAGCGAAACCGAGCGGGCACTGCAGCGGCCGCTTCTCGAAATCTACAACCCGATCCTCCAGCCGTGGTCGGGTGAAGTGGTTGCCGTCACCGAGTTCTATGAGGTGGCCGATGGTTTCCAGCAGAGCCTTTACCAGGCGCAGTTGCGCAGTTGGCTTGCCGTTGCGGGCGTCACGCTCGCCTTCTTTCTTCTCCTTTCGGCCATCGTCTTCCGCGGCAGCCGCATGATCGACAACCAGCGGGCGGCACTGAAGCAGCGGGTGGCAGAACTCTCGGAACTGCTGGCCCAGAACAAGGCGCTGCATGCCCGCGCCCAGCGCGCCTCGCAGCGGGCGACGGCGCTTAACGAAAGTTACCTGCGCCGCCTCGGCGCCGATCTGCATGACGGGCCGGCCCAGCTCGTCGCCTATGCGGCGCTTCGCGTCGACAGCGAGACCCTGACGGACCCCCAGACCCCTGCCTCCAGGCGCGAGGAAGAGATCATCAGCATCAAGGCGCGGCTGGACGAGGCGATGGACGAGATCCGCAGCATCTGCAGCGGGCTGGTTCTTCCGCAGATCGAAACCGCCGAACTGCCGGACGTGCTGCGGCGCGCGGTGAACGCCCACCGTCAGCGGACCGGCACCGAAGTGACGCTGACCATGGCTGAGGCGCCGCTTGCCATCTCGCCCTCGGCGAAGATCTGCATCTACCGGTTCGTGCAGGAGGCGCTGAACAACAGCTTTCGCCATGGCGGCGGTATCGGCCAGGCCGTGCGGCAGACGATCCGCGGCGGCAATGTGGTGATCGAAGTGTCTGACGCGGGCTCGGGATTTGATCCGGACGCCATCCGGCCGGGCGGGCTCGGCCTCGCGGGCCTTCGGGAACGGATCGAAAGCCTCGGTGGAACATTCAATATAACAACATCAAGCACCGGCACCACGGTGCAGATGTCCTTGAACGTGCAGGACATGGAGCAGGCATCATGAATCGGATCAAGATCGCGGTTGTGGACGACCACCCTCTTTTTCGAGAGGGCGTCATGCGCAGTCTGAGCGACATTCCCGAATTCGAGATGGTGGGCGAAGGCGGGTCGCGCGACGACGCGGTGCGGATTGTCCGCGACCTCTGTCCCGATGTCATGCTGATGGACATTTCCATGCCCGGCAATGGCCTGGAGGCCATCCGCGAGGCGCTCGACCAGTGCCCTGAACTGAAGATCGTCATGCTCACCGTATCGGAAACAAGCGAGGACATTTCCAAGGCGCTTCGGCTTGGCGCCAAGGGTTACGTGCTGAAGGGCGTCGGCTCGCGCGGGCTGGCAGATGTGGTGCGCACCGTTGCAGCAGGCGAAAGTTACGTGTCCCCTGCCCTGTCTGCCCGGCTGATTGCCGGACTTTCCAACCTGCCGGATCCGGAAGAGAAGGAAGACCCGCTTGCCGAACTCACCGAGCGCGAGCATGAAGTCCTGCAACTTGTGGCATCGGGCTTGAGCAATAAGCGGGTGGCGCGCGAGCTCGATCTCCACGAGAAGACCGTCAAGCACCACATGACCCGCATCCTGTCAAAGCTGAAGGTCACCAACCGCACGGAAGCGGCGCTCGCGTTGCGCGATGCCCGCGACCGGTCGGCTCAGCGCGATCATCTCTAAGGCCGCAGGCCGATCACCTTAGCCTGCCCAGACGCCGATGGCGGTCATGCAGACAAACAAGCCCGCCATCGGGAGCAATATCCACCTCGCTTGAAAAACGCTGTTCTCGTCCATGACGATACCCTCCTGTTGTGCTGCAGGAGCAAGCGCTTCATCGGCCTGATGTTCCTGGCGCGAACCGTTTTCAAGACTGCTTTTCCACCCCGTCGGACCAAAGGCCCAAGCCGCTTTGGGCCCAAGGTCCCGCGTGCGACCGACTGAAGCCCGTCTGCAGGAACAGGGTGGCGAAAGGCGACGTTTGGTCCGCGTATTGCAGCTCAAAAACGAGCCTCGCAAGCAGATAGAACAAGACGAGGAAGACAATGAAACTCTCACCGAAACACACACTCGCGGTAGCGCTTCTTGCCGGCTCGACACTTTCAGCCACGGCAATCGTCGCGCCCGCCATTGCACAGACCTCCGGTCAGGCATCGGGTCAGGCGTCCGGTCAAGGCTCCGGCCAATCTGCGGCTCCAATCATTCCCGGCCAGGGTTCGGCCGGCGCCGGTGCATCCGGCAGCATGAATTCGACCGGCGGCGCCACGCAGGCACAGCCGTCGCAGGACATGGGCGCCGCACCGCAGTCCGACGCCCCGAAGGCGCAGGACCAGGCACAGGGTTCGACCGGTTCGGCTGATCCGACCATGAAGACCGACAGCCAGAGCGCCGGTGCCGATGCGACGAAGCAAAGCGACACGGCTGAGCAGAAGTCTTCGGATTCCACCACCAAGGAAAACGAGACGGCAACCGACTCCACCAAGACTGACCGCAAGGCGACCGACAGCGCTCAGAAGGCGGATGAAGACAAGTCCGACAAGGACCAGGCTGCCGCGGAGCGTCCGTCGAACGAAACCACCGGCAGCATCAACATCACGAGCGAACAGCGCACCGAAGTTCGCAACATCATCGTTGAGAGCAAGGTCGAGCCTGTCGATATCGACGTGGATGTCAGCGTCGGCGTCGCCGTGCCGAAGACGGTTGAACTGCATCCGCTTCCGCCGCGCATTATCGAGATCGTTCCTGCCTATCGCGGTTACGAATACTTCGTGCTTGCCGACGGCCGGATCGTCATCGTCGAGCCCGGCACCTACGAAGTCGTCTACATCGTAACGGCTTAAAGGGCAGTGGATTGGTGAAGATCATGCCCGACGAAGAGCCAGCGAGCCGCGAGGATGAAAGCGGCGGCTGGTCCATCGCCGTGGTCATCCTGATCGTCATCATCGCAGGTGGGTTCCTGCTTTACGAAGGAGGATACCTCGGCGGCCGCGACAGCAGCATCGATGTGAGCCTGCCGAAGGTCGAGGCGCCTGCACCCAGGACTGACTGATGCCTCGACACTGAAGAGATGGCGCCGAAATGCGCGCCACCTGAAACAGTCAAAGGAGACACGACATGAAGACCAAGATCATCATTCTTTCCGCCGCAGTGCTTGGCGTTCTTGCCCCCGCGGCTTCGGCCCAGCAGAGTACGGTCAATGGTGCAGCAGGCGGTGCGGTGACCGGCGCCATCGTCGGCGGCCCGGTTGGTGCGGCCGTGGGCGGCATCGTTGGCGCCGCAGCCGGTACCGCGATTGATCCGCCGCCGGAACGCGTCGTCAGCTACGTTGAAACGGCTCCTGCACCGAGCTCGGAAGTCGTCGTCAAGGAAGAGATCGTTGTCGGCAAGCCGCTGCCGGAAGCCGTCGTGGTGACCCCGGTCCCGGATAGCCCGAAATATGCCTACGCCGTGGTGGGCGAGCAGCGCGTGATCGTTGATCCGCAGACCCGCACCGTGGTCAAGGTCATCCACTGATATCCGGATAAAACCTGAAAACGCGAAGGGAGAGCCGCGGCTCTCCCTTTTTCTTGTGGTCAGAAGCGCACCGCGGCCAGCCGCCCATGCAGCGAGCGCAGGTCGTTGACC
Source organism: Neorhizobium turbinariae (assembly GCF_023223505.1). Taxonomy (NCBI): domain Bacteria; kingdom Pseudomonadati; phylum Pseudomonadota; class Alphaproteobacteria; order Hyphomicrobiales; family Rhizobiaceae; genus Neorhizobium; species Neorhizobium turbinariae. The sequence continues at coordinate 172,073 of NZ_JALPRY010000010.1, forward strand.
CTGCGGTTGATGAGGCCCCGTTCCCAGTTCAGCGCCGTCTCAACGATCAGATCGAGATCATCGTGGCGCGGCTTCCATTCCAGGAGCCGGCGGGCAAGCGTCGAGTTGGCGATGACACTTGCGGCGTCCCCAGGGCGACGCGGCCCGTAGTTGATCTCGAACCGGTTGCCGCTGACGCGCATCACCGCATCGAGCACTTCGAGAACCGAATACCCGCGGCCATAACCGCAATTGGCGATCAGCGGCTCGCCACCACGGCGCAAGTAGCTCAAGGCTTTCAGGTGCGCCTCAACAAGGTCAGTCACGTGGATATAGTCGCGGATACCGGTTCCGTCCGGCGTCGCGTAGTCGGTTCCGTAGACATCAACGCCGTGCCGCTTGTCGAGTGCTGCCTCGCAGGCGATCTTGATCAGGTGGGTCGCGCCTTCCGTCGACAATCCCGCGCGGCCGAGCGGATCGGCACCCGCAACGTTGAAGTAACGCAGCGCCACGAAGCGGAAGTCATGCGCTGCCGCGGCATCGCGCAGCATCATCTCCGACATCAGTTTCGATTGGCCGTATGGGTTCTTCGGCTGCGGCGTGACGCTCTCCAGCACCGGCACGTCATCCTTCTGGTCACCGTAGACGGCGGCCGTGGAGGAGAACACGAAATGCTTGATGCCGTGATCGACGGCAGCGGCCGCGAGGATCCGGGTCTTGCTGGTGTTGTTTTCGTAATAGTCGAGCGGATGGGCGACCGACTGCGGCACCACGATCGAGCCTGCAAAATGCAGGATGGCGTCGATGTTGTTCTCGGCGAAGATCTGCCGCAGGATCGCTTGGTCGCCGACATCGCCGAAGTAGAACTTTGCCGCACTCGGCACGGCCCAGCGGAAGCCGGTGGACAGGCGGTCGACCACGACCAGCTCCTCGCCCGCATCCAGAAGCGCCCATACCATGTGGCTGCCGATGTAACCTGCACCGCCGGTAACCAGGACTGCCATGTTTTTCTTCCCTGCTTATGTTTTGCAGGAGAAAATCACGGCCGTTCTTCAGCAATGCTTACCCGGCGGCGGCTCCGCCGGGTTTATGTCGAGGTAGAGAAAACAGGCTCTCTACCGAATTATTCGAGTTTTATCGAAAGCGTCCCAAACCGGGATCAGAGCCCTTTGATGTAGTCGGCGAGACGTCCTGCCGCCTCCTCCACATGCGCCGGATTGCGCAGGAAGCAGGCTCTCAGGAACAGCTCGCCACCCTTGCCGAAGGCCGATCCTGGCGCCAGCGCCACGCCGATCTTGTCCACCATGTCGAGCGCCGCCTGGCGGCTGTCGGTAATGCCGTCGACCTTCAGGAAGGCGTAGATCGCGCCGTCCGGCTTCAGGGTCTGGACGCGGTTGGTGGCAATCAGCGCATCACAAAGGATATCGCGGGCCTGGGTTGCCCGGTCGATATTGCTCTGCACGAATGCATCCCCATCGTTCAGCGCCGCCACCGCGCCGCGCTGCAGGAAGTGCGCGACACCCGAGTTGGAGTACTGCACGAGGTTTTCGATCACCTGGCCCATTTCCGGCGGAGCAACGAGCCAGCCGACACGCCAGCCGGTCATCGACCAGTTCTTGGAGAAGGAGTTGGCAAAGATGATCCGGTCGCCCTCTTCCATCACGTCAAGGAAGGATGGCGCGCGCGCCGCACCGGCGTAATAGTAGCGGGCGTAGATTTCGTCGGCGATGATCCAGATGCCGTGCTTGCGGGCAAGCGCGAGGATCGCCTTGAGGTCCTCGAGGTTTGCCGTCCAGCCAGTCGGGTTCGCCGGCGTGTTGATGAAGAAGCCCTTGGTCTTCGGCGTGATCGCGGCTTCAAGCTTGGCGAGATCGAGCGCCCAGCGGCCACCGACGAAATCGAGCGGCAGGCCGACCGAATGGGCACCGGAAATGTCGATGGCCGAGATGATGTTTGGCCAGGTCGGCGACAGGTAGATGATCTCGTCACCGGGCGATGCAACGGCCTGCACGGCCAGCATGATGGCGTGCATGCCCGAGCCGGTCACATAGAAATGCTCGACCGGCAGCGAAACCGAGAAGTGGCGGGCATAATAATCCGACAGCGCCTGGCGCAGTTCGGGAATACCGCGCTGCCAGGTGTAGAAGGTCTCGCCGGCCGCCAGCGACTCGGTTGTGGCACGATTGATGAAGTCAGGGCTTGGCAGGTCGCCTTCGCCCGCCCATAGCGGGATCAGGCCTTCGCGACCGCGCGCGTAGTTGATGACTTCGACAATGCCGCTTTCCGGCGCCGCGACGGCACGGGGGCTGAGACTGCTGATGATCGACATGAGATTCCCTTAAGCGAGTTTCGCTTTTTCTAGCGCAAGCGCAGTTGGAAATCCCATGACTATCATTGAGCACATCATCGATTCCGATGATGAATCCTCAGAGCGTGATCAATAAATCACTTCGCCTTGAGCAGGTCGCGGATTTCGGTCAGCAGTTGCACGTCAGCCGGCGGCGGTGCAGGCGCTTCGTCGGCCGGCTGTTTGGCTTCCATGGCGCGCAGCTTGTTCACGGCCTTGACCATCAGGAAGATGATCCATGCCAGGATCAGGAAGTTGATGAAGACGGTGATGAAGCTGCCGTAGGCAAACACGGCACCCTGCTTGCGGGCTTCTTCCAGGGCCGGCGCGGTGACGGCGCTCGAAAGCGGCAGGAAGTAGTTCGAGAAATCGAAGCCGCCCCCGGTGACGGCGCCCACGACCGGCATGACGATGTCATTCACCAGCGAATTGACAATGCCGGTGAACGCGCCGCCGATGATGATACCGACTGCGAGATCAATGACATTCCCCTTGGCGATGAATGATCTGAATTCGCTGACAACTGACATTCTGGGAGCCCCCGTTTGGCGATCACTTTACAGATGTTAAAATAACGAGTCCCGCGCCGCTGAAAAGACGATTTCGCGTCGCGCCTTCCCATTGGACTTTTGGACGAAACGGCTCCGATTTCCAAGCACATGCTTTTCCCGTAATGTTCGCACTCAGGCAGCGGCAAAACGTCGTGGAAGCGTGCAGGACATTCCGCACGATCGTGGTGAGGATGGATGGTTCCGGGCTGGATCATTTTCGTTTCGGCGTTTGCCTATATCCTGCTGCTCTTCGCCGTGGCCAGCTTCGGGGACCGGCATAGCCGTCGGTTCGGCGTGCCGAAGCAGGGGCGCCCCCTCGTTTATGCCCTGAGCCTTGCGATCTACTGCACCTCCTGGACCTATTTTGGCGGCGTCGGCCTGGCGTCCCTCAAGGGGCTGGAATTTACCGGCATCTATATCGGCCCGATCCTCGTCTTCACGCTCGGCATGCCGCTCGTCCGGCGGATCGTTGAACTCGCCAAGGCGGAAAAGCTCACCTCGGTGGCGGATTTCATCGCCGCGCGGTACGGCAAGAACTCCACCGTCGCGATGATCGTGGCCGGCATCGCGCTGGTCGGCGCGATACCCTATATCGCCCTTCAGCTGAAGGCGGTCTCCAGTTCCGTCGCAGTGATGGTGGATCCGACCGATTACGGCATCGGCAGCGGCAACCTTTATTTCATTGACCTCGCCCTCATCGTGACGCTGCTGATGGCCTGCTTTGCCGTCGTCTTCGGCACGCGCCATACGGATGCCACCGAACACCAGGACGGCCTGATCCTCGCGGTTGCGATGGAATCGGTCGTCAAGCTCGTCGCCTTCGTCACCGTCGGGCTCACCCTCACCTTCCTCGTGTTCGAGGGGCCTGCCGATCTCTGGCAGAAGGCATCCGACAGCCTGCTTGCCACATCGGCGATGAACTATGAGACGCCGCTCAGCCGCTGGCTGATCCTGACCCTGCTGTCGGGGTGCGCGATCCTGCTGCTTCCGCGGCAGTTCCACGTCACCGTCGTGGAAAATCGCACCCCCCGGGAGCGGCGGGCGGCGGGCTGGCTGCTGCCGATCTACCTGATTGCCATCAATATCTTCGTCCTTCCCATCGCGGTGGCGGGGCTGATTGCCTTCGGCGGCATCGGCGACGCTGACCTCTATGTCCTGACCCTGCCGCTGGCGAACGAGCTGAAACTCGTATCGCTGATCGCCTTCATCGGCGGGTTTTCGGCGGCGACGGCCATGGTCATCGTTGAGTCGGTCGCGCTGTCGATCATGATTTCCAACGACATCGTCATCCCGATCTTCCTGCGCCAGCGGTTGATGGCCTCACGCTCCGGCCAAAGCGACGACTTTACCCGCACGCTCCTCAACATCCGGCGGTTGGCGATCTTCTTCGTACTCTTGCTGGGCTACGGTTATTACCGGATGGCCGACAGCCAGTCGGGCCTTGCCTCGATCGGCCTTCTCGCCTTCGCGGCGATTGCGCAGATGGCGCCGGCACTGTTCGGCGGGTTGATCTGGCACCGGGCGAACGCCCGCGGCGCGATCCTCGGCCTCACCCTCGGCTTCCTCGCCTGGGCCTACCTACTTCTGGTGCCAAGCCTTGGCGGGCCTGACAATTCCCACTTGGCCACGGCGGTCTTGAACTTCCTCATCCCCGGCACCGAAGTCTTCAACGGACCGGAAACCGATCCGCTCGTCAACGTGACGATCTTCAGCCTGGCGCTCAATACGCTCGCCTTCGTTCTCGGCTCTCTATCGCGCAACCCGCGCCCGATCGAACGCATCCAGGCGGGCATCTTCGTCAAGCGCCACTTGCGTTCGCAGTTTGCAACGCGCGGCTGGAAAACCCGTGTCAGTGTCGGCGACCTGAAGACCGCCATCGCGCGTTACCTTGGCGAGGAGCGCATGCGGCGCTCCTTCTCCAACTACGAACAGACGGCCGGCCGCACCTTCAGCGACGAACAGCCCGCCGACATGGCGATGATCCACTTTTCCGAGCAGTTGCTCGGCAGCGCCATCGGCTCGTCGTCGGCGCGGCTCGTTCTTTCGCTGATCCTGCAGAAGGCGGAAGATACCAATGCCGACACGGCCTGGCTGCTCGACCAGGCAAGCGAAGCGCTCCAGTATAACCAGGACATGCTGCAGACGGCGCTGTCGCAGATGGACCAGGGCATCGCCGTCTTCGATAGTTCCGAGCGGCTGACGATCTGGAACCGGCGCTTCCGCGCGCTGCTCGACCTGCCGGAGCAGATCGGCCAGGTCGGTTATCCGCTTGCCGACATCGTGGCACTGCTCGCTGAGCGTGGCGACGTGGCGGAAAGCGACCAGGCGGATCTCATCCGTCACTTCCACATGCTCGATGCGCCCTTCTCGCTCGTCCTCAATGGCGGCGAAAGGATCATCGAAGTGCGCTCCAACGCCATGCCGGACAAGGGCATCGTTGCGACCTTCACCGACATTACCGAACGCGTGGCCGCCGACCGCGCCCTCAAACAAGCCAACGAAACCCTCGAGCAGCGTGTCAGCGAACGCACCGCCGAACTCACCCGCGTCAATCGTGAGCTTGCCGAAGCACGGGCATCCGCCGACGAGGCCAACCTGGGCAAGACGCGTTTCTTTGCCGCCGCCGGCCATGACATCCTGCAGCCGCTGAATGCCGCCCGGCTCTACTCCTCGGCTCTGGTCGAAAGGCTCGGCACGGCAGACGGCAACGGCTCGCTCGTGCGCAACATCGACTCTGCGCTTGAGTCGGTGGAAGCCATCCTCGGCGCCGTGCTTGACATCTCGCGCCTTGATACCGGCGCCATGAAACCGCGCATCACCTCCGTCCCACTCGATGACCTGCTTCGCCGCATCGAGACCGATTTTGCGCCGGTCGCGCAGGAAAAGAACCTCGCGTTCCGGGTCATGCCGACCTCGCTGCGGGTTCGGTCTGACCCGAACTTCCTACGTCGCCTGATCCAGAACCTTGTGTCAAACGCCATCAAGTACACGATCGACGGCAAGGTTCTGGTGGGCGCGCGGCGGCGCGGCGAGCATGTAGTGATCGAGGTGCTGGATTCCGGCATCGGCATCCCGCCATCGAAGTTCAGCACCGTGTTCAAGGAGTTTGCCCGACTCGATGAGGGTGCCCGCACCGCGACGGGGCTTGGCCTCGGCTTGTCGATCGTTGACCGCATCTCGCGGGCGCTGAGCCACCCGGTCGAACTTGCCTCCACCCCCGGCCGCGGCACGGTGTTCCGGGTCGAGGTGCCGATGGATACCGCGGCGGCCAAACCTGCTTCCGCTGCCGAGCCGCAGCGGCGCAAACGCTCACAGCCGCTCAATGGCTTGCGGGTGCTGTGCATCGACAACGAACCGCAGATCCTCGATGGCATGGCGCTTTTGATCAGCGGCTGGGGCTGCACCGTCGGCAAGGCGGATTCGATCGAGGCGCTCAAACAACTGATGGACAGCCATGAGCCGCCGCCGGACATCATCATTGCCGACTACCATCTCGACGACGGCAACGGCATCGACGCGATCCTGATGCTGCGCGAGCGCTACGGGAGCGACATCACGGCGCTCCTCATCACAGCTGACCGCACGCCCGATGTGCGCAGCGAGGCGGAACGGCATGATATCACCGTCCAGCACAAGCCGGTGAAGCCTGCCGCCATGCGCGCCTATATCACCCAGGTTGCAGGCCTCAAGCAGGTCGCGGCGGAGTAATTCCCCCCACTTTTTTGTCCCCAGGATTTGCTTGTTCATGGGGCAGTCATCACGGACAGTTTATGGTTGTTGAAGCCTGAACCGCCTATGAAGAGCCTTTCCCCGAGGATCCTTGGCGGAACCAGCCGGCTTTTCGAGACGTTTAGGCGCGTGACTTCCTGGCCCGCAGAGGCCTTACGGACCGAGCGGCAGCCGCTATCGGGACCGGCAGAGACGGAGACCGCGACCGATGAAACGCTTTGATATTATTGATGGGATGCGAGGGTATTTCCTCGTTTTCATGGTGCTCAACCACCTCATCTTTGCCGGCGGCTATTTCCTGGTGAAGATCAACCACAACCAACTGGCTTTCGTCGAGGACGCACAGGGCTTCGTGTTCCTGTCGGGTCTCCTGATCGGGATGGTCTACGCCAAGAAGATGCTGCGCAACGGTTATGAAGCCGGCCGCACCGCCATCTATACCCGCGCCTTCGAGCTTTATCGTTATGCGATGGGCATCATCCTCGCCGTCCTCGTCGCGCAGATGATCCTGCCGGGCGCCTACACGACCTGGTTCAACTGGCTGGGCTACACGAATTTCGATGACCCGCTGCGTCTGGCCGCGATCGCCACCTTCTTCTTCCAGCCCACCTTCATGGATATCCTGCCGCAGTACATCGTCTACATGCTGTTTGCGCCGATGCTCGTGAAGCTCGTGCTGGACGGCAAGTGGCACTATGTCATCGCCGGTTCGCTGATGTTGTGGATGGCAGCCCAGCTTGGCCTGCAGCAGGTGGTTACCACCCCAATCAACGAAATGATCAAGGGCGCCGACGACCAAGGTATCCGCGCATCCTTCAATCTGTTCGGCTGGCAGATCGTCTTCTATTCGGCGCTCGTGCTTGGCGCGCTCACCTCCGCTGGCAAGATCGAGTGGAAGAAGATCCTTTCGCCGGAAAATACCTTCATCCCGAAGGCATGCCTGGTGCTGGTGCTGTTCTTCCTGCCGCTGCGCATCATCACGGCACACGAGATGATGCCGGCGCACATGATCGGCAAGTTCGCCTCGATGGAAATCCGCGCCGATTTCGGCCCGGTCTATCTCCTGAACTTCGCCGCCATGTCGCTGCTGGTCACCTGGTTGCTGATTGCCGGTCCGAAGCACAAGGCTGAATGGGTTCGCCGCGTTGCCGGTGCGCTGACCTGGGTCTTCTCGATCCGTTACCTGCAGCTTCTCGGCCGCCACTCGCTTTACGTCTACGTGTGGCACGTCGCGATCGTCTACTTCGTCTATTACTTCGACGGCCGTACGCCGGAGCTGGACGAACTGACCAAGACCGCCATTGCGCTTGTTGCGATCGCGCTCCTGTCGATCCCCGCCCTGTGGCGCGAACGTGAAAAGCTGTTTGGCACCGCGGCTGAACCCGCTTCCGTCAAGGTTCAGGCGCCGAAGAAGCCGAATGCTCCGCAGCAGATGGTCATTCGCTAAGCGAGCAGAGACAGCAGAACGAAAAGGCAGCGACCTCAGTCGCTGCCTTTTCTTTTAGGTCACGGCCCCGACCTGCCAAGGCACGAATTCGTTGTCGCCGTAGTCGTAGATCTCGCTCAGCGTCTTCTTGCCGGATGCCACCGCAATCACATCCTCGAAGATGCGCGTGCCCGCCTCCTCGATCGTTTCGTCACCGGTGACGATGCCGCCGCAGTTGAGGTCCATGTCCTCCTTCATGTGCTCGTACATTTCGGAGTTGGTGGCGATCTTGATGCAGGGCGCTGGCTTGAAGCCCGAAACGGAGCCGCGGCCGGTGGTGAAACAGATGACATTGCAGCCGCCAGCCACCTGGCCCGTCACGGCGACCGGATCGTAGCCAGGCGTATCCATGAACACGAACCCCGGTTCAGTCACCGTTTCTGCAAACTCATACACCGCCTTCAGCGGCATGGAGCCGCCCTTGGCAACGGCGCCGAGCGATTTCTCCAGGATGGTCGTCAGGCCACCCAGCTTGTTGCCGTAGGACGGGTTGTTGTTGAGCTCATCACCGTTGCGGGCGGTGTAGTCACGCCACCAGTCGATCCGCTGCAGAAGCTTCTGCGCCACATCAGGCGTCACCGCGCGGCGCGTCAGCAGGTGTTCTGCGCCATAGATTTCGGGCGTTTCCGAAAGTACGGTCGTGCCGCCATTGCGCACGATGAGATCGGACGCATAACCCAGCGCCGGATTGGCGGAGATGCCGGAATAACCGTCGGAGCCGCCGCATTCGAGCGCGAGCTTCAGCTTCGACAGCGGCTGCGGCGTGCGCACCGCAGCGTTCACGCCCGGCAGCATTTCCTTGATGATGGCGATCGCAGCATCGATGGTTTTCTTCGTGCCGCCGTGCTGCTGGATGTTCATGGTGCGCAGCCGGTCGCCCTCTTCCATCCGGTAGTGCTCCAGAATGGGGGCGATCTGGTTGGTTTCACAGCCGAGGCCGATCATCAGGATGCCGCCGAAGTTCGGATGCTTGGCATATCCCTGAATGGTGCGGATCAGCAGCCGGTAACCTTCCGACTTGGTGTTGAGCGCACAGCCGCCGCCATGGGTGAGCGCCACGACTCCATCGACATTGGGGAAGCCGTCCAGCCCGCCCATGCGGTTGAAGTAGTCGGCAATGTAGCGTGATACGGTCGCCGAACAGTTGACCGACGAAATGACGCCGATGAAGTTGCGCGTTCCTGCGCCACCGACACCGCGATCGAAGCCGAGGAAGGTTCGCCGTTCCGCTTCTGGCAGCATTCCCTTTTCTTCGATATCGACGCTGAACTGGTGTTCATGCTCCGACGGCAGCATGGCGAGGTTGTGCAGGTGGACATGGCTGCCGACCGCGATGTCCTGCGTCGCAAGGCCGATGACCTGGCCGTATTTCTTCACCTCATGTCCGGCCGGGATCGGCTTGATCGCCACCTTGTGGCCGCGGCCGATCAGGTCGCGCGCAACAACATCGCCGTAGCCGGTCGGGCTGCCGGCCTGGATTGACTTGCGCGCCACGGCGACATCGTCAACCGGGTTGAGCACGATGACGGGCGAGATTGCAGTGATGTCCATTGTCATTCCTCCCAGCCGAGCGTGTTACCGCGGCTCCTGGTTCATCCATCTCTGTTTCGATTCTTCCAGATGCGCATGCATCCTGGCCTGGGCGAGCAGCGGGTTGCGTGCTTCAAGGGCGCTGTAGATTGCTTCGTGTTCGGCAAGCGCCGCGATCCAGGTCTGTGGCGTCTCGTAGCGCACCCGGATCTGCGCCGAGATCGGGCTGTGCCGCTCGTCGAACAGGTCGCCTACGATATGGGCCAGGATCGAGTTGCCGGATTGTGTGGCGATCGCAAGGTGGAACAGGCGATCCTGGTCGATCGGCTTGCGGTTTTCGTCGATCTCCACCTTCATCTGGTCCAGCACCTGGCGCAGTGAATCGAGGAACTCTTGCGTCACCCGCGCCGCGGCCAGCAGAACGACCGCACCCTCCACGGTCGCGCGGGCCTGCATCAGTTCCAGCGGACTTTCGCCCATCGAGCCCAGTTGCCACGGGCGACGGTCCTGCTCAGCCGTCACATAGATGCCAGACCCCATGCGGATCTCGACACTGCCTTCGATTTCAAGGGCGATCAGCGCTTCGCGCAGCGAGGGACGGGACACGCCGAGTTGCTGGGCGAGATCGCGTTCGGCTGGAAGACGCGCGCCTGGAAGAAGCTGCCCGTCCTGGATCAGGCCGCGGATCTGGTCCGCAACCTGCTGATAGAGCCGACGCGGCTCCGGTCCCTTGATCATGTTGTTCATGAGATACCGCAGATTGATGATGCGGCCTTACCATAACACGCGAGATTGCCGCAGCAAAGCCGCACCTGCAGCACGCGTGCGAAATTGGCTTGACCAGTTTCCGCTCCGGCAATAGCACTTAAAGCCAGCGGAGGAAAAATTCGCTGTCTTTGTCGTGCCACCAGCCCCGGAGGATCCATGCTGACCATTATCTGTGATGAACCGGGCAAGCTGCGGGCCATCGAACGGGTGCGCCCGGTGCGCGCCGATGCTGAAGTGCTGATCAGGCTCAGCCGCATCGGCGTCTGCGGAACCGATCTGCATATCTTCGGCGGCAACCAGCCGTATCTCTCCTACCCGCGGGTCATGGGCCACGAACTGGCCGGGATTGTCGAGGAAGCGCCAGTGGGCAGCAGCCTCGCCCCCGGCGATACAGTCTGCATCATCCCCTATATCTCCTGCGGTCACTGCAATGCCTGCGTCCGCGGCAAGACCAACTGCTGCCGCAATATCGGCGTGCTCGGCGTCCACCGGGACGGCGGCATGACGGAATATCTGAGCCTCCCGGAAGAATTCGTGGTGAAGGCCGATGGGCTTTCCGTTGACCAGGCGGCAATGGTCGAATTTCTGGCGATCGGCGCACATGCGGTGGCTCGAGCACGCATAGAGCCGGGTCAGAAGGTGCTGATCACCGGCGCTGGGCCGATCGGGCTGGCCGTGGCGCTCTTTGCCCGTCTCGATGGTGGCGAGGTCACGCTGCTGGACGGTCGCACTGACCGGCTCAGCTTTGCCCGCGAACAACTCGGCTTTGGCTCCACGGTGCAACTCGGCGCGGACGACGAGGAACAGCTATCCGCCATCACTGGCGGCGACTTCTTTGACGTGGTCTTCGACGCCACCGGCAGCCCAAAGGCGATCGAGCGCGGTTTTGCCTTTGTCGCGCATGGCGGCACCTATGTGCTGGTCTCGATCGTCTCTAGCGACATCCGCTTTTCCGATCCGGAATTCCACAAGCGGGAAACGACCCTGCTCGGCAGCCGCAACGCGACGCGCAGCGATTTCGAGCGCGTGATGGCTGCGATGCGCGACGGCAAGATCCCCGCGAGCCTCATTACCCATAGAATGACACTTTCGGATGTGCCCGAACGCTTCGCCCAACTGACGGAACCGTCGGCCGGTGTCGTCAAGGCGCTGATCGAGGTATGAAGGCAAGGTTGCAAGAACACGGTGCAGGTTTAGGAGGAAAACCATGACGATCAGACTGGACGGAAAAACGGCATTGGTCACGGCGGCCGGGCAAGGCATTGGCCGCGCGACCGCACTCGCATTCGCCGAGGCCGGCGCCACCGTTCACGCCACCGACGTCAACGAGGCGCTGCTTGCCGCGCTGCCCAAGCAGGCAAACCTCATCCCCGCCAGACTTGACGTGCTTGACGAGAACGCGGTGAAGGCGTGCGTCGCCAGCATCGGCACCGTCGACATCCTCTTCAACTGCGCCGGTTTCGTGCATGCGGGCTCCATCCTGGAGATGAAGGACGAAGATCTCGACTTCGCGATGGATCTCAACCTGCGCTCGATGATCCGCACGATCCGTGCCGTGCTGCCGGGCATGCTCGCCCAACAGGACGGCGCGATCATCAACATGTCCTCCGTCGCCTCCAGCATCAAGGGCGTGCCGAACCGCTTCGCTTATGGCGTCACCAAGGCCGCCGTCCTGGGGCTGACGAAATCGGTCGCCGCCGATTACGTGGCACAGGGCATCCGCTGCAACGCGATCTGCCCCGGCACGGTCGAAAGCCCGTCCTTGCAGGAGCGGATGAAGGCGCAAGGCGATTACGAGACCGCCCGCGCCGCCTTCATTGCCCGCCAGCCGATGGGCCGGCTCGGCACGCCGGAAGAAATCGCCGAACTCGCCGTTTATCTTGCCGGCGCGACCTACACGTCGGGCCAGGCCTACGCCATCGATGGCGGCTGGACCATCTGAATCGCCAGGGGACATCGATGACCCGCATTACCGATCTTCGCGTCTTCGACCTCCGGTTCCCGACCTCGCAGAGCCTCGACGGCTCGGATGCGATGAACCCCGACCCGGATTATTCCGCGGCCTATGTCATCCTCGACACCGATGAGGCAGGCCTTGCCGGTCATGGCCTAACCTTCACGATCGGCCGCGGCAACGATATCTGCTGCATGGCGATCAAGGCGATGCGCCACCTCGTTGTCGGGCAGGAGCTTGAGGCGTTTGCCGAGGCGCCCGGAAAATTCTGGCGACACCTGACAGGCGACAGCCAGTTGCGCTGGATCGGCCCCGACAAGGGGGCCATGCATCTGGCCACCGGTGCCGTGGTCAACGCCTTCTGGGACCTCTACGCCAAGCAGCAGGGCAAGCCGGTCTGGCAGCTCGTGGCCGAGATCCCGCCGGAGAAGATCGCCGACATTGTCGACTATCGCTACCTGACGGACGTCCTTTCCCGCGACGACGCGTTGCAGATCCTGCGTCGGGCGGAAGCCGGAAAGGCGGAGCGGATCGAGACGCTGAAGCGTGAGGGTTATGCCTGCTACACGACCTCGGCGGGCTGGCTGGGTTACCCCGAAGACAAACTGCGTCGCCTTTGCCAGGAGGCGGTCGATGCCGGTTTCAACCACGTGAAGATGAAGGTCGGGCGCGATCTGGAAGACGATATCCGCCGGCTGACGATCGCCCGCGAGGTCATCGGCCCGGACCGCTACCTGATGATCGACGCCAACCAGGTCTGGGAGGTGGACCAGGCGATCGACTGGGTGACGAAGCTCGCCTTCGCCAACCCCTTCTTCATTGAGGAGCCGACAAGCCCGGACGACATTGCCGGGCACCGCAAGATCCGCCAGAACATCCAGCCGGTGAAGGTGGCGACTGGCGAGATGTGCCAGAACCGCATCATGTTCAAGCAGTTCATAGCCGAGGGCGCGATCGACATCGTGCAGATCGATTCCTGCCGGATGGGCGGATTGAACGAGGTGCTGGCGGTGCTGCTGGTGGCGGCGAAGTACAACCTGCCGGTCTGGCCGCATGCCGGCGGTGTGGGCCTGTGCGAATACGTGCAGCACCTGTCGATGATCGACTACCTTGCCGTTTCCGGCACCAAGGACGGCCGGGTGATCGAATATGTCGATCACCTGCACGAGCACTTTATCGACCCCTGCGTGATCCGCAACGCCGCCTATATGCCGCCGACGCGGCCGGGGTTTTCAATCGAGATGAAGCCGCAGTCTATCGCCGACTACACCTTCCGCGGCTAGAGGCGCGCCATCTCCGCGTTGACGAGGTCGCGCCAGGCGCGGTTTTCGACAAGACGCTGCGGGAAGAGGCCCGGAAGCTCAAAGAACGGCGCGGACGGATCATCCGGCGTCGAGCGGGCGGCCGCCGCCTTGAGTTCCGCGGCGCGCGGGTCGTTGATGTCGTCCACCTTCATGAGATAGACAAGCCAGACCGCCGCAACGTAAGCGAAGGCTGACGCGTCATTACCCTTGGAGAGTTCTTCCACGGCGGGGGTCATTATGCGCGGCGGCAGCTTCTGAGAGCCATCCATGGCGACCTGGCGGGTGAGATGCGCAACGCCCGGATTGGAGAAGCGCGCGATCAACTGGTCCTGGTAGGCGGCAAGATCAACGCCCGGAACGGGATCCAGCGTTTCCAGGACGGCGGCCATGTGCCGGCGCACGGCATCATGATATTCAGGCACGGCGATAACGTCGCGGATATAGGTCAGGCCCTTCATCTGGCCGAGATAGGCCATCATCGAATGCGAGCCGTTGAGGAGCCGCAGCTTCATCTTCTCGTAGGGCTCGACATCATCGACAAACAGCGCGCCGCCGGCTTCCCAGCGCGGGCGGCCGAGGGTGAAGTGATCCTCGATCACCCATTGCATGAAGGGTTCGGTATCGAGCGCCAGCCGATCTTCGACGCCGAGCAGGTTCCGGGCACGGGCGCGGGTCTCTTCGGTCGCGGCGGGCACGATGCGGTCCACCATGCTGGACGGGAACGCGCCTTCGCCGGCAATCCAGTTGGCAAGCGCCGGATCTCGGGCGCCGGCCATCTCGATCACCAGCCGCCGGACGATGCGGCCATTGGTCGGCAGGTTGTCGCAGCACAGCACCGTGAAGGGGGAAAGCCCTGCGTCGCGGCGGCGCGCCAGCCCCTCGACGAGGTAACCAACGATGCCGACCGGCGCTTGCGGCGCGGCAAGATCGGCGGCAACCGCCGGATGGTTGCGGTCAAGCCCGCCGGTTGCCGGGTCAAGCCCGTAAGCCTTTTCGGTGACGGTCATCGTGACGATGCGGATGGCGGGATCGGCCATCAGCGCCAGGATTTCCTCGCGGTTTTCAGCGCCCGACAGGCCCTTGACGATCGAACCCACCACCTGCGCCCGGTCGCCTGCGGCGCTGCGGGTGATGACCGAATAAAGCCCGTCCTGCGCGGCAAGATCATGCACCACATCGACCGAGCGCAGGCTGACCCCGACGATGCCCCAGGCGCCGAACTCTTCGCCGAGCGCCGCATCGGTATAAACGGCCTGGTGGGCGCGGTGGAAGGCGCCGAGCCCCAGATGCAGGATACCGGGTTTCAGCGCCTGCCGATCAAAACCCGGCCAGGTGATGCCTTCGGGCAGGACGGAACTGGCGGACAGACGCGGCATGATCTTCAACAATGCCGGGCAGAGCCCCCGGCATCCTCCCCGGTGCAAGACCCGGGAGTTCTAGCCGTGCGCCAGCCCGCCGGTCAACGGCAGGCTTTGGGCGTTATCGGGCGCGTCACCCGAACTCCGGGCCGCCGTCCGGTCCGCGGCCGGCATATTTCGGCTCCTCATCCTCATCCGGGGGATAACCGAAGGCGGCGTTGAAACTTGCAAGCACCTCCTGCTGGCGCGCACCACGCGGGCCGACGCAGGGCGGGTAGGAACTGTGGTAACGGGGATTGCTGTTGTACTGGGCCTCGGTGAGGAAACCGCGGCAGGCCCTGGCGCGGCGGCAGGCGGAAAGGTTGCAGGTTTTCCAGAAGCCGAGGAAGCTGGTGACGTGCTGGGTGAGCTTCTGGTATTCGCGCGACTTCTGGCGCTCGGACAGCGCCTTGAACTCGCCATAGGTATATCCGGGGAGATAGGGTTCCTTGTCTTCCTCGGCGGCAAGGCGGCGCCATTCCTCTTCGTTCTGGACCATGATGTCGTCTCCCAAAGGCATGGTTCGGCGGTCACGCGGACCGGCGGCCAGCGTGTTGCGGGTTGTCAATTCTGTTGCCGCAGCGTCCCGGAAACCGATTCCCGTTTTTCGGGGCGCTGCACGATCGGAGAGCGCACGCGAATGCGAAACCTCTCTTAAATGTAATTCTGTGGCTCCGCATTCGCGTGGCCTTCGGCGTTTTTTCGGGACTTCCGGTCCCTACTGGTGATCGCCTCGCCTCGCTGCGTGCCCCGATTTCTCAGGAACACTTGCACGGCTCAACAGTACCTGGCCTGTCGACCAGGGGGAGGCTTGATAGGGCGCGGGACTACACAACACATCCGCTGCCATGGCTTTCACCTCTCATCCGCTCCCCGCACGTTACGGTTTGAAGGATGAGCGCCGGCTCCCGCCTGCCCGCGAACGTCTCGCGAAACACTCCGGCGGCGGAAGCAGGCACAGAATAACGGGTGCCGAAAAGGCGGGGATGAAAAAGCGCTTAAGCCGTTGATGTGATTGAAGCGGGGCCGCGAATTGTCCACGGGTTGCGTACGGTGATGGTTGTGTTGACCCCCCTCTGCCCTGCCGGGCATCTCCCCCTCAAGGGGGGAGATCACACGTGGCCGGGCTTCAAATTCCATCCATCCCCTGCACCTGGAGCAGCAGGAAGAGGATGCGATCGGCAGGCTCAGGGTTCGGGGTACGGGGCCCGGGGCTCGAGGCACAGGGCTTGATGTTATGATCCCAGTCGCAGCCGTCGATGGTCGGGAGGCCGGTGCATCTGGCTGATCTCCCCCCTTGAGGGGGAGATGCCCGGCAGGGCAGAGGGGGGTGCAAACCTCCCAAGGCTCATGCCCAGCGGGGAGCACCGCTTCGCCATGACCGCGTGCCTCAGTCCCGACCGGGGCGCACCTGCTCCACGGCGAGCGAACCGGCCGGCAGCGGGCGCAACAGTTCGGCTTCGGGTTTGCTCAGATGAAGCCAGTGGCGCCAGTCTTCCGGTTTCAGAACGACAACCTGCCGGTTGTGGATCGGCGCGACATCGGGGCCCGGCGCGGTGGTGAGCATGGTGAAGGCCGGCGGCTGGTTGGTCTCGCCCTTGCCCGCCGCATCACGCCAGAGTCCGGCAATGCACAGGAACGGTGCGGCATTCAGCGTGAAACGATGCTTGGCCTTCGGGTATTTCGTGCCGGTGAACTCGAAGAAGGCCGAGGCTGGAATGAGGCAGCGACGACTTTCGCCAAAGGCGCGGCCTTCCGAGCGGAAGTTGAAGACGGGCGCCGCCTTCTTCTTGCCCCCTTGGCCCGCCGGTGGCGGGAAACCGAAGGTCATGGGCGACAGCGTGACGACATCGCCATCCAGCCGCATCACCGGTCCAAGATCGCCGATGCGGATGTCATCGGCCTGGGGCAGATCCGCCTCGCCCTGGTGCACGGCCGCTTTCAGCCCCGCCTCCTCCACCGCGCGGAGATATTCCGCATACCGGATGTGTTGTTCGTAGTCGTTGCACATGGGCGGGATGTAGGGCGGGAGGGGGTGCGTGGGGAGAGGTGGTTGTGTCTGGATCCTCGGGTCAAGCCCGAGGATGACGAAAGAGAGGGAGCAGTGTGGTGCCACGAGTGAGGGCCGAACGAGAATGCGCAGAACGTGCGGTGCAGTGTTCCCAAAGAGTGGCCTTGCTCTTGTAAACCAGATACTTCGCTAGGGAAGCCGACGGATCCGCTCGTTGCTGACTCTCAGGCAAGATGGCCGTTGATCGCGCGCCACTACCACAAACCTCTCTTGGGGCAGCCTGGCACGCCCTCGCCGTTCGTCATCCTCGGGCTTGACCCGAGGATCCAAACCCAAGCCTGCCGCTTGACGAACACGCACCCGCCCAACCATGCTGCACGCATGACGGGATATGTCTACATCGTCACCAACCATAAAAACGGCACGCTCTATATCGGCGTGACGCCCGATCTCGAACGCCGCATCTATGAGCACCGGGAGGGTCTGACGCCGGGCTTCACCTCGAAATACGGACTGACACAGCTCGTCTGGTACGAGGAGTTCTGGGACATCCGCGATGCCATCCAGCGCGAGAAGACGATGAAGCAGTGGTACCGCAAATGGAAGATCGCGCTGATCGAGACAATGAACCCGGACTGGCGGGACTTGTATTTCGAGCTGTGGTGAGAGGCTTGTGTCTGGATCCTCGGGCTTGACCCGAGGTCCAAACCCGAGAACATTATACACATGAAGCTCGAGATCAGGCATCTGTTCGACTCCACTATTGAGAAGCGATATCGAAGCTTTTTCATCGGCTTCCGAAGACACCGAAACTCTTAATTCGCAAGATCAAGATCGCCGGCGGAAGAAGCTTCAGCACATTCTGGATAGCGATCCCGAGTTCTACGTTCTCCATCGATGTACAAATATTGCAGCCACGTGGCTCTCCTTGTTAGCAGTTGCCCTCCTGCAAGATCTTCCTTTAGCCGAAGAAGAGATCGAGCCAACCGCCGAAAAGCTTGCGGCAATCTCGTTCTTGTCGCGGCTGGCCAACGATTTATGGGCGATCATTGAACTAATAGAAGCAGGATTTGATCTGCAGGCCAGAGCACTCACACGAGCTTATCTGGAGCACGTGGATGTGCTGATATGCTGCATCCATGATGAGCAACTAACAGCGCAATTCGTAGCAGCTGTTGAACCTGACGAAGCCAATGAGTTTTGGCACCGCCATGTAAGCAAGAATAAGATTAAGAGACGTGTATCGGAATTCGTCTCGTCCGTCATCCAAGCGCCGGGCAGCCAAGTGGTTGATTTTCTTCGTGAGGATGCCGAGCTAGCCGGATCAATGCTTCTTCACCCGACAATCACTGCGGGGTTCGCAGCAGCCTTCGGTATTGAGGAAATTGAGTATGATAGCTACCCAATATTTCCCACGTCGACGGCTTCTTCTGCCGGGACATTCAGAGCCATCCTAATACACCTTTTTTGGCTATGGTTCGCGATGGGGCCATTACCAACGAACGCCAATGGCCGCTGGAGGCCCCTTTTGACGAATCCAGAGTTGTCAAACAATATAACGCTTGTGCGCTTCTCGATATTGATATCGGAAATGCTCGGCTTTCTTCTAGAGTCTCACTTGCTGATGAGGCCTAGTTCGACTGATGACTAGCCGTTACGAGAAGAAAAGGCGGCCTAAGCCGCCTTCCCCACGTTACCGTACGGGTCAAACCGCGTGTAGAAGGTCTCGCCCTTGGCGGCCATGTCCTTCAAGAGCGGGGTGGGCGCGAAGTGATCGCCGTATTGGGCCTCGAGCTTTTCCGCCAGCGCCACGAAGTTCGAAACACCCATCCCATCGATGTAAGACAGCGTGCCGCCCGTGTAAGGCGCAAAACCGAAGCCGAGGATGGAGCCGACATCGGCTTCGCGCGGATCCGTGACGATGCCTTCTTCCACCGTGCGGGCGGCTTCGAGCGCGATCGTCACCAGGAAGCGCTGCTTCAGGACGTTGACGTCGACTTCCGACGCCGGCTTCTGCGGATAAAGATCCTTGAGGCCCGGCCACAGGAACTTTTTGGCGGGCTTTGCCGGATATTCGTAGAAGCCCCTGCCATTCTTGCGGCCACGGCGGTCCAGCTCGTCGACCATCTTGTCGATGAGCTTCATGTGCCCCGGCTTGACGGAGGCTTCGCCGAGATCGGCGATCGAGGCACGCATGATCTTCTGCGACAGGTCAACGGCAACCTCGTCGTTGAGCGACAGCGGGCCCACCGGCATGCCGGCCATCTTGGCGGCATTCTCGATCATCGCCGCCGGCACGCCTTCGGCCAGCATGTCATAGGCTTCGTTGATGTAACGGAAGACGCAGCGGTTGACGAAGAAGCCGCGCGTATCGTTGACGACGATCGGCGTCTTCTTGATCTTGGCGACGAAATCGAGCGCCATGGCGAGCGCCTTGTCGCCGGTCTTCTCACCCAGGATGACTTCGGTGAGCATCATCTTCTCGACCGGCGAGAAGAAATGCACGCCGATGAACTGCTCCGGGCGCGTGGAGTTTTCGGCGAGCCCGGTGATCGGCAGGGTCGAGGTGTTGGAGGCGAAGATGGTGGTGGGGGCAATGACCGCTTCCACCTGCTCGATGACCGCCTTCTTGACGGCGCGATCCTCGAACACGGCTTCGACCACGAGATCGACATCGGCGAGCGTGGAGTAATCCGGCGTCGGGGTGACGAGCGAGAGGAGCTTTTCGCCCTCTTCCTTCGTCATGCGGCCCTTGCCGACCTGGTCGGAGACGAGCTTTTCGGAATGCGCCTTGCCCTTGTCGGCGGCCTCCTGGTCGCGGTCGATGAGGACCACGGGAATGCCGGCGGCGGCCGTGACATAGGCGATCGAGGCGCCCATGAAGCCAGCGCCGACGACGCCGACCTTTCTGATCTGCGTCTTCGGCACGCCAGCCGGGCGGCGGGCGCCCTTGCCGAGTTCCTGCATGGAGATGAACAGCGAGCGGATCATCGAGAAGGCTTCGGTGGTGCCGAGAACCTGGGTGAAGTAACGCTGCTCGACCTTGAGCGCGGTATCGAAGGGAAGCTGCAGGCCTTCATAGACGCATTTGAGGATGGCAAGCGCGCCCGGGTAATTGCCGGCGGTTTCGCGCCGAAGGATGGCAGGCGCTGCCGGGAAGAGCTGGGCTGCCGCTGGCGTCCAGACGCCGCCACCCGGCACCTTGAAGCCCTTTTCATCCCATGGGGCGACGGGTTTGAGGCCATCCTTGATCATCTGTTTGGCGGCTGGGATCAACTGGTCGGGCTCGACCACCTGGTGCACGAGGCCCATGGCCTTGGCGCGGCTGGCGGTGAGCGACTGGCCCGTCGTCATCATCTGCAGCGCCGACTGCGCGTCGGTGAGGCGGGATACGCGCTGGGTGCCGCCGGCGCCGGGGAAGATGCCGACCTTGACCTCGGGCAGCGCGATCTTGACGGACTTGGCGTTGGAGGCGACGCGGCCGTGGCAGGCAAGCGACAGCTCGAATGCGCCGCCCATGCAGGTGCCGTTGATGGCGGAGACCCAGGGCTTGCCGTTGGTCTCGATCTTGCGCCACAGCCAGGACATGCGGCCGGCGGCCTCGAACAGCTTCTGCTTGGCGGCCTGCGGATCGCGCGCCTGTTCCTCATGCAGCATGGTGAACATGCCGCGGATCATGGTGAGGTCTGCGCCGCCGGAGAAGGTGGACTTGCCGGAGGTGAAGACGACGCCCTTGACGGCGGCATCTGCCACGGTGGCGGCGAGGATCTGTTCGATCTCCTCCATCACCTCGACGGTGAAGACGTTCATCGACTTGTCCGGCATGTCCCAGGTAACGAGCGCAATGCCATCGGCGTCGGTTTCGACGGTGAAGTTCTTGTAGGTCATCGTCAATCCTCCCTCAGACGCGTTCGATGATGGTGGCGGTGCCCATGCCCGCGCCGATGCAGAGCGTGACAAGGGCGGTGTTGAGGTCGCGGCGTTCCAGTTCGTCGAGCACCGTGCCAAGGATCATCGCGCCGGTGGCGCCGAGGGGATGGCCCATGGCAATCGCGCCGCCGTTGACGTTGATCTTGTCGTGGCTGATGTCGAAGGCCTGCATGTAGCGCAGGACGACGGCGGCGAAGGCTTCGTTGAGCTCGAAAAGGTCGATGTCGGAAAGCTGCATGCCCGAGCGCTTCAGGAGCTTTTCGGTGACGTCGACCGGGCCGGTCAGCATCAGCGCCGGGTCCGAGCCGATATTGGCGAAAGCCTTTATGCGGGCGCGGGGCTTCAGGCCCATGGACGCACCACCGTTCCTGGAGCCGAGCAGCACGGCCGCGGCGCCATCGACGATGCCCGACGAGTTGCCGGCGTGGTGGACATAGGTGATCTTCTCGACTTCCGGATGCGCCTGGATGCCGACGGCTTCAAAGCCGCCCATTTCGCCCGGCATCTGGAAGGACGGGTTGAGCGACGCCAGCGCCTGCATGTCGGTCGTCGGGCGCATGTGCTCGTCCCGATCGAGGATGGTGAGGCCGTTCTGGTCCTTTACCGGGATGACGGACTTGTTGAAGTAACCGGCCTCCCAGGCCTTGCCGGCGCGCTTCTGGCTTTCCACCGCGTAGGCATCAACGTCGTCGCGGGTGAAGCCGTACTTGGTGGCGATGAGGTCCGCGGACACGCCCTGCGGCATGAAATAGGCCGGGAAGTTCACCGAGGGGTCCATGTACCAGGCGCCGCCGGACATGCCCATGCCGACGCGCGACATGGATTCAACACCACCGGCGATGACGATGTCATCAGACCCGGCGATGACCTTGGCGGCACCGAAGTTCACCGCATCGAGACCGGAGGCGCAGAAGCGCGAGATCTGCATGCCGGGGGCGGAGAAGGAATAACCCGCCTCAAAGGCGGCCGCCTTCGGAATGACGGCGCCGGAATCCATCACCGGATCGACGCAGCCCATGATGATGTCGTCGACCTGGGACGTGTCCAGGCCATTGCGGTCGCGGATTGCTTCCAGCGTCTTTGCGGCAAGGCGAACCGCCGGCACTTCGTGCAGGGATCCATCCTTCTTGCCGCGACCGCGCGGCGTGCGCACGTGGTCGTAGATGTAGACTTCGCTCATAATGTCATCTCCCTTGTGGCGCGGCGCCAGTCGTCAAAACGCTTCTGCGGCCAGTTCCATCAGTGTATCGGCGCCGGCCTCGATACGGGCCTTGCGCATGGCAGTCTCCGGCATGATCTTTTCCATGTAGAACCGTGCCGTGACGAGCTTGTTCTTCAGGTATTCCTCGCGCGGGTCGCCCGCAGCCAGGCGATCCTGCGCGGCCTTGGCGATCTTGCCCCACATGTAGCCCAGCGTCACCAGGCCAAACAGGTGCATGTAGTCGGTCGAGCCGGCACCGGCGTTGTCGGGCTTTGCCATGGCGTTCTGCATGAACCACATGGTCGACGCCTGCAGGTCGTTGAGACCCTTCTTCAGGTGCTTGGTGTAGAAGCTCATCGCTTCATCGGCACGGTTTTCCTCGCAGAAATCGCCGATTTCCTTGAACATGGCCATGACGGCGCGGCCGCCATTCAGGGCAAGCTTGCGGCCCACGAGATCGAGCGCCTGGATGCCGTTGGCACCTTCGTAGATCATCGCGATGCGGGCATCGCGGACATACTGGCTCATGCCCCATTCTTCGATATAGCCGTGGCCGCCGTAAACCTGCTGGGCCATGACGGCGTGATCGAAACCCTTGTCGGTCAGCACGCCCTTGAGGATCGGGGTGGCGAGGCCAAGCAGGTCATCGGCGTTCTGCCGTTCTGCCGGATCTTCCGAGCGATGGGCGATATCGGACTTCAGCGCCGTCCACAGCATGAAGGCGCGGCCTGCCTCGTTGAAGGCTTTGATGGTCATCAGCGAGCGGCGGATGTCCGGATGGACGATGATCGGGTCAGCCTTCTTGTCCGGCGCCTTCGGGCCGGAGAGCGAGCGGCCCTGGATGCGCTCGCGGGCGTAGTTGACGGCGTTCTGGTAAGCCACTTCGGCGATCGACAGGCCCTGGAGGCCAACGCCGAGACGGGCCTCGTTCATCATCACGAACATGGCCGAAAGGCCCTTGTTCTCCGCACCGATGAGATAACCGGTCGCCTCGTCATAGTTCATGACGCAGGTGGCGTTGCCGTGGATGCCCATCTTTTCTTCGATCGCTCCACAGGACACGCCGTTGCGGGATCCGAGCGAACCATCCTCGTTGACGAGGAACTTCGGCACGATGAAGAGCGAGATGCCCTTGGTACCTTCAGGCGCACCCTCGATGCGGGCGAGCACGAGGTGGATGATATTGTCCGTCATGCCGTGTTCGCCGGCAGAGATGAAGATCTTCTGGCCGGAGATCTTGTAGGTGCCGTCGCCAGCCGGAACGGCCTTGGTGCGCAGCAGTCCAAGGTCGGTGCCGCAATGTGGCTCGGTGAGGTTCATGGTGCCCGACCAGGTGCCTTCGACCATCTTCGGCAGGTAGGTCTGCTTCTGGGCATCCGTACCGTGGACGAGGATCGCCGCGATCGCGCCCTGGGTGAGGCCCGGATACATCATCAGCGACATGTTGGCGGACGACATGTACTCGCCGACAGCAGCGTGCAGCGTGTAAGGCAGGCCCTGGCCGCCGAACTCTTCCGGAACGGCAAGCCCGATCCAGCCGCCCTGGCAATACTGGTCATAGGCTTCCTTGAAGCCCTTCGGCACGGAGACCGTTCCGTCGTCATGCCGCGTGCAGCCTTCCTGGTCGCCCGACAGGTTGAGCGGGAACAGCGCATCTTCCGCAACCTTGGCGGCCTCGCCGACGATCGCTTCCAGCATGTCCGGGGTTGCATCCGCAAAACCTGGCAGGTTGCCGTAACGCTCAAGACCCAGGACATCGTTCAAGATGAAAAGCGTGTCGTTAACGGGCGCCTTGTACACTGGCATGGTCGAGCTTCCTCCATATCCTCTTTGGCCGATCCTCAGCCAAGTCTCGTATGGCATAAATAATTGACGTTTGCGTAAACGTCAAACGGAGCTGGTCGGCTTTTTTGGCGCATGCGGCGCGGCCGGTGATGGATGTGAGCCGAGGCTTCGAGCCGGGCACCCCGCGTGCACGAAATCCAGCAACACAAGGGGCAAGATCTTCCGAAAAGGTTAAAATCTTAACCGGTGTTAACGGGTTGTTTACCACGTCTGGCGAAATAGTAGGCCCTTGAAGCGGCGCAAATCATCTTTCCACGCGATGAGACCGCGACCGCCGAACGGACAGTCTTGCGTAAGGCATTTCAAAACGACTGAGAAATTCCCGAGAGTTCGCCGATGCGGCTGGGCTCTCTTGTCAGAGCGCAGGCACAAGGTCGAACGAGCGAGCACATGAACGGATCACGATCAGCCCCTTCCCGTACCGGCGACCGCTCCTCCCTGGAGGCATTGAACCGCACCATCGAGGGCCTGGAGGCAAGGATCGAAGGGCTGATGTCGGGCACGGCGCGGGATCCGCGAGCGGCCATGCCGACGCCGCCTGCTGCACCGCGCGCGGCGAGCCCCGCACGTTCTGGCGCTTTCCCGAGCGATCCGCTGGCCGAAATCCGCGAGCGCCAGCGCATGCTCGACCGCAACCGCAACAGCCAGTTCCATGACGAGCCAAGGCGTGCGGCTGCACCCCGTCATGAGGCGCAGCGCGCGCCCATTCGTCCGCCGGAAGCACAGCGTGCACCGGAGCGTTACGCCCCTGCCCGCAGCGAAAACCTGCGCTATGCCGATGCGCGCCCTTCCGCGCCGCTGCCGCGTCGTGAGGAACTGCGCCGCGAGGATTTGCGCCAGCCGATCCCGGCCCGGGCGCCTGCCCCGCAGGCACCACGCGTCGACCCTGCCATGCAGGAGATTGCCCAGGCGCTTGTGAGCCTGCGCCAGGAGCTGAAGCAGGATATTTCCGAAGGCGTTGCCCGCGAGATGAATGCGCTGCGCTCCGAAATCCGCTCGATCCGCTCTGTCGCCGAAGACCAGCGCTTCAACGAAGAACTGCGCAGCG
Source organism: Neorhizobium turbinariae (assembly GCF_023223505.1). NCBI lineage: Bacteria > Pseudomonadati > Pseudomonadota > Alphaproteobacteria > Hyphomicrobiales > Rhizobiaceae > Neorhizobium > Neorhizobium turbinariae. The sequence goes on from NZ_JALPRY010000010.1 coordinate 197,153, forward strand.
ACCTGACGCAGCTTGCCGAAAGCATCAATCAGCTGGGGCACCAGGCAACGCCTGAAGTGGCGGCGCTGAAGGAAGAGTTCGAAGAGCTGCGCGCCGTGATGGACGGTCTGGCGCGCGAAGACTCGGTTCGCCGGATGGAAACCCGCTGGCAGGGCCTGGAAGACCGGATGCAGGAGCAGGATTCGGCCGCGCTGCGCGAGGAACTGGTGGCGCTCGCCTACCGGATCGACGACATCAAGAGCCAGCTTGGCGAGATGAGCGACAGCCCGGTGATCCGGGCGCTGGAGCAGAAGCTGCTCGCGGTGGCCGGCGCCATGGAGCAGCTCGGCACCCGCATGCAGCCGAACGATGCCGCTTATGGCGAACAGTTTGCGGCGCTCGACCAGCGGCTCGACGAGATCAGCCGGGCGATTGCCGCAAGCAGCCATGCTGCTTCAGCGGCCCGCCTGGACCAAGCCTTCCTGCAACGCGTGGAAAGCCGCATCGGCGCGCTTGCCGAACAGATCGACATGATCGGCCAGACGGCTTACCAGCAGCCTGACCCAACCGAGGCGCTTTCGGCGCGGCTCGAAGCACTGACGGCGCGGATTTCGGACCTTGCCGACGAACAGGCCGCCATGCGGCTCGAGGAGCGGCTGGAACAGCTTTCGCGCATGCTGGAGCAGAACCAGCGCCCGGCGCATGACAGCGAACTCGTTGACTACCTTGCCGACATTTCCCGCAAGATCGACGGGCTGGAGCAGGGTTCGGTCAATGACGCGCTCGGCGAGCGGCTGGATTATCTTGCCCGCCGGATCGAGGAAATGGAGATTGCGCCGCGCCTGCAGCCGGCCGAACTGCAGGCATTCGACCGGATCGAGGACCGGCTGAGCGACATCGCATCGCGGCTCGACGAGGCGACGGCGCAGCCGCGCCATGACGAAAGCGCGCTGCGCAGCCTCGAAGACCAGATCGCCCATCTTTCGGTGCTGATCAGCCAGCCGCAGCCGGCGGCCGGGCTTCCGGCCGATTTCGACAACCGCATGTCGGCGATCGAAAACTACATGGCCACCAATGATGAGTATGTCATCGAGGCCGCACGCCAGGCCGCCGAAACGGTGGTCGAGGCCTATTCGCGCAATGCCTCCGGCGGCGCACCGATGGCGGCGGCCGACATGGCGGCGCTCACCGCGCTTGCCGACGACCTGCGGCATCTGGAAGACCTGACCCGCTCTTCCGAAGAGCGCACCCACCACACTTTCGAAGCCTTGCACGGCACGCTGGTGCAGATCGCCAACCGGCTCGACGGCATGGAAGAGCGTTTTTCGGCGCCGCAGCCGGTTTCCGACGGCGGATATACCGGGCCTGAGCGGCGCGAGCTGGCACGCGGCGGTTCTGCCAACACGGCTTTTGTGCAGGCGCCAGCCTCTCCTGAAACGGTGATGCAGGAAGAACTGGCGCATGTGGCCTGGGACCAGACATCGGAGCGGGCATCCGGCGGGGCATCGGCTCCGGCAGCCGCTCCCCGCGAGCAGGCTGTCGAACCGGCAGAGGACCATGCCGCCTACGCGGAGCAGCCCGAGGCAGAGAGCCGCATCGCGGCCCCGCAGGCTGCAAAGCCGAGCCTGCTGACGCAGCTTTCGCGCCGGTTCATGCCGGGCTCCAAGGCTGAGGCGGCAACGAGCCAGCGCGCCGTCGTCGATCCGACGCCGTCGCTTGATCCGACGGACGTTCTGCCGGCTGACCTGCAGAACGACCTGATCGAGCCGGGTTCGGGTGCGCCGGACGTGAAGAAGATCCTGGAGCGGGTGCGCGCCAGCCAGGCTTCCGGCGATTTCGACGCCGAGCGCTCATCCGGTGCCGCACGTGCCGATTACATTGCCGCTGCCCGTCGCGCCGCAAAGGCCGCCGCGCAGGAGGTCGATCCGTCGCAGCCGGCCGCTGCCACCAAGGATTATCGCCGGGCGATGAAGAGCGCCGGCAAGCCGGCCGCTGCCGGAAAGATGTCGCAGTTTCGCCGGCCGATCCTGATGGCGGTGGGTGCGGTCCTGCTGGCGCTGATGGCGATGCCGCTTGCCCGGACGCTGACGAGCGGCTCCGAGGCCCCGTCCGCTGCCCTTCCGACGGCGCAGGTGGAAGCGCCGGCCGAGCCGACGGTTGCCGAGATGCAGCCTGAAGGCCAACTGCCGGCGAGCGAAGACCAGGCTGCGACCGATGGCGCCGATGACATGGATTTTGCGGCAGCGGAGGCTGAGCCACCGGCGCCGGAACCGGAGCCGGTGCAGAGCGCCAATCGGCTTGCCGATCCCAACCTGACGAACGGCCAGCCGTCTGCCATCGAGCCGCCGGATGCAGCGCCCGCGCAGCAGGATAATTTCATTGCGGCGTCGACGACCGCCGACGCGCCGATTGCCGTTCCGGCCGGGCTCGAACCGAAGTCGCTGGCTGATGCGGCGGCGGCGGGTGACCCGAACGCGCTCTTCGAGATCGGCGCCCGCTATACCGATGGCCGCGGTGTAAAGGCCGACCCGTCGGAAGCCGCCAACTGGTACAAGCTTGCCGCAGACCGCGGCCTTGCGCCGGCGCAATACCGGATCGCCAACATCTTCGAAAAGGGCACCGGCGTCGCGCGCGACCTCAACAAGGCGATCAGCTATTACGAGAAGGCCGCCGAGGCCGGCAATGCCAGCGCCATGCATAATCTCGCGGTCCTTTACGCCTCCGGTGCGACGGGGCAGCCGGATTACGTCGCGGCGGTGAAGTGGTTCGCCAAGGCCGCCGACTTCGGCGTCGCCGACAGCCAATTCAACCTCGCGATCCTTTATGCGCGCGGCAATGGCGTGAAGCAGGATCTGGAACAGTCCTACAAGTGGTTTGCCGTGGCCGCCAAGGATGGCGACCAGGACGCGGCCCAGAAGCGCGACGAAGTTGCCAATGCGATGCGCAAGGAGCAGCTCGAAAGCGCCAAGGCGAAGGTCGAGGCCTGGTCGCAGCAGCCGCTCGACCCGAAGGCGAACTCCGTCGATATTCCGGATGAATGGGCGACCGGCCAGGCGGTGACCACCTCTTCCGTCGACATGGAAAAGGCGATCCGCAACATCCAGGGCATCCTGACCAAGAACGGCTTCGACGCCGGGCGCCCGGACGGCAAGATGGGAGCCAAGACGATTGCCGCGATCAAGGCCTTCCAGACCTCCGTCGGCCAGGAGCCGACCGGCAAGATCAACGATGCGCTGGTGAAGGAACTGCTGGCCCGCAACAAGTAACGGCGGGGCAACGGGGCAACGGGCAAAGGGTCTCGGGTAAGACGACTTACCCGGCCGAGATTGAAGATCAAGGCTATCTTAGGCACGCCTGCATGAAAGCAGGCGGTCTGCCGACAATCTTAAGCCTTCCGAATTGACTATGGCCGAGGCTGGCCGCATGACGAAGGGGCTCTTCATGCCTCGTTCATCCGGCATGTGGAAGTGATTTCGTCTTCACGAGAGCGAGGGCTGCGACGAACCGTCGGGCGCTCGTTAAACGTCGTTCTGCTTGCCTCGGGATCCAGCCGTGACTGTGTACCTGCCCATCGCTGAGCTTTCGGTGAACATCTTCATCATTCTCGGAATGGGTGCGGCTGTCGGCTTCCTGTCGGGCATGTTCGGCGTTGGCGGCGGCTTTCTCATCACGCCGCTTCTGATCTTCTACAACATCCCGCCGGTGGTGGCGGTGGCGACGGGCGCCAACCAGGTTGTCGCCTCGTCCATCTCGGGCGCGATTACTCACTTCAGGCGCGGCACGCTGGACATCAAGCTCGGCACGGTGCTGCTTGTTGGCGGTCTCGCAGGCGCCACCGTCGGCGTCTGGGTCTTCTCCTGGCTGCGCCGGCTCGGCCAGCTCGACCTGTTCATCTCGCTCCTCTACGTCGTCCTCTTGAGCACGATCGGCGCGCTGATGCTGCAGGAAAGCCTGCGGGCGATGCGACGCGCCAAGAACAGCGAGAGCGCGCCGCTGAAGCGGCCCGGCCAGCACAGCTGGGTGCACCGGCTGCCGCTCAAGATGCGCTTCAAGAAATCGAAGATCTACCTGTCCGCCATCCCGGTGGTGGCGCTCGGCTTTGCGATCGGCGTGCTGACCTCGATCATGGGTGTCGGCGGCGGCTTCATCATGGTGCCGGCGATGATCTATCTCCTGCGCATCCCGACCAATGTCGTCGTCGGGACCTCGCTGTTCCAGATCATCTTCGTGACCGCCTATACGACCATGGTGCAGGCGGCGACGAACTATTCGGTCGACATCGTGCTTGCCACGATCCTGATGGTCGCGGGCGTCATCGGCGCGCAATATGGCGTGCGGGTGGGACAGAAGCTGCGCGGCGAACAGCTGCGCGCACTGCTTGCGCTGCTCGTGCTCGCGGTTGGTATCCGCCTGGCTGTCGGCCTGGTGCTGACGCCGGATGACATCTATTCCGTTGCGGTGGGAGGCCTGTCCTACTGATGCGCCGGCTGCTTTCATCCCTCGTTGTTCTCGTCTCGCTCATTTCGCCCGCGGCAGCGCAGGTGCCGTTCGGTGAAGCGTCGACAGTGAAGGAAGGGCTGGAGATCGGTGCGTCCACCAGCGAAATCGCGATCGCTTCCGACTTCCAGGGCGCTGACCTGACCATCTTTGGTGCGCTCACCAATGCCGACGAGCTGTTCCTGGCGATCGGCCAGTATGATGTCGTGGTGACGCTGGAAGGGCCGAAGGACTATGCGACGGTGCGCCGCAAGGAGCGCGTGCTCGGCATCTGGATGAACACCCAGTCGATGACCTTCGAGCAGGTGCCGGAAAGTTATTCCCTGGCCAGCACCCGGCAGATCGAAAGCATCGACGAGGCGCCGAGCCTCAACAATATCGGGGTGGGGATCGACCACCTGCCGCTGAACCCGGTCGGTTACATTCCAAATTCCGGGCTGATCGGCGAGTTCCGTGATGCCTACCGACGCCTGAAGCTCAGCAACGGGCTCTACCAGCGCGACACGAACGGTGTGCGCTTTGTGTCTTCGAGCCTGTTCCGCGCGTCGCTGAGGCTGCCGGCCAATATTCCCGACGGGATGCACATGGTGCGGGCCTATCTTTTCAAGAGCGGCGCGCTGATTGCCCAGAAGGAAATGCCTCTGCGGGTCGTCAAGACCGGCCTGGAACAGGCGATCACTGATGCCGCGCACCAGCGGCCCTTCGCTTACGGCCTGATCTGCGTGCTGATTGCCGTCATTACCGGATGGGGTGCGAGCCTGATCTTCCGCAAGGACTGATCCGTTTGAGCTGACCCCGGCGATCGAGGTTGACGCACATCAATGTCGTCGGGCCGCTTGTGGCAGACGTTTCGCGCGATCAAACGGAGGCTCGATCATGTTCAAGACAGTTCTCATTCCGACCGATGGCTCGCCGCTTTCGACCCAGGCACTCGAGCAGGCGCTGGACTTCGCGCGCGAGATTGGTGCCGAGGCAACGGTGCTGGCCGTGATCGAGCCGCTGCAGGTCTTCACCATCAACCCGGCCGGCATGGAGATCGCCCATGCAGAATATGAGCGCCGGGCGCACGAGGAGGCCGATGCATTCCTGGCCAATGCCAAGGAAGCGGCAAAGCAGCGGCAGGTTGCCTGCGACACGGTGAAGCTGGTTGGTCTCGATCCGGCCCGCTGCATCACCGAAACGGCCGAGAAGCGCAATTGCGACGTGATTGCCATGGCCTCGCACGGCCGTTCGGGCTTCAAGGCCTTCATGCTGGGCAGCGTCACCATGAAGGTGCTCGCCGGCTCTAAGGTGCCGGTGCTGATCTATCGTTGATCCAAAGCTGATCGGCTGGTTCAGCCGATCAGGTTTCCATAACGCACCGAATAGATCCGGTCGCGCCCCAGAAGATGCGCGACCAGGGCCTCACGGTCGAAGAGGCCGTGCATGGCCTTGTGGTTGAGGTCCAGCCCGCCGGCGAACACTCCAAAGGCCGGCATCAGGAGCCGCTGGCCGTCCGAGGCAAAACAGGCCCGGCGCACCGACTTTTCGCGCCGACGCACGGTGGCCGAGGGATGAAGATGGCCAGCGACCTCCCCCTTGCCCGAAATCAGGCTCGGTTCGTGGCGGAACACCAGACCGCCATAGAGCAGTTCATCCGTCGAGATGCCCGGAAGGTCCACCGTTCCATCCGGGTCATGGTTCCCGTTGATCCAAATCCAGTCGCGGCCGCGGGCCATGTTGGTGATCAGGGCGCGAAGATCGGCCGGCAGCAGCTGCGAGCCCTTGCGATCATGGAAGTTGTCGCCGAGCGACACCACGACCTTCGGATCATAACGGGTGATGACAGCCGACAGGATGTTGAGCGTCGCAATGGTATCGTAAGGCGGCAGCATCATGCCACGGCGGGCAAAGGCTGCCCCTTTTTCCAGGTGCAGGTCGGAAACCACGAGCATGCCGAGTTCCGGCAGGTAGAGCCCGCCCAGCGGATCGCAAACGGCCGATACGCCGTGGACGACGATTTCTTCGGCACCCGAGGGTGCCGCTGTCGTGGATAAAGTTCGGGCCGCGAGGCCGATGCGGGTCAGCAAGTCGTCGTCTCTTAACATCGCGGATCGCATCAGCCCATTGCCTCCGCGATCAGTTCTTCGGCAGCCTCTTCCAGCACCGCATCATTTGCTTCACCCGGCACCGTTTCCTTGCCGAGCTCCAGCATGATGGGAGCGGCAAGCGGCGAAACACGGTCGAGATCGCGGTGGGTAATGTGCCCTTTGATTCGCGCCAGCATATCGCCTAGCCGGCCAATATCCAAAAGACCCGTTGCCGCATCCCTGCGCGTCGCCTCCAGCAGGATGTGATCCGGCTCGTGGGTACGCAGCACGTCGTAGATCAGATCCGTCGACACCGTAACCTGCCGGCCCGTCTTTTCCTTGCCCGGGTGACGGCGCTCGATCAAACCGGAGATGATGGCGCAATTGCGGAAGGTCCGCTTCAGGAGGTAGCTTTCCGCAAGCCACGCTTCGAGATCATCACCCAGCATGTCCTCGTCGAAGAGGTCCGAGAGGCTCATGCGGCCACTGGCAATCATGCCGCCCATGTCGTTCATGCTGTAGACGGCGAGAGAATAGTCGGTCGCGACGAAGCCAAGCGGCCGGGCACCGGCACGTTCCAGCCGCCGCGTCAGCAGCATGCCGAGCGTCTGGTGGGCAAGCCGGCCTTCGAAACAATAGGCGATCATGAAGAAGCGCTTGCCGCGCGGGAAAGTCTCGATCAGCAGTTCGTCGCGCCTCGGAATCATCGATCGCTCGCGCTGGATGGCGAGCCAGTCATGCACCTGGTCGGGCAGGACGTCCCAGCGATCGGGATCGGCGAGCATGGAGCGCACCTGGTCCGCAAGATAGGTCGTCAGCGGAAACTTGGCACCGGCATAGGCCGGGATCATGGGGTCGGTGGAATAGGTGGTGGACACGAGACATTCGTTTTCGCGGATGGTCTCGAAGCGTAGCACCTTGCCGGCGAACAGGAAGGTATCGCCCGGGCGCAGCTGTTCGAGGAACTGCTCTTCCACCTTGCCGAGCGACATGCCGCCCCGCCCGAGCGTGCCGGTGGCGCTGCGCCTGACGAGGCGCACGTTGAGCTCCGTCGCCTCGACGATGGTGCCGATGTTGAGCCGGTATTGCTGCGCGACATGCGGGTTCGACACCCGCCATTTGCCCTCCGGCGTCTTGCGGATCCTGGCATATCGCTCATAGGCGCGCAGCGCGTATCCGCCGGTCGCGACGAAATCGACGATGCGCTCGAACATCTCCCAGGAAAGGCCGGCATAGGGCGAGGCGCTGATGATCTCGTCGTAGAGCTCCAGCGGATCGAAGGGTTCGGCACACGCCATGCCGAGGACATGCTGGGCGAGCACATCCAGCGCCCCCTCTCCGACCGGCGGCGTATCCTGGGCGCCGAGATAATTCGCATCGAGCGCTGCCTGGCACTCCATGACCTCGAAGCGGTTGCCGGGAACGAGGATCGCCTTCGAGGGCTCGTCCATGCGGTGGTTGGCACGGCCGATGCGCTGCGCAAGCCGCGAGGCGCCCTTTGGTGCACCGATATGGATGACGAGGTCGATGTCGCCCCAGTCGATGCCCATGTCGAGCGTCGAGGTGGCAACGACGGCGCGCAGGCGGTTTTCCGCCATCGCGGCTTCCACCTTGCGCCGCTGCCCGGCATCAAGCGAGCCATGGTGGAGCGCAATCGCCAGGTTGTCGTCATTGGCGTTCCAGAGCGCCTGGAACAGGAATTCGGCCTGGAAGCGGGTATTGACGAAGATCAGCGTCGTGCCGTGGTTCCTGATCTCGCGGTAGACATCGGCAATCGCATAAGCCGAGACATGCCCGCCCCAGGGAATACGGCTTTCGGTGCCGAGGATGCTGATGTTGGGCGCGGCACCCCCCGTGACATGGACGAGGCCGGCGGGTGGCGCCGGGTTTTCCCCTTGCGGCACCAGCCAGCGCTGCAGTTCCATCGGATCGGCGACGGTGGCCGAGAGCCCGATCGTCTGCATGCCGGGCGCATGGCGGCGGATGCGCGCGAGGCCGAGCGACAGAAGATGGCCGCGCTTGGAGGTAACCAGCGAATGAAGCTCGTCGAGGACGACGTATTTCAGGTCCTTGAAGAAACGTGCCGCTTCCTTGTTGGCGAGCAGCAGCGTCACCTGTTCGGGTGTCGTCAGGAGGATGTCTGGCGGGTTGAGCTTCTGGCGCTGGCGTTTGGACTGGGACGTGTCGCCGGTGCGGTTTTCGACCGTGACGGACAGGCCCATCTCGGTGACAGGCTTCATCAGGTTGCGCTCGATATCGACCGTCAGCGCCTTCAGGGGCGAGATGTAGAGCGTGTGGATGCCGGTGAAGGCCGAGCCCGGCGGGATCTTGCCGCGTTGGACGAGATCGGTGAGCGAGGGCAGGAAACCGGCGAGCGTCTTGCCCGCGCCGGTCGGCGCAATGAGCAGCATGTTCTCGCCGCCCTGCGCGCGCGCCAGAAGCTCCAGCTGGTGGGCGCGCGGGGCCCAGCCCTTTTCGGCAAACCATTTGAGGAACGGCCGGGGCAGAGTGGCGGCGTCGCGGCCGGGGGATGGGGTCTCGATCAGGTCCACGACGGTTAAGATAAGCCGCCGGCGTGGAATAAGAAGAGCTACCGGACGATGTAGCGGTCGGCGCGGTGGTTGATCGCAAGCGTCAGGTTCAAGGTGACGGCGGCGAGCACCGAGCAGGCGATGACGGCGGGGCTTGCGACAAAGAAGGAGAGGATCAGCACGACGCAATCCAGCCCGAGCTGGACGAAGCCGGCGCGCCAGCCGAAACGGTCCTGCAGGTAGAGCGCCAGGATGCCGAAGCCGCCGAGCGAGGCGCGATGGCGAAAGAGCACCAGCATGCCGCAGCCCATGAGAAGGCCGCCGAACACCGCCGCCGTGATCGGCTCGACGGAGCTGACCGTGATGAGCTGCGGCAGGATGCTGGTGAGGATCGCCGTCAGGGCAACGGCGGCAAAGGTCTTCACCGTGAAGGGAAGGCCAAGGCGGCGATAGGCTAGCCAGTAGAATGGCAGGTTGAGGATGAAGAAGGCGGCGCCGAAGCTGATGCCGGTGGAATAGCGCAGCAGGAAGCCGAGGCCAGCCGTGCCGCCGACCATCAGTTGCGCCGTGGCAAGCAGCGTGACGCCGAGCGCCGCCAGCATGCTGCCGGCGGCGACACCCTGGATATCCTCCAGCAGCGAATGCCTTTCCGGGCTCGAGGACCAGAAGCCGACGGGTGTCTTCATGGGATTTTGGAATGTCATCAACGCACCACGATATAACGGTCGGACCGGTGATTGATCGTCAGCAGCAGGTTGAGGACGACGGCGCTGACCAGGGACCAGAGCACGGTGACCGGGCTGACGACAAAGAAGGCCGCGACCATGACGCAAAGATCAAAGCCGAGCTGGACGAGGCCGGCGGGGATCTTGAACCTGTCCTGCAGGTAGATGGCGAGGATACCGATGCCGCCGAGCGAAGCGCGGTGCCGGTACATGCCGAGCAGGCCGTAGCCGATCAGGATGCCGCCAAGCAGGGCTGCCCAGAACGGGTCGAGATATTCGATGACCAGGAAACGCCGCTCGAGTTCGGTGATGACCGAGACGACGAGGATGGCGACAAACGTCTTCAGCGAGAAGCCTAGCCCGAGGCGCTTGAAGGAGAGGTAATAGAACGGCAGGTTGACGAGGAAGAAAAGCAGGCCGAAAGGAAGGTCAAAGGCATAGTGCAGCAGGAAGGCGACGCCCGCCGTACCGCTGGTCAGAAGCCCGACCTGATTGAGGAAGTAGAGGCCAAGCGCCACCGTCATGGCACTGATGAAGATGCCTTGTGTATCTTCGAGAGGCGTATGCTTCGACGGATCTGCGCTATAGAAGCCAATACTGCGCTTCTGCACCTGCTCGCTCTGCGCCAAAGGCCATTCCTTCCGGATCATCTCGTCACGACTTGAAAATATTGCACTGCAATATTCCGCCCCGCAAGGCAGTTCAACCGCCTGCATGCGCAAGACTTAAATCCGCAATAAATGCTGCGTTCAGGCGCCCAGGCGCGACAGAAACAGAATGCCGCGGACCGGATTTCCGCCATCGGTGCGGATCACGGTGCGCTGCAACTCGGCCAAGGTGAAGCCGTGCTGGGCAAGCAACATCTCGATATAGGCTTGCGAATGGGCATAACGCAGGCTCTCGCGCAGCACGAAACCGCCGTCTGGCCCGGCATCCTCGACAGAAAAGGCAAAGAGGCCGTTCGGGCGCAGAAGCGCCGTGACCAGAGGAAATACGGTTTCGAGAGAACCGAGATACATCAGCACGTCGGCTGCCGAGACGAGATCGGCGCGATGAAGGGCGAGACTTTTGGAGAAGAGGCCAGCTTCGTGGTGCGGCAAGCTCAGGTCCGCCTGGCCGAGATGGTCATAGATGGCCTTCTGTTCGGCCCGCACCAGCATGTTGGCGGAGATGTCGAAGCCCTCGAGCCGCGTCACGGAGCTACGGATGGCTTCCCCCAAAAGCCCAGTACCGCATCCAAGGTCAACGACATGATCGAACGGTGCATGGGGCGCGATGAGTGCTGCAAGCTTCTCCGGCACTGAGTAGTTGAGCTTCTCGACCAGCGCGGTATCGAAACGATCGGCATAATCGTCGAACAGGCTTTCGATATAACCGCTCGGCGGCAGGTCGGGCACGCTCTCCTCGCCAAGCAGCGCGAGCTTCAGCGTGGCGCCGAACACGTCTTCAGGCTCGAGCTCAAGCGTCTGACGGTATGCATCGGCGGCATCGGGTCGGCCCGCCTTTTCCCGGTATTCCCCGAGCATGAACCAGCCGGCTGCCCAATGCGGCGAAAGCTCGAGCGCCTGCTCGATCAGTTCGGCGGCGGCGGCATGATCGCCGGCCTCGGCCAGCATGCGGGCATAATCTACGCGGCGGTCGGCAAGGACGTCCCCCGAGGAGAACTGATTAAAGGCAGAAGATGTGGGGGCCATGTGGTTTTCCGGAGGAATTGCCTGCTATTGCCGAAGCCACAAAAAAACTCAAGTTCTATCTGAGAGGCGGAGCAGAGCCATCGCTGCTTGCCCGGCGCATCCGTGGCGGCTATGGCACAGTACTTGGCATCAGTATTCTGGAGACTTTGAATGGCGGATGGGGTGAACAGGTTTCTCGGTGATACGCCGGCGCGCACGATCATCAAGCTAATCGTCGTGTGCCTGATCGTCGGTTTCGTTCTCGCCATCTTCGGCTTTACGCCCGACAACATCATTGACACGATCCGCTACTGGTTCCTCGACCTCTGGTACAACGGCTTCCGGGCACTTGGCCGCGTTGGCGACTATCTCGTGCTGGGCGCGATCATCGTCATTCCGATCTTCCTCGTGATCCGCCTCCTGAGCTACCGCCGCTAAGATGACCGTGAACACCACGGCCTCGCGCCGCCGCTTCCTTTTCCTCTCCGGTCTCGGCCTGATCGCCGGCTGTTCCACCACTTCGGTGCTGACACCGACGCCGGGTGTCGAGGATCATACGGCTGCCGCCCTGCTGATCGTCAACAAGCTGCGAGAGGCCAAGGGTCTCCCTGCCCTTTCAAGCAATGGACCAGCGCGCAAGGCTGCCGCGGTGCAGGCGATCCGCATGGCAAAGGCCGACCAGATGAAGCACCTGATCGGGCTCGGTGACGATTTCGCAAGCCGCATGAAGCGCTCCGACGTATCGCTGCCGGCGGCAGAAAACATCGCCACCGGCCAAAGCTCGGTGGAGGCCGCCGTCCAGGCCTGGATCGATTCGCCAAAGCACCTGCACAACATGCTCGGTGGCTTCAGCGGCCTGGGCGTTGCTGTTGCCAAGGCCAAGGACGGACGTCCCTACTGGGCCATGGTGCTGTCCGGCTAAACCATGCAGCAAGCATCCTCGGAAGCGACCGCGATCAAGCCATTTCCTGTGACGCACCGCCTGGTGCTCGGCATCGCCATTCCGATGACGCTCGGTTTTCTCACGACACCGTTGCTCGGCCTGACAGACACGGCCGTCGTCGGGCATCTGGGCAAGCCGGAAGCGCTGGCGGGCCTTGCCATCGGCGCGATCCTCTTCGACCTCATCTATGGAAGCCTGAGCTTCCTGCGCACCTCGACCACCGGGCTCGTGGCGCAGGCTTTCGGGCGCGGCGACCGCCGCGAACAACAGGCGGTGTTCTGGCGAGCGCTGCTGAGTGCAATGGCGCTTGGGCTCGTGATGCTGGCGCTGGCGCCGCTGATCCTTGCCTTTGCGCCGGACCTGATGACGGGCGATCCCGCTGTCGCGGCCGTGACACGCCAGTATTTCGGCATTCGGGTGCTGACGAGCCCCGCGACTTTCGCCAACTTCGCCATCCTCGGTTTCGTGCTCGGGCGCGGCCAAGGCGTGATGGGGCTGGTGCTGCAGATCATCCTCAACGGCACGAACATCGTGCTCGCCATCCTGCTCGGCCTCGTGCTTGGTTATGGTGTCGCTGGCGTCGCCTGGTCGACGGCGATCGCCGAAGTCACGGCCGTCGTCATCGGTCTGGCCCTGGTCAGCCGCGAGTTTCGCTCCGGCGAACGACCAAGCCACGCAGAACTGTTTGATCCGGCCAAGCTGAAACAGCTGTTCCAGATGAATGCGGATATCCTCATCCGCTCTCTGGTGCTGAACGCCGCCTTCACGCTGCTTACCCGCGTCGGATCAAGCTTCGGGGCCGTGACGCTGGCGGCCAATGCCGTGCTGATGAACATCTTCATGCTGTCCGCCTTCTTCCTCGACGGGCTGGCCGGGGCTGCCGAACAGCTGGCGGGTCGCGCCGTGGGTGCACAATACCGCCCATCCTTCGATCGGGCGCTGAAGCTCACCGGCCTCTGGTCCTTTGCAATGGCAGCGGCTGTCGGTATGTTCTTCCTCGTCTTCGGCCAGCCGATCATCCACCTGCTGACGACCTCCGATACGGTGCGGCAGGAAGCCTATGTCTATCTCGGATGGGCGGCGCTGACGGGCCTGACGGGGGCGCTCGCATTCCAAATGGATGGCGTCTTCATCGGCGCCACCTGGTCGCGCGAGATGCGCAACATGATGCTGCTGTCGTTTGTCGGCTATTGCGCCAGCCTGGCGGTGCTCGTGCCATGGATCGGCAATCACGGGCTGTGGCTTTCGCTCAACCTGTTCCTGCTGATGCGCGGCTTCTTCCTCGCCGCGATGGTCCCGCGCAAGGCGCGTCAGAGTTTCGTCGCCGCCCACTGATCGACTCGGCTGTCGCGCAGTTGCCGGATGCTTGAGACCTTCTCCCGGTCCAGCAAGCCGGACAGGCCCTTGACGATGGCAGACGCCAGGCCCGGCCCCTCATAGACCATGCAGGAGTAAAGCTGCACGAGATCGGCGCCGGCGCGGATCTTTTCCAGCGCGTCCGCAGCGCTTCCAACGCCGCCGACACCGATGAGCGGCAGGTCGACACCGACGCGCTGGCGCATCTTGGCAAGCACGGCGGTGGACCGCTTGAACAGGGGCGCGCCGGAGAGGCCACCCGTTTCCTTCGACTCCACCTGGTTCTTCAGCCCGTCGCGCGCCAGCGTCGTGTTGGAGACGATCAGCCCGTCCAGCGGATGCGAACCCGCTTCGGCAGCGATGTCATCGAGCCCCTCTTCGGTGAGGTCCGGGGCGATCTTGAGGAAAACCGGGACCGAGCGGCCATGCCGCAAGGCTTCCTCGGCCCGTGCGGCAAGCACGGCATCAAGCAGCGCCTTCAGGCTTTCGCGCGCCTGGAGATCGCGAAGTCCCGGCGTGTTCGGCGAGGAGATGTTGACGGTGAAATAGGTGGCGTGGGCATAAAACCTGGCGATGCCGGCGACATAATCGGCGATGCGATCTGACGCATCCTTGTTGGCGCCGATGTTGACGCCAAGGATGCCGGGCGCCTTGCCACGCGCGGCGAGCCGCTGGAGCGCCGCCTCATGGCCTTCGTTGTTGAAGCCGAGGCGGTTGATGACGCCGCGGTCTTCGATAAGGCGGAAGATGCGGGGCTTGTCGTTGCCGGCCTGGGGCTTCGGCGTCAGCGTGCCGACTTCCGTGAAGCCGAAACCGAGCCGCAACATGGCATCCGGAACCTCGGCATTCTTGTCATAACCGGCGGCAAGGCCAATCGGATTCGGGAAGCGGATGCCGGCCACCGTCTGCACCAGCCGCGGATCCTCGGCCAGGCGGCAGGGCGGGATGAGGCCGCTTTTCAGCGCCTTGATCGACAGCCCATGGGCCGTTTCCGGATCAAAGGTGAAGAGACCACGGGAGGCGATCCCGGCCAGGCGGCCGATCACGGAATTTTCTCCGGAAAGGCATGCTCGCCATCCACACCGACGAGCAGCGGCATTTCCCACAGCACCGCCTTCAGCGACAGCGGCGCATAAAGATGCGGGAAAAGGTCGCCGCCGCGCGAGGGCTCGAACTTCAGGGCGTCACCCAGCGCATGGACGTTGAGCGCCACCAGGATCAGCCCGGTGACGCCGGCAAAATGCAGCCGCGCCGTTTCCTTGGCCTGCGTCCCGGTCGACAGATGGATGTAGCCATCCTTGAGGTCGATCTCAGCGCCTTCGAAAACGCCTGTTTCCTTGGCCTGGCGCCAGAGCGTTTCCGGCACGATCTTGTACACTATATCCGTCATCATCAGCTTCCGGCAGATCTCTTGTTGTCGGACCGTTTGCCGCAAAGCCCGGCGCTTGTCCACCGGAACCATGAGGAGGACTGCAAGATGAAACTGGCTCTCTCGATCCCGATCGCGCTTCTGCTGTCGGTCAGTGCGCATGCGCAACAGGCTGAGACAAAAGGTGATTCGGCGCCCTCCACCAACCGCTTCCAGCTGGAGCGGACCGAAAAGGGCGTGGTGCGGCTCGACACGCAGACGGGCGCCATGACACTTTGCCGCGACGAGGACGGCGTGCTGGCCTGCCGGATGCAGCCGGATGAGCGGGCGGCCTATGAAGAGGAACTGGAGCGGCTTGAAAAGCGGGTGACGGCGCTGGAAGAGCGGTTGAGCCACACGCCGCCCAATGCGCTGCCCACCGATGAAGAAGTCGACCGCTCGCTTTCGATCATGGAACGATTCCTGCGCACCTTCATGGGCATTGTCGGCGAGTTTCAAGACAAGCGGGACGCCCAGAAACCGCAGCCGGATCGCACGTGACTGTTCTACTTGTGTCTGCGGGCCTACTTGTGCCTGCGGGACGAGAGGTTTACAACCTCCGTTACTAGAGGCAGCACGACTATGCTCTTGGGAGGGGGCGTGGGCATGCAGACACTGACAATCATCATTGCAGACGACCACCCTCTGTTTCGCGGTGCGCTGAGCCAGGCTCTTCAAGGCATGGCGGAAGAGCTGGTGATCATCGAGGCCGGCGATTTCGACGCCGCCCGACGTGCCGCCCAAAGCAATACCGATACCGATCTCATGCTGCTGGACCTTGCGATGCCCGGCGTCAGCGGCTTTTCCGGCTTGATGAGTCTCAGGGCCGAATTCTCCGCGCTGCCCATCGTGATCGTGTCCGCGACCGACGATGGCGCGACTGTGCGCCGTGCGCTCGATCTCGGGGCCTCCGGCTTCATCTCCAAATCCTCGGGGCTGGACGACATCCGCTCCGGCATCCATGCGGTGCTGGAAGGCGATATATGGGCGCCGAAAACGGACCTTTCCGCAGTGGAAGAAGACCCCGGCGTGACCGATCTGGTGGAAAGGCTGAAGACGCTCACGCCCCAGCAGAGCCGCGTGCTCGCCATGCTGGGCGAAGGGCTCCTCAACAAGCAGATCGCCTACGAGCTTGGCGTCTCGGAAGCCACCATCAAGGCGCATGTCTCGGCCATCCTGCTGAAGCTCAATGTCGACAGCCGCACCCAGGCGGTGATCAAGCTCAGCAAGATCAATACGGCGCTCGTGGCCTGACCTTCCGATACAGGATTTTATTCCTCTAAGACCCTTTACGGAACACGCTGCCCCCGCTACATTTAGCGGGTAGGCTCTGGGCATCGGCATGAGATGCAGGGCAGGTTTCGCTTGGAAGTGTCGCGACGGCTGGGGGTTCAGGCGTCTGCCGATCACGGGTTACGGTCAAGATGTTGTCACACGATACGATCTGGAACGCGATCGATACGCTTGCCGAACGCCATCAACTAACCCCTTCCGGGCTGGCCCGACGGGCGGGGCTCGACCCGACATCCTTCAACAAATCCAAGCGGCTGGGGCCGGACGGGCGGCTGCGCTGGCCCTCGACGGAATCGATTGCCAAGGTCCTCGAGGCGACGGGCGCGACCGTCGACCAGTTCATGAGCTACCTGCCTTCGGCGGGCGGCCGCAACGTGCTGCCCGAGGGGAACTTCCCGCCGCAGGGCGGCACCATTCCCCTGCTCGGTTTTGCGCAGGCGGGTGCCGGCGGTTTTTTCGATGATGGTGGTTTTCCCGCCGGCCAAGGCTGGGATGTCGTTGAGTTTCCGGTCGACCCGTCCCGCAAGAGCGGCGTTTATGCGCTGGAAGTCCAGGGCGAATCCATGATGCCGCTTTACCGAGACGGCGACGTGCTGATCGTCGAGCCGGGCGCCCAGGTGCGGCGCGGCGACCGCGTGGTGCTGAAGACGAAGGAGGGCGAGGTGATGGCCAAGGTGCTCGCCCGCCAGACGGCGAAGACGGTGGAACTGGTGTCGCTCAACCCCGAGCACCCGAACCGCAGCTTTGATCTCGCCGAAGTGGACTGGATGGCGCGGATCATCTGGGCCAGCCAATAAGCAGACAGGAATATATGCCTCGGGTCGCGGCCTAATAGAGACCGTGCGGGAAATAACGCAGGTAGATATCCTGCAGCCGGCCGTTGCGCGACAGGACGCTCAGGGCCTGGTCGAAGGCGGCGGGAAGCAAGGGATCACTCTTGGCGAGCATGACCGCCACCCCTTCCCCCAGGAACTTCTCCGACAGATATGGCCCGTCGAACAGGGCGCAGCAGTTGGCCGACGCCTCGCCGGCGACCCAGAAGGGCAGCCGCAAGCCATCTGCAAACACCGCATCCACCTGATGCGACTTCAATGCCTCAAGCATCGCATCGGCATTGTCGAATGGTTTTGGGGTGAGCTTCGGGAAGAAGGCCTTCAGCATCGCCTCATGGGTCGTGCCACCGACGACGCCGACAGTCTTTTCGGCCAATGCGGTCGCCGCCGGGCCTTCCAGCTTGACCTCCTTGTGCCGGGCAAACCGCGCCGGGATGCCGAGATACGGGCGGGTGAAGTTGAACCGCGTGCGCCGCTCCGGCGTGATCGCGACACCGGCCATCACCGCCTCGCCGGCGCCGCTTTCCAGAGCCTTTTCCAGCTCATCAAAGGGCATGGCCTGGATCTGGCACTTGGCCTCGATCTTCAGCTCTGTGCAGATCTCGCGGGCGAGATCAACGTTAAAGCCGGCAAGCCGTCCTGTCTGGTCGGCGAAGTTGAAGGGCGGGAAATCGGCACTGGTGAGGATACGAACACGCACCACGGACGAGAGATCCGGCCGCGAGAGGCGCTCGCGCGCGTCAAACATCAGCGGAAGCATGGTTTCTTCCGCGGCGGATGCCGGGATATGGCCCGCCAGCAAAAGGCCCGAAAACAGGCCCGCCTTGATGAGACGGAGCGGCGAAAGGTTAAGAAACCCCAAACTTTTGAGGGATGCGCTCCAAGCGGGCATGTTTATGATCCTTAACAGGACAGGGTGGAATATCCACTTGCGGGCGGTGTAACAGAGTCATGCGTTTAGGGGAATATCCACCGGCGCCGCAGTCGCCGCAAGATCTGACGCCGGCGTCACCTGCCGAACCCCTCGATGCCGCACAAGACCAGCCGGAAACACCCGACGACCCCGCCTACCTCGCGCTACGGGCGCTCGGTTTTTCCAAGCCGCTGCTCGCCTCGCTTTCCCTGAAAGCCGAACAACACGGAACGAGCCTCGAAGACGAACTGCTCCACAGCGGGCTGGTGACCGAGAAAGCCTATTACGGGGCGATGGCGCGCTTCCTTCGCCTGCCCTTTGTCGACCGGATCGACCCCGACAGCGTGCTCGACATTCTCAATCTCGACACGCAGTTCCAGCGTCCGCTGCAGGTCAGCATCAATTATCAATATCGGCCGCGGCAGACGGCGATGGTGCCGGAAGCTGCAACGCTTGCAGACCGCGCCGCCTCGCTTGAGGTGATGCCGCAGTTGCGGCAGAACCTGGTGGTTACCACGCCATCGGCCATTCGCGAGGCCGTGTGGAAGGCGGGGGCGCAGCGCCGCGTTCGCCATACCGTCACCGACCTTTTCGACCGCACGCCGGATTTTTCCGCCCGAACGGTGATGACCGGGCGCCAGGGTTTTTATGCCGGCCTGGCGCTTGCGGTGCTGCTTTCCGCCCTGGTGGTGGCGCCGTTCGAGACGCTCTACATCCTGCATGTGACGCTGTCGCTCACCTTCTTCGCATCGCTTTTGTTGCGTTTCGCGCCCATCGGGCTTGGCTCCAATGCGCAGATCGAGCGTTACCGCCAGGAGCCGAGCGGACCGCTGCCACGATACACGGTGATGGTGGCGCTTTACCACGAGGCGGAGGTGGCGGCGCAATTGATCGAAAGCCTGCGGCGGATCGAGTGGCCGCGATCGCTTCTCGACATCAAGCTCGTTTGCGAGGCGGATGACCGCGAGACGATCGATGCGTTGCGGGCACTGCGGCTGGAGCCGCATTTCGAGATTGTCGAGGTGCCGGATTTCGGTCCGCGCACCAAACCGAAGGCGCTCACCTACGCGCTTGCCGCCGCCCGCGGAGAGTTCCTCGCCGTCTATGATGCGGAAGATCGCCCGCATCCGCAGCAATTGCGCGAAGCTTATCGTCACTTCCGCAATGTACCGAAGCGTATCGCCTGCCTGCAGGCGCCGCTGATCATCAGCAATGCCAGGGACAGCTGGATCAGCGCGAACTTCTCCATGGAATATTGCGCGCTGTTCCGGCGGCTGCTGCCGATGCTGGCAAGCCTGCGGCTGCCCTTGCCGCTCGGTGGCACCTCCAACCATTTCCGGACGGAGGTGCTGCGCGAGGTCGGCGGCTGGGATCCGTTCAACGTCACCGAAGATGCCGATCTTGGCATGCGGCTCTACCGGCTTGGCTACAGGTCCGAGACATTGATGCGCCATACATTCGAAGACGCGCCAGTGACGGCGAAGGTCTGGATCGGCCAACGCAGCCGCTGGTTCAAGGGCTGGCTGCAGACATGGCTGGTGTTGATGCGCGCACCGCAACGGCTGGTGCGGGAGATGGGCCTGGGCGCCTTCCTGATCTTCCAGTTGATGATTGGCGGCATGCTGATGTCCTCGCTCCTGCACCCGCTGATCTTCCTGTTCATCGGCATGGGGATCGCGGCCATGCTCCAGGCGCCGACAAGCGAGCTTCCGCTCGATGCCGCGGTGCTTTTCGGCATCGACCTCACCAATATCCTCGGCAGCTATGCCCTGTTTCTGGCGCTCGGCATGAGCACCATGACCACGACTGAGAAAACCAGGATCGGGCGCCGCTGGCGGTGGTTGCCAATCTACTGGCTGATGATTTCGGGAGCCGCCTGGAGAGCGGTCTACGAATTGCGTTTCAAGCCGTTCTACTGGAACAAGACGCCGCACATTCCGTCGAGAAAGCCGGCGGATTAAGGAGCCGGTTGGGCGGCGACTGCTTAACCCGTCCGTCAGCCTGGCGGACGCGACAGTTCCTTGATGATCGACAGGTAGAGGCTCGCGACGCCTTCGATCTCCCTGATCAGTTCCTCATTGTTGGCGGCTTCGGTCCAGAAGCAGGTCTGGTGCAGCCACTCGATGTCGGCACGCAGGCGCTCGATGGTTTCTTCGTGACGCTGGATACGCTCTTCCGGGGTCATGCGTCCTCCCTTGCAACTTCACCTCTGCCTCGCGGCACTCGCTAACGACGGAGATAGGGCACCTCAGACGGCGCACCACCGCCCGCGAGCGAGATCAGGATATTTGGAGGAAAAGCTGGAGCGGGTGAAGGGAATCGAACCCTCGTATTCAGCTTGGGAAGCTGCTGCTCTACCATTGAGCTACACCCGCCGACGCCTCAGATGTCCAACAGAAGCCGGCGGCTGTCAAGCACCGGATGCTGGGCTGGAGCGGAAGTGCTTGGAGAGTTTCAGTCCCTGCGCTTGGTAGTTGGAGCCGAGACCGGAGCCGTAAAGTCCTTCCGGCCGTTCGAGCATGTGCTCGTAGACCAGGCGGCCGACGATCTGGCCGTCTTCGAGGATGAATGGGACTTCGTGGCTGCGCACTTCAAGCACGGCGCGGCTTCCCCTGCCCCCGGCGGCCTCGTGGCCGAAGCCCGGATCAAAGAAGCCGGCGTAATGGACGCGGAATTCGCCCACCAGCGGGTCGAAGGGCGTCATCTCGGCCGCATAAAGCGGCGGCACATGCACGGCCTCGCGCGAAACGAGGATATAGAATTCGTCCGGATCGAGGATCAGTTCGTTGCGGCCGCGGCTGTAGAGTGGCTCCCAGAAATCGAAGATGTCGTGCTGGGCCTTCTTGTCGACGTCGACCACGGCCGTGTGGTGCTTGCCGCGGTAGCCGATCAGGCCTGCCTTGTCGCCAGCAAGGTCGATCGACAGCGCAATGCCGCCGCCGGAGATGTTCGGCTTTGCCGACGCCACCAGCGTTTCGTCATTGTGGAGTTGCAGGAGATCCGGCTCGCTGAGGAGCGCGTTGCCGATGCGGAAGCGGATCTGCGACAGGCGCGAACCGCGACGCACGACGATCGGGAAGGTGCGCGGCGAGATCTCGAGGTAGAGAGGGCCGCAATAACCGGCCGGGATCTTGTCGAACTCCTGCGCGTAATCGGTGATGACACGGGTGAAGATGTCGAGGCGGCCGGTGGAGCTTTTGGGGTTTGCAGAGGCCGACATGTTGGCCGGCAGGTCGAGACGCTCCATCAACGGCACTATGTAGACACAGCCGGTTTCAAGCACCGCGCCTTCCGACAGGTCGATCACATGCAGGCTCAGCCGGTCGAGCTTGTCCGAGACGAGGCTGTTCGGGCCCGGCATGAAGCTCGCACGCACGCGGAATGCCTTGGCGCCCAGGCGCAGGTCGAGGCTTGCCGGCTGGATCTGGTCGCGATCCAGTTCCTTCTCGGCAATCAACCGCTTCGTTTCAAACAGTTCCGCAACCGCGCGGTCGGCCAGAATTCCCGTTGTCCGAGCCATCATGCTCACCCTTGGCTCCCATATTTTCAGGGGCCGACAAAACCAAATGCTTGCCATTGACGCAAGCGGCCCACGGCGCTATGGCAATCTTATCCCGTGGTGATTTGGCCGGTCGGCTTGCAGCCACGTTAAATAAGTGGCTAAAAGGACCGGGTGCGAAACCGGTCTGCTTTTTGCGGCCGGTTTTTTTGTTTTGGAATGAGGACCAGCATGACAAACAAATGGCGCCCGGCGACCCAGCTCGTTCACGGGGGAACACTCCGCTCGCAGTTCGGCGAAATGTCCGAAGCGATCTACATGACGCAGGGTTTCGTCTACGAGACCTCCGAAGCGGCGGAAGCCCGTTTCAAGGGCGAGACGGAAGGTTTCATCTACGCCCGCTACGGCAGCCCCACCAATGACATGTTCGAAAAGCGCATGTGCATGCTGGAAGGTGCCGAGGACGCCCGCGCCACGGCATCCGGCATGGCCGCCGTCAGCGCCGCCATCCTTTGCCAGCTGAAGGCCGGCGACCATATCGTTGCCGCCCGCGCCCTGTTCGGCTCGTGCCGCTGGGTGGTGGAAACGCTGGCGCCGAAATACGGCATCGAATGTACGCTCGTTGACGGGCGATCGCTCGAAAACTGGGAAAAGGCGATCACGCCGAAGACCAAGGTGTTCTTCCTGGAAAGCCCGACCAACCCGACGCTCGAAGTGGTCGATATTGCCGGTGTTGCCAAGCTCGCCAACCAGATCGGCGCGAAGGTGGTGGTAGACAACGTGTTCGCAACGCCGCTCTTCCAGAAGCCGCTCGAACTCGGCGCCCATATCGTGGTTTATTCCGCGACCAAGCATATCGACGGCCAGGGCCGTTGCCTCGGTGGCATCGTGCTGTCGGACAAGGCCTGGATCGACGAGAACCTGAGCGACTATTTCCGCCATACCGGCCCGGCCATGTCGCCATTCAATGCCTGGACGCTGCTCAAGGGCGTCGAGACGCTGCCGCTGCGCGTCAAGCAGCAGGCGGCCAATGCGGCCAAGATCGCCGACTTCCTGGCTGACCAGAAGCAGGTCGCCAAGGTTATCTATCCGGGCCGTGCAGACCATCCGCAGGCCGACATCATCGCCAGGCAGATGAAGGGTGGCTCGACGCTCGTCTGCTTCGAGCTGAAGGGCGGCAAGGAAGCAGCCTTCAAGCTGCAGAACGCGCTCGACGTCGTGACGATCTCCAACAACCTTGGCGATACGCGCAGCCTGATTACCCATCCGGCGACCACGACACACAAGAACCTGAGCGAAGAAGCCCGTGCCGAACTCGGCATTTCGGCTGGCACCGTTCGCCTGTCGGCGGGCATCGAGGACACCGACGATCTCCTGGAAGATTTCGCCCAGGCGCTTGCCAAGGTCGGCGCCTGACGCCGCAGCCTCATAGGGTGGATCCGTGAAGGATTCACCCTATCGATTACCCTTAAGATCAAGAATGCGGGGGGCTGCCCGCCCCAAGCGGCAAGATTTCTTGACCTTTTATCGCTTGCGTACAATATCGCGTAGCTGAGTTCCGTTGAGGTGCAACATGTATCGCGCCCGCACAAGAGATATCGAGGTTTCGGTCGAGCCCTATTACCTGGAGGAGCAATCCTGCCCGGAAGACAGCCGGTATGTCTGGGGCTACCGGATCGTGATCGAGAACCACTCGCCGCTCACTGTCAAGCTCGTGCATCGCTACTGGAACATCACCGACCAGAACGGCATCGTCGACGAGATCGATGGACCGGGCGTGGTGGGTGAGCAACCGCAGCTCAAACCCGGCGACAGCTACGAATATTCCTCAGGCTGCCCGCTTGATACGCCGTCCGGCGTCATGTTCGGCCATTACGAGATGGTGACCGACGAGGGCGAAGCCTTCCATGTGACCATTCCAGCGTTTTCGCTCGACAGTCCGGGGCTGATGCGCGTCCTCAACTGACAAAAAGGCGGGACTTGCGCCCCGCCTTCATTTTCTTCAACCCGCGACGCCTCAGGCGTCGGCAAACTCCGTCGCCTCGTAGCGATAGGTGGTCGAGCAGAATTCGCAGGTGACGGAGATGCGCCCGTCCTCCTGGCTTGCCTCGATTTCCTCGGCGCTGAACCCATCCAGCACACTCTTGATCCGTTCACGCGAACAGCTGCAGCGATCAAGCACCGGCTGCGGCTCGTAGACGCGCACGCCGCGCTCATGGAAGAGGCGGAACAGCAGCCGTTCGATCGGCACCTGAGGATCGGTCAGTTCGTCCGTGTCGATGGTCTCGACCAGCGTGCGGGCCTCGTTCCAGGCATCGTCCTCGGTCCACTCCGTTTCGCTCTCGTCGCCATCGCCGCCATGCAGATCCGGGTGGCGCATGCGCTCCGGTGCTTCCGGCAGGAACTGCGCAACAAGGCCACCGGCGCGCCAGTTGTGGCGTGCCTTGCCGTTGTCGTCACGATCGTAGAGTTCGGCAACGCCGAGGCGCACCTTGGTCGGGATCTGCTCCGACTGCCGGAAATACAGACCAGCAATCTCTTCCAGCGACGAGCCGTCGAGCGGCACGATTCCCTGGTAAGGTGTCATGCCGCGGCCCTGGTCGATGGTGAAGGCGAGGATGCCTTCGCCCAACAGGTCAGGCGGCGTCGTCTTTCCGGCCTCTACAGCTTCGGCAAGCCGCTCCTCATTGTAGCGGGCATAGGCGCGAAGGCTCTGCGGCGTCGAAAAATCGGCAACCAGCAGGTCCACCGGTCCGGCGCTCTTGGTCTGCACCGTGAACTTGCCGTCAAACTTCAACGAGGTGCCGAGCAGCGCGGTGAGCACGATGGCTTCGGAAAGCAGCCGGGCAACCGGGGCCGGATATTCGTGACGCTCCAGGATGGTGTTGAGCAACGGCCCGAGCTGCACGGCGCGCCCGCGCACATCAAGACCTTCCACCTGGAAAGGAACGACGCGGTCGTCTCCGGCAAAGTCGAGTTCGTTGAGTTCTACAGTCGCTTCCGCCATGACCTACTCCTTCGCGCCGACAGGGGCCTTTTACACATGCGCGCACCCAAGCGGAACCACCGGGCGGGGATGAAAAGCGTCGACGATGTTTGTTGAAGCGCCTCGAGCTCTGTCAGGAAGCGCAGCTGAAAGCCGGTAGATGGTACCAGCTTTTGCCGAATTCAAGTTGTTGGACGCTCAGACAGCGCCCAGGCACCAGGCGAGGATCGACTTCTGGGCGTGCAACCGGTTTTCCGCTTCGTCGAAGACCACCGACTGCGGTCCGTCGATCACCTCGTCGGTCACTTCCTCGCCGCGATGTGCCGGCAGGCAGTGCATGAACAGCGCGTCCTTGTCGGCGTGCTTCATCAGCTCGCCATTGACCTGGTACGGCTGGAAGATGTTGTGGCCGCGCGCCTTGTGTTCCTGGTTCATCGACACCCATGTGTCGGTGACGACGCAATCGGCACCCGCCACGGCGCGCTCCGCATCATGGCAGAGCATGATGTTGCCGCCGTTGTTGCGTGCCCAGTTCAGGAACTTGTCATGCGGCTCGGAGCCCATCGGCACGGCCATGTTCATCCGGTAGCCGAAGCGTGCCGCACCTTCGACAAAGGAGTGGAGCACGTTGTTGCCGTCGCCGGTCCAGGCGATCGTCCTGCCTTCGATCGACCCGCGATGCTCCTCGAAGGTCATGATGTCGGCCATGATCTGGCAGGGATGCGTGTCGTCGGTCAGCGCGTTGATGACCGGCACCGTTGCGTGTTCGGCAAGCTCCAGCATGCGAGCGTGATCCGTGGTGCGGATCATGATCGCGTCAACGTAACGGGACAGGACCTTGGCCGTGTCGCCAATCGTTTCGGCGCGGCCAAGCTGCATTTCCGTGCCCGACAGGAACAGCGTCTCGCCGCCGAGCTGGCGCATGCCGACATCAAAGGAAACACGCGTACGGGTGGACGGCTTTTCGAAGATCATCGCCAGGACCTTGCCGGCCAGCGGCTTTTCCGCCGTGCCCGCCTTCGTCGCCTGCTTTCGAACCTTCGCGTCTTCAAGAATGACGCGCAGATCCGCGGCGGAGACTGCGGAAAGATCAAGGAAATGCTTCGGAGATGCCATGTTCTGCTTCCTATGAAGAGGGAACCGTCAGGCGCCCCCTCTCACCCTTCAGGCCGATTTCTTCATATTGGCTGCGGTGAGCTTTTCCGCTGCCTTCTCGATGCGCGCCAGCCCCTCGCGAGCCTCATCGACGGTGACCGTCAACGGCGGCAGCAGGCGCACGACGTTATCTCCGGCCGGTACGGCCAGCATGTGCTCGTCGCGCATGGCGCCCACGAGTTCGCCGGCAGGCACCTTGGCCTTGATGCCGAGCAGGAGGCCTTCGCCGCGGATGTCCTCGATGATGTTCGGGAAACGATCCTTGAGGCTTGCGAGCCCCTGGCGGAAGAAGAGCGAGACGTCGCGGACACGCTCCAGGAACCCCTCCTCCAGCATGACATCGAGGACGGCATTGCCGACTGCCATGCCGAGCGGGTTGCCGCCGTAGGTCGTTCCATGCGTGCCAGCCGTCATGCCCGAGGCAGCTTCTGCCGTGGCAAGGCAGGCGCCCAGCGGATAACCGCCGCCGATACCCTTGGCGAGCGCCATGATGTCCGGGGTCACGCCGGTCAGTTCGTGGGCGAAAAGCTTGCCGGTACGGCCCATGCCGCACTGGACTTCATCGAAGATCAGCAGCAGGCCGTTGTCGTCGCAGAGCTTGCGCAGCGTCTGGAGGAATTCCTTCGGCACCGGACGGATACCGCCCTCGCCCTGAATCGGCTCGATGAGGATCGCTGCGGTGTTCTCATTGATCGCCGCCTTCAGCGCCTCGACGTCACCGAACGGGACCTGGTCGAAACCTTCTACCTTGGGGCCAAAGCCTTCCAGGTACTTTGCCTGGCCGCCGGCCGCGATCGTCGCCAAGGTGCGGCCGTGGAAGGCGCCTTCGAAGGTGATGATGTGGAAGCGGTCCGGGTGGCCCTTGGTGTACTGGTAGCGGCGCGCGGTCTTGATGGCGCATTCCAGCGCTTCCGCACCGGAGTTCGTGAAGAACACCTTGTCGGCAAAGGAGTTGTCAGCCAGCCGGCGCGACAGCGTATCCTGGCCGGTCACCTCGAACAGGTTCGATGTATGCCAGACTTTTTCGGCCTGCGACTTCAGCGCCTCGACGAGGTGCGGATGCGCGTGACCGAGCGAGTTGACCGCAATGCCGGAACCGAAGTCGAGATATCGCTCGCCACCTTCCGTCACGAGCCAGACACCCTCGCCTCGCTCGAAGCGCAGCGGAGCCCGGGCAAAAGTGTCGAAAAGCGCCGATTCAGCCATGGCGACATCACTCCTAAAGCCAGTCATCGCCGAGCGTCCCAAAAGCCCGGCGCAACAATTAAAAATGCCGCCCACAGGGCGGCGGTGGCACTATTGATCCTTCACCTTGGCTTGTCAACAAATCCCGGGCTTTCGACGGCATTTCAGCGGATTTTATCGCCTGGGTTGATCTGTGGCAAAAATGACTCGCCCGGACAGCAAGTTGGGGAAAACCGCAAAATCGATTCGCGCTGATTCCACCGACTCTTGCCACGGAGTCAGCGTGGCACTAGGTTAATCATCAATTACTAGAACGCATGCGGCGGAACTAGTCACCTACATCATAGATATAGTGGTTGCTGCGGAATGTTTCCGCAGCAAGGGTGGAAGGATTCTGCATGCCAGCAACGTTCAAAGGCGGAGAACGGGCATGAACTGGACAGACGAGCGCGTCGAAAAACTCAAGAAGCTTTGGGCCGAAGGCCTCAGCGCCAGCCAGATCGCGGCACAACTTGGAGGCGTAAGCCGAAATGCCGTGATCGGCAAGGTGCACCGCCTCAGCCTGCCCGGCCGAGCGAAGGCAGGTGGCGGTTCGGTGGCCAGCAATCGTGCGGCGGCTCCCAAGCGCGCGACCTCCGCGCCGCGCGCTCCGAACTTCGCTTCGCGCGTTGCCACCAAGACGGTAACGCGTCCGGTTGGCGCGACCGTTCTCAAGGAAGAGATCGAAGTTGAAGCCTACGAGGAAATGGAATTCCGCCCGGCAAGCAATGTTGTCGTGCCGATCTCGCGTCGCCTGGGCCTGACGGAACTGACCGAGCGCACCTGCAAGTGGCCGGTTGGCGACCCGCTGAAGGACGACTTCCACTTCTGTGGCTGCGAAGCCCGCGAAGCCTCTCCTTACTGCGGCTACCACGCGAAACTGGCCTACCAGCCGGTGCATGACCGCCGCCGGGCCGTTGCCCGCGCCTGATCCGGCAACATAGCGACATTTCAAGAGCGGGCCACGGGCCCGCTTTTTGTGCCTGCCGCGCGGGCATAGCTGGGTTGCGCCGGCGCTCTTGTCCCTTCGCTCCGGATTGATTATCTCAAGACTTGAGAGGACGACCTCCCCCCTGATGGGCCTGAACTTCGGGACGACCCGGAACAACCCGTATAGGGGTTTGCCATGCGCTCGACACGCGACCGTATCCGTCACGCCTTAAGCTTCGAAATCATCGCTCTCCTGATCGTCACGCCGCTCGGCGCGCTGTTCTTCCACAAGCCGATCGAGGACATTGGCGTGATCGCCATCGGCGGCGCCACGATCGCCACCGGCTGGAACTACCTCTACAATCTCGGCTTTGACCACCTGATGCGCCGGATGACCGGCGGCACGCAGAAATCGCCCGCGATCCGCGTGGCGCACTCGATCCTGTTCGAGCTTGGCCTGCTGATCGTGCTCCTGCCGTTCGTGGCCTGGTATCTCGACATCAGCCTCTGGGAAGCGCTGGTGATGGATATCGCCTTTGCGCTGTTCTACGTGGCCTATGCCTTCGTCTTCAACTGGGCTTACGACCGGATCTTCCCGCTGCCGGAATGGAAAGAGCAGGCCGAGGCGCGCTAGGCGCCTCAGGCCTCCATCGAATAACCGGCGCCGCGCACCGTGCGGATCACATCCTGCATGTTGGAGAAGTTGAGCGCCTTCCTCAGGCGCCCGACGTGGACGTCGACGGTGCGCTCATCGACATAGATGTCATGGCCCCAGACGCCATCCAGCAGTTGCGAACGTGAGAACACGCGGCCGGGAGAGGCCATCAGGAACTCCAGGAGGCGGAATTCAGTGGGCCCAAGCCGCACTTCGCGGCTCTTGCGGTGGACACGATGGGTCTCGCGATCGAGCTCGATATCACCGCAGCGAAGGACGCTGGACAGCACTTCCGGGCGCGCCCGCCGCAGCATCGCCTTGACGCGCGCCATCAGCTCGGGCGTCGAGAAGGGCTTGACCACATAATCGTCTGCCCCCGTGACAAGACCCCGGACCCGCTCGCTTTCCTCGCCACGCGCCGTCAGCATGATGATCGGCAGGCGCTCGGTTTCGGGTCGGGCGCGCAGGCGGCGGCAAAGCTCGATGCCGGAAACGCCCGGCAGCATCCAGTCGAGGATCAAGAGATCCGGGGTGCGCTCCTGCAGCCGGATCTCGGCTTCATCGCCCCGCATGATCGTTTCGACATCGTAACCCTCAGCTTCAAGGTTGTAGCGGAGAAGCACGCTCAGCGCCTCCTCATCCTCTACGACAGCAATCCGTGGCAGCATGTGAGGCCAGCTCCGTCAGCGTTGGCTTACTTGGTGATCGCGCCGAGCGTGTTCGACGAGTCATCCTTCGGTCGATCACCTTCCGGTTGCGAGCCGGTCTTCATGTAGTAGATGGTCTCGGCGATGTTGGTGGCATGATCGCCGATGCGCTCGATGTTCTTGGCGCAGAACAGGAGATGCGTGCAGGGGGTGATGTTGCGCGGATCTTCCATCATGTAGGTGAGAAGCTCGCGAAACAGCGAGGTGTACATCGCGTCGATTTCCTCGTCGCGGATGCGGATCGCCTCGGCCTTTTCCGCCGAGCGGTTGGCGAAAACATCCAGCACCTCCTTGAGCTGCACGAGCGCAAGGTCCGACAGATGTTCAAGGCCGCGGGCAAGCTTGCGCGGTACGCCGGAGCCTTGGACGGCGATGACGCGCTTGGCGATGTTCTTGCCGAGATCTCCGACGCGCTCCAGATCGGCCGCGATGCGCAAAGTGCCGACGATTTCGCGCAGGTCGGCCGCCATCGGCTGCCTCTTGGCGATCGTCAGGATTGCCTTGTCCTGGATCTCCCGCTCGGCCTGGTCGAGGATCACGTCGTCCGAGATCACCTTCTGCGCCAGCCCCGTGTCGGAGTTGATGAGGGCGCGCAGGGCGTCGGAGCACATCTCCTCGGCAAGGCCGCCCATCTCGGAGATGCGGCGGCTCAGGTATTTCAGCTCTTCGTCATAGGCAGACAGGATATGCGTCGGTGCCATTTATCGGTCCTCAAGAAAATGCGGCGGGCGGATGTTTCGGCAGGTCAGCCGAACCGGCCCATGATGTAGTCCTGGGTGCGCTGGTCATCCGGATTGGTGAACATCTTGTCGGTCTCGTTTTCCTCGACCAGCTGGCCGAGGTGGAACATAGCGGTGCGCTGCGAAACGCGCGCGGCCTGCTGCATGGAGTGGGTGACGATGACGATCGTGTAGTTCGCCCGCAGTTCGTGGATCAACTCCTCGACCCTGGCGGTTGCGATCGGGTCGAGGGCGGAGCACGGTTCGTCCATCAGGATGACTTCCGGTGACACGGCAATGGCTCGGGCAATGCAGAGGCGCTGCTGCTGGCCGCCGGACAGCCCGGTGCCGGATTCATGCAGGCGATCCTTCACCTCCGTCCAGAGACCGGCACGCTGCAGGCTGGCTTCAACGATATGGTCCATGTCCGCCTTGTTGCGGGCAAGGCCGTGGATCTTCGGGCCATAGGCGACGTTTTCGTAAATCGACTTCGGGAACGGGTTTGGCTTCTGGAAAACCATGCCGACGCGGGCGCGCAACTCCACGACGTCGATTTCCCTATCGTAGATGTCATCGCCATCGAGGGTGATCCTGCCGGTCACCCGGCAGTTTTCGATCGTGTCGTTCATGCGGTTCAGCGTGCGCAGGAAGGTCGACTTGCCGCAGCCCGATGGGCCGATCAGCGCCGTGACGGTGTTTTCGCGCACGTTCAGGTTCACGTCGAAAAGGGCGCGCTTGTCGCCGTAGTAGACGGAGACGTCCCGGCCGACCATCTTGTAGGACACTTCATTCATCTTCTCGTCCAGCGCCTTTTCAACTGCTGCTTCCGACATCATGTTCATTTTGGGTGTTCCCTACCAGCGCCGTTCGAAGCGGCGCCGCAACAGGATCGCGCCGACATTCATCACAATCAGGAAAAGGAGCAGGATGATGATCGCTCCCGAGGTGCGCTCGACAAAAGCGCGCTCCGCTTCATTGGCCCACATGTAGATCTGCACCGGCAGCGCCGTGGACGGATCAAGCGGCGTCGTCGGGTAGTTGGCAACGAAGGCCACCATGCCGATCAGCAACAGCGGTGCGGTTTCACCAAGCGCGTGAGCGAGGCCGATGATGGTGCCGGTGAGGATGCCGGGCATGGCGAGCGGCAGGACGTGGTGGAAGATCGTCTGCATCTTGGAGGCGCCAAGTCCAAGGGCCGCGGCGCGGATCGAGGGTGGCACCGCCTTCAGCGCCGCGCGCGTCGCGATGATGATCGTCGGCAGCGTCATCAGTGTCAGCACCAGGCCGCCGACCAGGGACGCCGACCGCGGCAGGCCCGCGAAGTTGATGAAGACGGCCAGCCCGAGCAGGCCGTAGACGATCGACGGGACGGCGGCGAGATTGTTGATGTTGACCTCGATGAGGTCGGTCAGCCGGTTCTTCGGGGCGAACTCCTCGAGGTAGATCGAGGCGGCAACGCCGATCGGCAGCGACAGGACGAGCACGATCAGCATCATGTAGAAGGAGCCGATCAACGCCACGCCGACACCCGCAGCCTCCGGCCGGCTGGAATTGCCGTTGACGAAGATGCCGGTGTTGAAGTGCTTGGCGAGTGCACCGCTTTCAGCGAGCTGGTTCATCCAGCCCACCTGCTTGTCGTTCACCTTGCGGTTTGCCTCCGGCACATCGAGGCTGATCTGGCCCTTGAAGGCGGAGTCGAGATCGCCGGCGGCAAGCAGGGAGACCGTTTGCGTGGTGCCGATCAGCGCCGGGTTGGCGACGACCATGTCGCGCAGCTGCGAGCGTACGCCGTCCGAGATCATCTTGTTGACGTCGCGAAGGCCCGCACGGTCATTTTCGGCAACACCCAGCACCCTGGCGACGGCGTTGCGGGCCAACAGCGGATAGTTCGCGGTCATCAGCTTCTGAGGGTTATCCGCACGCTCGTTCTTCGGATCGATGATCGCTTCAGTGAACTCCACCGGCACGGTGATCATCGTCTGCTGGAAGGCCGTGTAGCCCTTGGAGACGACCGAGGAGACCAGTAGGAACAGGAAAACGATGCCGAAGGTGAGCGCGGCAATGCCATAGGCGCGGAAGCGGCGTTCGGCGGCATAACGGCGCTTGATGCCGATGTCGCGCCGCGCAGGCCTGGGCCTGGCGAGCCCGGCTGCGGAGGAGATGGCATCGGTCATTCATACTGCTCCCGATACTTGCGCACGATGTAGAGCGCGTAGATGTTGAGGCACAACGTGATGGCAAACAGCGTGATGCCGAGCGCAAAGGCGACCAGCGTCTGCGGCGAAGTGAATTCAAGGTCGCCCGTCAGCTGGCTGACGATCTTGACGGTGACGGTCGTCATCGGCTCGAACGGGTTCCACTGGATGCGCGCGGCGACACCTGCCGCCAGCACCACGATCATGGTTTCACCGATGGCGCGCGAGGCGGTCATCAGGATCGCGCCGACAATACCGGGCAAGGCCGCGGGCAGCGTGACGCGCTTGATGGTTTCGGAGCGAGTGGCGCCAAGGCCGAGCGAGCCGTCGCGCAGGGCGCGTGGTACGGCAGTGATGATGTCATCCGACAAGGACGAGACATAGGGGATGAGCATGATGCCCATGACAAAGCCGGCCGTCAGGACGCTTTGTGCCTGGATGAAGTTGGCATAGTTGCCGGTGACCAACCCATTGAGCTGGGAGGACAGGTCACGCAGGAAAGGTCCGACGGCCGTCAGGGCAAAGAAGCCGTAGACGATGGTCGGGATGCCGGCCAGCACTTCGAGCAGCGGTTTTGCCACCGAACGCACCTGCCGCGATGCGTATTCCGACATGTAGATGGCCGAGAACAGGCCAACGGGCACCGCGACCAGCATGGCGACAAAGCCGATATAAAGCGTGCCGAGGAGAAGCGGGATGAGGCCGAACTGGCCTTCCGAAGCGGTGGCGCCGGCTGCTGCAAACCGCGGATCCCAGACGGTGCCGAAGAAGAACTCCCAGGCGGGGACGCGGGTGAAGAAATGCGTCGCTTCCGTCAGCATCGACAGGACGATGCCGATCGTCGTCAGGATGGCGATCGAAGAGGCGACGATCAGGCTTGCCAGAACCGCCTTTTCAACCTTGTTGCGGGCCCGGAAACGCGGCGCGACCCGGCTCAAGCCGAAGAAGGCTCCCGCCAGCGAGACGGCAAGCGCGGCGACCGTCACCATAGTGCGGCTTGCTGCGGTCATCTGGTTGAGTTCGCCTGCAGCCTGCACCATGAAGGGTTTCGGCTCGCCGGCCAGCGGAACACCTCTGGCGCCGAGGGCCGCACGAAGCTCGGCAGGATCACCGCCGATGCGATCGATTTCTTCTGTAGACAACACCGACATGCCGCGGGCAAGCGAGCTGACCATGCCGAAGTTCAGGCCCTGTTCGGCCTGCGACAGCGTCGTTACCTCTTCCGGGAATTCGGAGCGGACGGCCGCGTTGATATAAAG
The DNA here is from genome assembly GCF_023223505.1 of Neorhizobium turbinariae. Classification (NCBI taxonomy): domain Bacteria; kingdom Pseudomonadati; phylum Pseudomonadota; class Alphaproteobacteria; order Hyphomicrobiales; family Rhizobiaceae; genus Neorhizobium; species Neorhizobium turbinariae. Next base: position 230,702 of record NZ_JALPRY010000010.1, read on the forward strand.
CGGGCTGGCAATCAGCCATAGGACGAGAAGGGCAAGTGCCGGAAGCAGCGCCCAGAGCGCCACGAAGGAACCGTAATAGCCGGGTCGGGAATGCATCCTGGAAGAGGCGCCGCGGGCAATCGCATTGGCGCGCCAGACGCCGGCGGCATAGGCCGCAACACCGATGACCGCCAGGATCAGCAAAAGGATCGATGTACTCATTCTATCTCCCGGCGCCCCGCCAGCGACTCCTTGCCGCCAACTCCGCCACATGAAAATCGGCGCCGCCCCTGGAGGCGGCGCCGCAGGCGATTACATGGTCTTGCCGGCCAAAACGTCGTTGCGCACCTGTTCGCGCTGGTCATCCGGCGCGGCAACCAGGCCATATTCGGCAAGCGGGCTGTCCGGGCCGATCATGTCGTCGGACACGAAGAACTCGACATATTCCTTGAGGCCCGGGATCACGCCGAGATGCGCCTTCTTGACGTAGAAGAAGAGCGGCCGGGATACCGGGTATTCGCCCGACGAGATCGTTTCCACCGACGGCACGACATCCTTGACGGTGGCGACCTTCAGCTTGTCCATGTTGTTTTCGTAGAAGGCGAGCCCGAAGACGCCGAGACCGGTCTTGTTGGCGGCGATGCGGGCGAGCGTCTCAGTATAATCGCCATCAATATCGACCGCTGCGCCATCCTTGCGGACTGCGACGCATTTGGCGGCCGCCTGCTTGGCATCGGTGATCGAAGCCTTGATGACTTCCTGGGCGCCAGCTTCCTTGCAGCCTTCCGCCATGATCTTTTCTTCGAAGACTTCACGGGTGCCGTGCTTGGAGCCCGGGATGTAGGCGGCAATCGGGCCCTGCGGCAGGGTCGGGTTGATTTCCGACCAGTTCTTGTAGGGGTTGGCGACGAGCTTGCCGTCCACGACAACTTCAGCGGCAAGCGCGTTGTACAGATCCTTCGGCTCGATCTTCATGTCGCCGTTGCTGGACGCGGCCGCAAACACGATGCCGTCATAACCGATGCGGATTTCCTGGATGTCTGTGACACCCGCTGCCTTGCAGGCCTCCAGCTCATTCTTGTTGATCGGGCGCGAAGCATTCGCGATGTCGATCGTGCCTTCGCCAACACCGGCACAGAAGGCCTTGAGGCCGCCGCCGGTGCCGCCGGACTCAACCACCGGCGCCTTGAAGTCCGGGAAGGTTTCGGCAAACGTTTCAGCGACAATCTTGGCATAGGGAAGAACAGTCGAGGAGCCAGCGATCTGGACCTGGTCGCGTGCGGCGGCGGCGCCAGCAAAGGCAACAGAGGCCACGAGGGCTGCTGCAGAAAGTTTCAGCATGGTCATAGGTGTCTCCCGAAAGGGCTGGTGTGAATGCGGAGGTCGCCAGCTCTGGCTTTTGCCGATGTCCGGCCCGCATCTCTTAGCTCCCGTAGCTCCACCCTTTTATGTCAGTTCGGTGAAACATTTGTGACACGCTAACGTGCTGACTTCGCTTGCCTTTCATGGAGGCCTCATCGAGGTGAAGGCCGTTTATGTCAGAAGCGGACGGTGAACTCGCTGCCCTCGCCGACCTGCGAGCGGACAATCAGCCGTGCGCGGTGGCGCGTCAGGATGTGCTTGACGATCGCAAGCCCAAGGCCGGTGCCCTTCTTGGAGCGGCTGTCGGCCACGCTGACGCGGTAAAAGCGCTCGGTAAGCCGCGGCACATGCTCGGACGGGATGCCGGGGCCACGATCGGTAACAATCACCTCGGCCGGTTCATCGCCGCCGCCCTTCAGGTGCACGTCCACCACTTTTCCGTCCTGCCCGTATTTGCAGGCGTTCTCGATGAGGTTCTCGAAGACCTGGACAAGCTCGTCCCGGTCACCCAGCACCTCCACCGGCTCCTGCGGCAGGTGCATGCGGATCTCGACCCCCAGATCATCGGAAAGCGGCAGCAGCGCGTCGCGCACATGGCTCAGTACCGGCTTCAGGTCGATCCTCTGGTCGGGCGCGATATGCGACTTCAGCTCGAGACGGGAGAGCGACATCAGGTCGTCAACAAGCCGGCTCATGCGGGTCGCCTGTTCGAGCATGATGGAGAGAAACCGTTCCTGCGCCGCGGGATCGCCCTTTGCCGGCCCCTGCAGTGTTTCGATGAAGCCCCGCAGCGAGGCAAGCGGCGTGCGCAGTTCATGACTGGCATTGGCAACAAAATCCGAACGCATGCGGTCCAGGCGCCGCAGTTCGGAGATGTCGCGGAACGACAGGAGATAGAGCTTGCGGCGATCGGCACTGATGCTCATGCCTTCTGGTTCGACCACCGGGATGGGCGCGATGCGTGCGATGAAGACCCGCTCCGACGGCAGGCGCTCGGAATGCTCCAGCTGGTCAGGTTCATCGCTTGTAATGGCGTCACGTACCATGTCGAGAATCCCGGGCGAGCGGATGCGGGCCGTGAGGTGCGAGCCGAAGGGAAGCGAGCCGAAAGCGACCTCAGCCGCCCGGTTCTGGAACAGGACGCTCGCATCGTTCGCAAGCACGAAGCCCGGAGTGTCATAGGCGCCAAGCGTGGCCGCGATGGGCGGCAGCGGATCGTAGTTGAGGACGTCCTCTTCCACGACAACCGGAACCGGTGCCGTGGCATCATCCGGCTTGCGCAGAAGCACCACGATGACAAGCAGCGCCCAGGCAAGCACGACGGGCACCCACGCGACGCCGGACACGAGGGCGATCAAGCCGACGAGCGTCAGAAGCAGCAGCAACAGCCGTTCGCGACGAACCTGCCGCCTGATCTGCGGCAACCGCTGACGCCACTTCTCCCCCACCAACACCACCTGACAACCCGCTGCTCTTCGACATCAACCTGCGCAGATATACGCGCTTCATGACAGATATGCATCGGGTGCCGTGGTTATGGTGAAAAGTCCTCGAAGCGCGGTGGTCGAGACCTGATGGCGCCATAGATAACCGCGTCAGGCCCTGACCGAGGACAAGAGACCATGAAGGAAGCCGAGACCAGCCGCGCCGTGACGCTCGATATCAGAGGCAAGTCCAGGCAGTTTGATATCGACAACCCCGAACTGCCGGGCTGGATCAAGGACCATGCGCTCAACTCCGGCGGCTTTCCTTATGACGACAAGATGGACAAGCAGAAATACCGGAAGCAGCTGGAAAAACTGCAGGTCGAGCTTGTTAAGGTGCAGTACTGGCTGAAGTCGTCTGGCAAGCGTGTCATCGCGCTGTTCGAAGGCCGGGATGCCGCCGGCAAGGGCGGCATGATCTCGTCCATCCGCGCCTTCCTCAACCCACGCTCCGCCCATATCGTCGCGCTCGACAAGCCGACCGATCGCGAACTCGGGCAATGGTATTTCCAGCGCTACATCGCGCACTTCCCAAGCGCCGGCGAAATCGTGCTCTTCGACCGCTCCTGGTACAACAGGGCGATCGTCGAGCCCGTCATGGGTTTCTGCACCCCGCAGCAATACGAGGACTTCCTCAAAGCCGTGCCGCGCTTCGAGGACACGCTTCACGACGAAGGTTTCATCTTCTTCAAGTTCTGGCTCGATATCGGCCGGGAAATGCAGCTGAAGCGCTTCCATGACCGCCGGCACGAGCCGCTGAAGGTCTGGAAGCTGTCGCCAATGGATATCGCCGCACTCGGCAAGTGGGACGAGTATACCGAAAAGCGTGACGTGATGCTGGACCGGACCCACAACGAGGAGACACCGTGGGTGGTCGTGCGGGCCAACGACAAGCGGCGCGCCCGCATCAACCTCATCCGGCACATGCTGCTGTCGCTCGACTATGACGGCAAGGACAAGGACGCGATCGGCGAGATCGACGACAAGATCCTCGGCTTCGGCCCGAACTTCCTGAGTTAAGCCTCTACTGGCCGGGCAGGATCCGCACCGAATAGATGAGCACCGGGCGGTCAGCGCCATCGATGCCCGTGTTGACGATCAGCCGGCCCGGCTGGTTGGGCGCCAGTGACCGCTCGAAGGTGACCTTGAACAGGGCATCCAGCCGTTCCTGCGTCGCCGTGAAGCGGTGGCGGCTGCAACGCCCGAGGCTGCCGAACTCGCAGCGCACGGAGAGCTGCGTCGAACGGTCCTCGCCCGACTGCAGCGAGAGCGCGATCGTGGAGGTCTTGCCGGCCATTTCCTGCAGCACCTCGACCGGCACCTCGAAGGCCACGTCTCCGCCCTCGCCCGGCACCGCCGATGTGAGACGCACCGCCTGGCCTTCCGAACCATCGAGCGTTTCGACACGGGCCTGCGCGCCCGGCTTCAGCTGCGCACTGGCGGAGGGCTTGAAGATCTCCACCCATTCGTCGGAAAAGCCACGGCGCGGATCAAAGGCTGTCGACGCTTGGCCAGCGCGGTTGCTGCCCGCTTCGTCGGCCGCCTTTACCGCTTCATCGATGATCGATTGCACCATGCCTGACTGGTAGAACCAGAAGCAGGCCGCGCCGACTACCGCAAGCGTGATGACCCAGGTCATCAGGTGCGACAGGAAGCTGCGACGCCGGCGTGGCTTGGCGGCCCGTTCTGCCGGCACATCCAGCATGGTGTCCGACGCGCCGCGGCCTTTCCTCGTCGGCTTCCTGCTTTTCCTGCCTTTGGCGACAACCTCTTCGGTCGGCAGCGGTGCATCGATGCGTTCTTCCGGCGTCGCGCCGAAATCAGCAAACCCACCGGATTGATCCTCGACCTTCGTTTCAGGCGCTGAAACGACGGGGGCATTGGCGACACGTCGCAACCCGTCGTCGGGTGCAACCGCTGGCGCCTGCATCGGGGGTTCGGACCGCGCGCCAACCGGAGGATCGACCGAAACCGGCGTAACACTGGCGGGGTTGGCGACAAACGCCTCCGCCTCGTGCTCCTCAGAAAGGCGGCGCACCTCTTCCATCTCGATCTCGTGGATCTTCTGCTCCAGCAGCTCGCGCTGCTGCATAATCATCAACCTGTCGGAGACGCCCTGCTTCTGCAGCCCGGCATCCAGCGCCTGCCGCGCCGACTGGTAGATGCGGGCCCTAATATCCCGATCTGCCCGATTCGAGCGATCCAGTGCATTCCTGATGGCCGTTTCCAAACCGCTCAACTGCCGGTCCTTCTTCACGTTTCGCATATGCCGAAATTTAAGGTTTCGGTAACCTCTCCGGGGTGCGACTGCAAGCTCTGCCCGACCTGCCATCCCCCGGAACCTTGGCCGCGACTGTCGATCATTCCCCTCATGGGCAGTAATCTCGTCGCAAAAATGTCTTCAACGCCGCTTTTCCGGCAGACGCGCATCTGCTAGTTCAACGATTGACGTTTGCGTAAACGTAATTCGGGGAGGTCAAGATCATGTTGCCAGCAATCCTGAAAGACGGACTGCGCCTGCCGGTGGTGGCATCGCCGCTGTTCATCATTTCCCATCCCGAACTGACGCTGGCGCAATGCAAGGCGGGCGTCATCGGTGCGTTCCCGGCGTTGAACGCCCGTCCGGAAAGCCAGCTCGACGAGTGGCTGGCGATGATTACCGAAGAGCTTGCCCGCCACAACGCCGCCAACCCGGAACGTCCCGCCGCGCCTTTCGCCGTGAACCAGATCGTGCACACGTCCAACAAGCGCCTCGAACACGACCTGATGATGTGCGTGAAATACAAGGTGCCGATCGTCATCTCTTCACTGGGCGCCGTGCCGGAAGTGAATGCAGCCATTCACTCCTATGGCGGCATCGTGCTTCATGATGTGATCAACAACCGCCACGCCAATTCGGCGATTCGGAAGGGCGCCGATGGATTGATCGCGGTTGCGGCTGGCGCCGGCGGCCATGCCGGCACCCTGTCTCCCTTCGCCCTCATCCAGGAAATCCGCCAATGGTTTGACGGACCACTGCTGCTCGCAGGGGCTATTGCGACGGGCGGCGGCATCCTTGCGGCCCAGGCGATGGGCGCGGACATGGCCTATATCGGCACGCCCTTCATCGCGACGCGCGAGGCACGCGCCGTGGACGGTTACAAGCAGATGATCGTCGATTCAAATGCCGCCGACATCGTGTATTCGAACTATTTCACCGGCGTGCACGGCAACTACCTCAAGGGCTCCGTCACCGCCATGGGCCTGGATCCGGATGCCCTGCCGGTTGCCGATCCGACCAAGATGGACTTCGACCAGGCTGTGACTGGCCCGAAGGCCTGGAAGGAAATCTGGGGCGCGGGCCAGGGCGTCGGCTCCTTGAAGGAGGTCGTTTCGACCGCTGAGCTCGTTGACCGCCTGGACGCCGAATACCAGGCGGCGCGCTCTCGGCTCCTGGGATAACGGCCCCGGTCTTTCGGGAAAAATGCCGGGAGGCAAAAAGGCCGCTTGAAAATCAGAGTCATTGGCTGTATCAGCCGCATCACATCGCAGCCGGTTGTTACCAGATGCTGCGTGGGCCGCTTTAGCTCAGTTGGTAGAGCACATCATTCGTAATGATGGGGTCACGTGTTCGAGTCACGTAAGCGGCACCATTTTCCTTCCAGAAAACAAAACTAGTCAGCGCAAAGAGCCGAGCAATGCCTGCTTGCGCAGGCACCAATCCTAAAGCCCTGCGACGTTGTAGTTCTGGCCGATGAAGCTCAGCGCCTGTTCCTCGCTGGCGTGTTTCTTCATGGAAAGGATCACGCCGCCTTCGGGCGGGCGGGTGCTGACGACCCAGCCGCAGCGCTTGCGCTCGATGACAATGGTGTTTTCGGTGAATGCTTCGGGTTTCGACATCGTGCCTCCGTCCGAAACTTCTTAAGATTTTATGAATCGGATCACGAGGCGCGTTCGCCGCTATCCCCAACAATCATGGTGAGGGAGCAGAAGCAGAAGGAAACTGGCGGCGCTAGAGCTTGCGGTAGCGGCGCGCCACGTAGACGACACTGCCGTTTTTCAGGCCCTTGTAGAGCATCGAGCCTTTCGAGCCTGAGAACTCGCTCATGAAGCGCTTCATGCCCCAGGACCTGTTGATGCGTTCGCTCTTGCGGGCTTCGGCGGCGTCAAGTGCGGCCAGGACCCGGGCGCTGATGTCCCGCCGCTCGACGAGTTCAAGGCCAGGAACCGCGAGATGCTCGTCGAGGGCCGTGAGCTGGTTCTTCGGACGCATGTCGGCGAAGGTGAACCAGCCGCCTGGCTTCAGCACCCGCGCCACTTCGCGCCCAAAGGCCGGCACGTCGCCGTAACAATGCGAGGATTCAATGTTGACGATGATATCGAAGCTCTCGTCCCCAAACGGCATGGCTTCAGCATCACCGTTCTCGAAGGAGAGCCCTGGGGTATCGTCGTTCAGCCGGCGCGCGCGGCGCACGGTATCGGGCGAATAATCCATGCCGGTGACGGAGGATGGCGAGTAGTAGCGGGCGATATAACGCGAACCGCCGCCTCGCCCTGAACCAACCTCGAGCACCCTGGCACCCTCAACGGGCAGGCCGGCGACAGCCTGCTGGTAAAGCCCGATGAAGACGCGCTCCGGCTCGTCCTCCGGCTTCAACGGAAACGGCTCGCCTTCCGGCAGGTAACCGTAGTTCATGAAGCGCCAGTCAGCGTCCGTCCAGAACAACGACAGGAGGTTATAGACGCGACGCCACACCCATTTCTGGGCGCGCGGAAACTTGCCCGGCGTGGCGATGTCGAGGACGCTTGCAAAAAGGCGGCTGGCCATCCCTTGCCCGCCCTCAGACAGACGGCGTTGGTGCGCCGGCCTGTTCCTTGAGGGACAGAAACTCCTTGTAAAGCCAGTCGCGGCCCTTGCGGACCAGTTCGTGATCGTCCTTGTTCGCCGGGTTGAAGCCCGGCAGGTAATATTTCAGCACCAGCGGCGCGCATTTACGCCAATAGCCGGGCGAGATGAACAGCACATAAAGCAACCGCAACCAGAACTTAGGACCGGTCTTGATGCCGTCGTTCTTGGCAAAGATCTTCAGGTTGCGCAGCGTGATCATCAGGAACTCGAAGGCCACCACATTGAAGGCCATGGTGCGCAGCATGTAACGCTTGATTGGCGAATATTTGCGGGTCGCCATGGCGAGCACATCGAGCGCCACCGCCTTGTGCTCCAACTCTTCCAGCGCATGCCACATCCACAGCCGCCGGTAAGCCGGTGCGGCGTTATCGAAGAGATGCGGGTTGCGCAGCGTCACAGTCGACAAGGTTGCCGTCAGATGTTCGATGGCGCAGGTGACCGCCAGCCGGAAGACCGGCAGGTTGTCTGTCCGCAAGGTCTTGCGGATCGGCGCTTCCATGGTCTCGACATCATAACCGAGCTTTTCGAGCGCCTTGTTGTAGTCCTCGTGCTCGCGGGTGTGGAAGGCTTCCTGCACGGCATAACCGTTGATTTCGGCAGCCAACTCCTTGTCGTCGAGCTTCGGCGCGTAGTGCTTCAGGGAGCGGATGAAATAACGCTCGCCTTCCGGGAGGAAGATCGACAGGCCGTCGATCAGCGCAGTCTTGTGGAAGTCATTGTCGAGCCAGTGCCGCGTGGGGTTTTCCAGGATGCCGAAGCGAATGTCGCGCGGGATGATATCCTCGTCGTCATTGCCGGGAGACGCACCATCCCACCTCGCGCTGCTGCCGATTCCATTGGACGCTACCGTCGCCATGTCACTATTCCTGCTGTGTCTGCCAAAGATACGCCCGATCGGACGAAGGCTGTTCTTCTCAACCTTAACTTTACCCAAAGCGGGCACGGCGGGCAACCGGAAGGAAATCCTCCACTTCAGCCGCGGCGTTCCTTGACGAAGCTACGGGCACAACGGAATATCCCGCCGCTGCCGTTCGGCGGCTCATTGATACCCCGAGGAGAATTCATGCCGCTTGATCCGAAAATCATCGAAACACTGAAAGGCGTTTCCACCGCCACCCTGACGACGGTCCTTTTGAAGAAGGGGCTCCGAAACGTCTGGATGCGCGGTACCAAGCCGATGAAGCCGGGTCAGGGGCGGGTTGTCGGCCAAGCCTTCACGCTGCGTTTCGTGCCGGCGCGCGAAGATCTTGCGACGCCTGAAAGCTGGGCTTCGCCGATTTCCACCCGTGCTGCGATCGAAGCCATGCCGGAAGGCTGCATTGCGGTTGTCGGCGCCATGGGCGTGCTCGATGCCGGCATCTTCGGCGACATCTTGTGCGCTCGGATGGTGAAGCGCGGCGTGGCCGCACTCGTCACCGATGGCGTGGTGCGCGATGCCGAAGGCGTGCTCGGCACGGGCATGAACGTGTGGTGCAATGGCGTGGCTGCTCCGCCGTCCGTCGCGGGCCTCACCTTCGTCGGCTGGCAGGAGCCGATCGCCTGCGGCGGCGTGGCGGTCTATCCCGATGACATCGTGGTCGTTGACGAGGATGGTGCGGTGCTGATCCCGGCAAAGCTTCTCGACACGGTTCTGGCGGAGGCCGTGGAACAGGAGCGCATGGAAGGCTGGATCATGACGGAAGTCGATCGCGGCGTGCCGCTGCCCGGGCTCTACCCGATGAATGCCGAAACCAAGGCGCGTTACCAGGCTTGGAAGGATGGCCAGAAATGACATTCGGAACGCAATCAAAAGGCGTTTACGCCATCGCCACCACGCCCTTCTTCGAAGACGGCTCGATCGATTTCAACTCGATCGACAAACTGACGGATTTCTACCAGGACAGCGGCTGCACGGGCATCACCATTCTCGGCATCATGGGCGAGGCGCCGAAGATGGAGCCGGACGAAAGCCGCGCCATCGTCAAGCGTGTTGTTTCTCGCGCAAAGATCCCGGTGATCGTCGGCGTGTCCGCGCCCGGTTTTGCAGGCATGCGATCGCTGGCGCGCGAGTCGATGGACGTGGGTGCTGCCGGGGTGATGATTGCGCCGCCCCCGGCGCTTCGGACCGACGACCAGATCGTCAACTACTTCGCCGGCGCCGTGGAAGCGGTGGGCGAGGACGTGCCGTGGGTGCTGCAGGATTATCCGCTGACGCTGACGGTCGTGATGTCGCCGGGCGTGATTGCCAGGATCATTACCAACCACCCCTCCTGCCTGATGCTGAAGCACGAGGACTGGCCGGGACTTGGGAAGATCTCGAAGCTGCGCGCCATGCAGAAGGCGGGCGAGTTGCGGGAATTCTCGATCCTCTGCGGCAATGGCGGCATGTTCCTGGACTTCGAGCCGGAGCGCGGCGCCGATGGCGCGATGACCGGCTACGGCTTCCCCGACATGCTGACCGAACTGGTGCAGCTTTCTGCCGACGGAAAGCGCGACGAGGCGCACGACCTGTTTGACGCACACCTGCCGCTCATTCGTTATGAGCAGCAGCTTGGTGTGGGCCTTGCGGTTCGCAAGCACGTGCTGAAGCGTCGCGGCGTGATCGCCACGGACGCACAGCGCAAGCCGGCGCAGATGCTGACGCCGACGGCCAAGGCCGAAGTGGATTATCTGCTGGCGCGCATCGCGAAAAAGGACAAGCGCGCCGCGCTGTGAAAAACCGGCGCGCCTCCTAAAGGGCGAGGCGCGCCACCCTTTCCGCGATCGCAAGCGATGCGGTGAGCCCCGGGCTTTCGATGCCGTAAAGCGCGATGTAACCGATGTGACCGGTCTGTCCGGGACCCTGGATGATGAAGTCGCCCCCACCTCCCCCATCTGGACCAACGACCTTCGGGCGCATGCCGGCATAGGCTGGCTGAAGCGCGCCGTCCGGCAGGTCCGGCCAATACCGGCGGATCGCCGCATAGAACTTATCGGCGCGGCTCGGGTCGACATCGTAGTCGATGGTGTCGACCCACTCGACGTCCGGGCCAAAACGCGGCTGCCCGGCAAGATCGATGGTGAGATGCACGCCAAGCCCGCCCGGCTCAGGGACCGGGTAGATCAAGCGACTGGCCGGAGCGCGACCTGCCAGCGAGAAATAACAGCCCTTGGCATAATGACGTCCGGGGATCGTCGAGCGTTCGAGGCCGTCGATCGCATCCGACACACTCCAGGCGCCGAGGCCGGCGGCGTTGACGACAAGCCGCGCCTCGATCTCGACCGGATCATCGCCACCGACCGAAAGGCGCACGGCGCCATCGGATAAGCTGCCAGCGGTAACCGGCGAATTCAGGATGATGTGCCCACCGTTCGCTTCGATGTCGGTGCTGAAGGCTTCCATGAGTCCATGGCTGTCGATGATGCCGGTGGATGGCGACACCAGCGCGGCGTAACCCCGGATCGCAGGTTCGATCCCGCCCAGTTCCTTGCCGCCGATGAGATGGCAATCATCGACGCCATTGGCATCTGCCTGTTGCAGGAGCTTTTCGAGATAGGCAACCTCCGCCTCGTTGGAGGCCACGACGAGCTTGCCGCAGCGCCGATGCGGGATGTGCCGGGCGGCGCAATAATCATAAAGCTTGTTCTTGCCGGTGACGCAAAGTTCGGCCTTCAGGCTGCCGGTTGGATAATAAAGGCCAGCATGGATCACCTCGCTGTTGCGCGATGAGGTCACGCTGCCGATCATCGGTTCCGCTTCGAGCAGCACCACCTCGCGGCCGGCGAGCGCCAATTCCCGGGCGATGGCCAATCCGACCACGCCGCCGCCGATGACGACGCAATCCAGTTCCAGCAACTCTGCCATTCACGCTCCGCGGTCTTGCCTTTCGACGTTCAAGCCGGATGATATACGACCAAGATGCTTCGGCTACGCCCATTTCCCGCTTCGGAGGAGAATTCACGACATGCAGGATTTCGCCCAGTGAAGATCGTGTTCCTTGATCGCGATACGATCGGCCCGTCGGTGACAATCACCCGTCCCGCTTTTGCGCATGAATGGGTGGAATACGGCAAGACCGCCGCCGAAGACGTGGCCGAGCGCATTGCCGAGGCGGACGTGGTCATCACCAACAAGGCGCCGGTGCGCGAACAGGCGATGGCCAGCGCGCCCAACCTCAAGATGATCGCCGTGGCAGCCACGGGTTACGACGTCATCGACCTCAGTGCCGCCAAGGCACGCGGCATCGTTGTCTCGAACGTGCGTGGATACGCGGTGAACACCGTACCGGAACACACGTTCGCTCTGATCTTCGCGCTTCGGCGCTCGATCATCGGCTTCCGCCAGGACGTCATCGATGGCGAATGGCAGCGCGCCAACCAGTTCTGCTTCTTCAACCACCCGATCAAGGATCTCGCCGGCTCGACGCTTGGGATCTTCGGGCGCGGCACGCTTGGCCAGTCCGTCGGGCGGATCGGCGAAGCGCTGGGCATGAAGGTCGTCTACGCGGCCCGCAAGGATGCAAGCGAGGTTGGGCCGGGTTACACCGCATTTAACGAGGTGCTGGAGACTGCTGACATCATCACCTTCCACATGCCGCTGACGCCGCAGACGCGCGACCTGATCCGGCTTGAGGAATTCCGGCGGATGAAGAAGCACCCGCTGGTCATCAACACGGCGCGCGGCGGGCTGGTGAACGAAGCCGATCTCGTGACGGCGCTCGATGAAGGGTTGATTGCCGGCGCCGGCTTCGACGTGCTGACCAAGGAGCCTCCGGCGTCGGATAATCCGCTCCTGAAGATCCTCGAACGGCCCAATGTCATCGTGACGCCGCATGTCGCCTGGGCGAGCGACGAGGCAATGCAGACGCTCTGGGGGCAGGTGATCAGCCATATCGAGAATTTCCAGAAGGGTGAGCCCAGCAACGTCCTCTGAGACAAAGGATAAAACGGCCTCCACTGGCAGCCGCCTGAAGGATTACAACCGGCTTTAGCGAAACATTTAGGTGTCGCGTCCAAGATGTGTTCCAGATCAATGGCAATGTTTCTGGGAGAAGGCCGCCATGACGGAGGCAATCGAAGATACAGTCCGTGAATTCATCGCCGAAAACTTTCTGTTTCGGGCAGATGCCGAGGTATCGGACGAGCAGTCGCTGCTCGACACCGGCGTGATGGACTCGACCGGGGTGCTCGAACTGATCGCGTTTCTGGAACAGACCTACGGCATCACGGTTGCTGACGAGGAAATCGTGCCGGAAAACCTCGACAGCATCAGCAACATGACGAGTTACCTTTCGACCAAGCTCGCTGCTGCCTGAGATGCGCATCGAGGCTCGCCTTCGGGACAGCGTCAGACGTTTCGCCGCCAAGACAGCGCTGGTTGTCGGCGATCACCACCTGACCTATGCCGAGCTTGATGCTTTCTCGGATCGTCTCGCCCATTCCCTGATCTCCCAGGGCGTGCAGCACGGCGATCGCGTCCTGATGTTGCTGGAGAACGGCACTGAGGCTGTGGTCTCCTTTTTCGGCATCTGGAAGGCCGGAGCGGTCGCCTGCCCGCTGCATCCGTCGACCAAAGCCGACAAGCTCGCCGCTATCATCGACAGCACGGACGCGCGTGTCCTCATCACCCAGGCGCGCCATCGCAACACCGCCGGCGCCGCCGTCGAAAAAGCAATTTCCAAACCCCTCCTCGTCGTGGCGCAGGGCGAGGACAGCGGCGTACAGTGCTTTGAGGACATGATGACGGGAGCGCCCGATGCTCCGCTCCCGGTCTTTCACGACTGCGACGAGCTGGCGCTGCTGATCCATACCTCGGGTTCGACCGGGCTGCCGAAGGGCGTGATGCTGAGCCACGTCAATATCGATGCGGCCTGCACCGCTATCGCCCGTTACCTCAAGAATTCGGCCGATGATGTCGTGCTGAGCGTGCTGCCCCTCTCCCACGGCTACGGTATCACCCAGATGGTCACCATGGCGTCTGTAGGCGGAACGCTGGTGCTGGAGAAGAGCTTCGCCTTTCCGCGCAAGGCGATGGAGCGCCTCGCGGAGGTAAAGGCAACCGGCTTCCCCCTTGTCCCGGCGATGGCGGCGATGATCAACGGCATGACGGACCTGCCGCCGGGGTCGTTTCCGCATCTTCGCTACGTGACCAGCGCGGCCGCGGCCATGCCACCCACCTTCATCCAGCGGCTGCAGCAACTTTTGCCGCAGACCGAACTGTTCATCATGTACGGCCAGACGGAATGCCTGCGGGCGACCTATCTGCCTCCGGACGAACTTGAGCGCCGGCCGCTTTCGGTCGGAAAGGCCATTCCCGGCACGCGAGCCTTCGTGGTGGATGAGGATGGCCTGCCGGTGCCGCCCGGCGTGGTGGGCGAGTTGGTGATCGAGGGGCCGCATGTGATGCGCGGTTACTGGGGCGACGGGCTTGCAACCGTGCGTGCCTTTCAGCCGACGACGCAGGGGCAACGGTTGCGCACCGGCGACCTGTTCTCGATGGATGAGGACGGTTTCCTGTATTTCATCAGCCGCAGCGACGACATCATCAAGACGCGCGGCGAAAAGGTCAGTCCGCAGGAGGTGGAGCGGGCGCTCTACGCCCTCCCGGGTATCAAGGAGGCGGCCGTCGGAGGGATCGATGATCCGATCTTCGGCCAGACGATACGAGCCTATGTCGTGCTTTGCGAGGGCGCCATGCTCAGCGAGCGGGACATCATCCGCCACTGCGCGGGCGTGCTTGAGGATTTCATGGTGCCGAAAAGCGTGGAGTTCCGGGACGCGCTGCCACGCACCCCAACCGGCAAGATCCGCTTGAGTGCAGACAAGACAAGATCAACCGAACAAGGAAACGTGGCATGAGCCAGAGCCTGATGCGTGCGCCGACAGCAAGCCGTTTCTCTGTCGACGCCCTGAAACTGGATGTGGAAGCGGAGATCGAACGCATCTGCGGCTGGCTGCGGGAAACAGTACTCAAGGATCTTCGCAAGCGGGGCGCGGTGCTTGGACTTTCTGGCGGCATCGACTCCAGCGTCACGGCAGCCCTTTGCGCCCGCGCTCTCGGACCGAACAAGGTGACCGGCATCTTCATGCCCGAACACGACTCCGATCCGGAAAGTCTTCGGCTTGGCCAGGCACTCGCGCAGGCGATCGGGATCGAGACGGTGCTAGAGGATATCGGTCCTGCGCTGGCTGCCGCCGGTTGCTACGCGCGGCGCGACGGCTTCATCCGGCAGGTCGTGCCGGAGTTTGGCGAAGGCTGGGGCTGCAAGGTGGTTCTGGAAGATGCGCTGACCGGGCGCGGCTACAACATCTCCTGGCTGGTGGTAGCCAACCCGGCGGGCGAACAGAGCCGCCACCGCATGCCGCTCGATGTCTATCTCGGGATGATCGCGGCCGCGAACATGAAGCAGCGAACCCGCAAGCAGATCGAATATTACCACGCCGACCGGCTGAATTTTGCCGTGGCCGGCACCCCGAACCGGCTGGAATATGACCAGGGCTTCTTCGTGAAAAACGGTGACGGCGCGGCCGATTTCAAGCCGATCGCGCATCTCTACAAGAGCCAGGTCTACCAGCTGGCGGAAGCGTTGGGTGTTCCGGCCGAGATCCGCCGCCGGCCGCCGACGACCGATACCTGGTCACTGCCGCAGGGACAGGACGAATATTACTTCTCGCTACCTTACGACAAAATGGACCTCTGCCTGTTCGGCCTCAACCAAGGGATTTCCCGCGAAGAGGTTGCCGATGCGGTGAACATCACGCCGGATCAGGTGGACGCCGTGTGGCGCAATATCGCCGCCAAGCGCAAGGTCGCGCATTACCTGCACGCCGAACCGGCGACCATGCTCTGAGGGACTTCAGTCGAACCGATCGCCGATCAGTCGCATCCAGCTTTCGCCGGCAATGCCGCTGATCAGGGCTTCGCCGGCGCGGATCGGCTCGAGCAGTGTCTTGTCGCGCGCGGCGGCGACATAAAAGGAACGTGCCTGGAAGACCGCCTGGCGCAACATCAGGCCGGGCGTTAGCCACGGATGGGCGGCGCCACGAACGGCAGCACAGCCGTAATCGTAGGCGTGGGCCAGAAGATCATCGAGCAGGTCATCGACGTATTTTGGTGCGGCCACGGCCTGGAGCACCCAGCCGACCTGTCCAACCGCGGCGAAATAGGCGTAAGCGGCAACCGGCCGACCATCGGAAGCATAACCCACCCGCCACTCTGGATAACCGAGATTGCGCTTCTGCTCCGCATGCCGAAGGAGCCAGCCGAGCGTGTCGCCATTCCAAGCGGGGCGCAGGGGATAAAGATCCTTGAGCGCGAGGAGCGCCTGGCCGAACACCTCGGGCGTCACGTCCTTGAACACCACCTTGCCGCTTACGGCTCGCTTGAAAAATGCTCCGCGCCCAAGGCCGATCGCCCGGTCAGCAATGCGCCCCAGCGGCCGGAGCAGCCTTGCCGCGGCGACCCGCCGCTCCATGAGTTGCACACCCGTGGAAGACGGTCGCAAGACCTTCATCCAGTTCATGCTGTAGCCGGGATCGAGCGGGTGACCCGCCTTCTGCCACATGCCAACGGCGGTCACGTTTGCCGTTTCGGTCAGCGAAAGATCCTGCGGACCCGACAGAAAGGAGCGCACGAGCCGCGCGCCCGCCAGCGGGTTTTCCCTGCCGTTCTCCACCATCAGCGAGCCGGCAAAGGCTGCCCGGATCTCGCGTCCCGAAAGCTCAAGCCGCGATGGAAGCACGCCCATGAAGCCGGTGACCTTGCCGCCAGCCTCCTCGTGGACCTTGGAGCGAATCTCAGGATCCGCCCATGGATGACCGAAGAACGCTTCTTCCAGGTAACCCGGAAGCGTTGCCGGCATCTTTTTCGACCCGCGAAAGGTCTTCTGGAACAGTCGAGCGACTGCTTCGACGTCCCTGCGCTCGAAGTCGCGGACTATGCCCGCTTCCCTACCTGCCGCCATGGTAGCTCCCTTAACTGTACCACCATGTATCAGCACAATCGAACAGGTGAAAAGAGGCCCGTTCGGGCCTCTCTTCAAAGTGTTGTTTTACATCCAGTACGGCGGAACGCCGTAGTAGTCGTAGATCGTCCGGCCCTTGTCGTCGAACCAGGCATCGTCGTTGAGGTCGCGATAGCGGGGAGCAGCCGTGATCTGGTCCTTGGTCAGGTCGATGCGGTAGCCATCAAGCTGTTCGTCGTAATGCAGCTTTTCCCAAGGCAGCGGGTAATAATCATCACCAATCCCGAGGAAGCCGCCGAAGCTCAGCACCGCATAAGCGACGCGGCCACCGCGCTTTTCCAGAAGAACGCGGGCGATCGAGCCGATGTGCTCGCCATCAGCGCCGTAGACGCGTGTGCCTTCCACCTTGTCGCTGGCGATCAGCGACGGCGTGTCCTTCACGTAAGGGTCCTGGCCGGCCTTCGGTTCATGATGCAGCATGACGCAGCTCCTTGTTTCTGTTCGATCGGTACCGCTGAAGAACGCGGCTGTGCATGACCCGGTTCCGCCGCTCTCGGAGTCGTTTGACGTTTACGTCAAAGTTATATAGCTGTTGAAAATCGAGGCTCTGGCTATCGGCCTCACGGACGTGGCATAGTCTCATACCTGCAGCAAAGTGGAGGCTTTGCCGCGGTCGTGCGAACAGCGCGAACAAGAGAAAAAGAACAAGGAGGGGTTGGCAATGAATGAAGTGACGGCACAGACGCAAGCGCAGCCTGCAAAGTTTTGGCTTGCCTCTTACCCACCCACCGTACCGGCCGAGATACCGCCGCTGAAGCATCAATCGCTGGGTGAACTTTTCGAAGACAGCTGCCAGCGTTATTCAGACCGCCTCGCCTTTACCAGCATGGGCAAGTCGCTGACCTTCAGGGAACTGGAGGTCGAAAGCCGCAAGGTTGCCGCCTGGCTGCAGGCGAAGGGCCTCACCAAGGGTGACCGCGTCGCCGTGATGCTGCCGAACGTGCTGCAGAACCCCGTCATCGTCTACGGCATCCTTCGGGTCGGCATGGTCGTCGTCAACGTCAACCCGCTCTACACGCCGCGCGAGCTCGCCCACCAATTAAAAGATTCCGGCGCCAAGGCGATCTTCGTTCTTGAAAACTTTGCCCACACCTTGCAGCAGGCATTGCCGAGCACGGACGTGAAGCATGTGGTCGTCGCCACCATGGGCGACATGCTCGGCATCAAGGGGCACATCGTCAACCTGGTCGTGCGCAAGGTGAAGAAACTGGTGCCGCAATGGGCCCTGCCCGGCTCGACGAGCTTCAAGCAACTGGTTGCCGAAGGTGCACGCTTGTCTGTGACGCCGGTGGAGGTTTCCTCGTCCGACGTCGCGTTCCTGCAATATACCGGCGGCACGACCGGCGTTTCCAAGGGCGCGATCCTGACCCATGCAAACCTGCTCGCCAACAAGGAGCAGATGGCCATGTGGCTGGAGACGGCCTTTCTCAGCAAGCCTCGGCCGGATCAACTGCAGTTCCTCTGCGCCCTGCCGCTCTACCATATCTTCGCGCTGACCGTGAACTCGCTGATGGGCGTCGCGACCGGCAGCCACAATATCCTGATCGCCAACCCGCGCGATATTCCGGCCTTCGTCAAGGAACTGCAGAAGTACAAGGTCCACGTCTTCCCGGGCCTCAACACGCTGTTCAACGCGCTGATGAACAATGCGGATTTCCAGAAGCTCGACTTCTCGTCGCTGCTGCTGGTGTTTGGCGGCGGCATGTCGGTGCAGCGGCCGGTTGCCGAACGCTGGCTGAAGATGACCGGCTGCCAGATCACCGAAGGTTACGGCCTGTCGGAGACCTCGCCGGTCGCCACCGCAAACCGGCTCGACACGAAGGAATTCACCGGCATGATCGGCCTGCCGATCCCGTCGACGGAGGTTTCCATTCGTGACGATGACGGAAAGGAAGTCGAGCTTGGTGATGTCGGAGAGATCTGCATCCGCGGACCGCAGGTCATGGCCGGTTACTGGAACCGGCCGGACGAGACAGCCAAGGTGATGACCGCGGACGGCTATTTCCGCACCGGCGACATGGGCTACATGGACCGTCAGGGTTACACCAAGATCGTTGACCGCAAGAAGGACATGATCCTCGTGTCCGGCTTCAACGTGTACCCCAACGAGGTCGAGGAAGTCGTCGCCATGCATCCGGGCGTGCTGGAATGCGCCGCGATCGGCGTGCCGGACCAGCATTCGGGAGAGGCGGTCAAGCTCTTCATCGTGAAGAAGGACCCGAACCTGACTGAAGCCGACGTCAAGGCACACTGCGCAACGAACCTGACCAACTACAAGCGGCCGCGCTATATCGAGTTCCGCACTGAGCTGCCGAAGTCGAATGTCGGCAAGATCCTGCGCCGGGAGTTGCGCGGCTAGGCTTCAAAGCGTTGCAAGGCTGCGACAGAGCACGGCCAAGCATATCAAGACCAGCGTCCACTGGTGCTTTCGCGGTGGACGTTGGGCTGCTTCATGGCCTAGGCCATCTCGTTGGTTGACCCGTGGAGTGAGCGTGAAAAACGACCCCGTGAGATTATCCCGTTGGTTCTGCGCGGTGCTTGTCGTCGCGCTGCTGGCGGGTTGCGCCGGGCGGCCGGAAGGCGTGCTAATTCCAACAACCGAGCGCGCCGCCGGCACCTCACGCGTCGATGTACTGGTTGCGACCACGCGGCGTCCGAGCGAAGAGCCGGGCATCCTGTTTTCCGGCGAGCGCGGCAAGGAACCGCAGGTTACCGAAATCGCAGTCTCCATTCCGCCTGACAGCAAGCGCGAAGTGGGCCAGGTTCAGTGGCCGAAGAAACTGCCGCCGAACCCGGAGAAGGAGTTCGCGACGGTTTCGGTGACACCGCTGGAGACGGCCGGTGCCACGGCATGGCTGAAGCGCACCCTGCCGAAGAGCCGGCGCGTGCTTGTCTTCGTGCACGGCTTCAACAATCGCTATGAGGATGCGGTCTACCGCTTTGCGCAGATCGTTCACGACTCGAAGGCGGATGCAGCACCGGTGCTGTTTACCTGGCCGTCGCGCGGCAGCGTGTTTGCCTATAACTACGACAAGGAAAGCACCAACTATTCCCGCGACGCTCTTGAAGCGCTGCTACGCAGGCTGGCGCGGGAGCCGGCCGTCGGCGAAGTCACCATCATGGCTCATTCCATGGGTTCGTGGCTGACGGTCGAAGCGCTGCGGCAGATGGCGATCCGCGACGGACGCGTGGCACCGAAGATCCAGAACGTCATCCTCGCTTCGCCGGACCTCGATGTGGATGTCTTCAGCCGCCAACTGGCGGAGATCGGCCCGAAGCGGCCGAGCTTTACTCTTTTCGTGTCGCGCGATGACCGGGCGCTCAGCCTGTCGCGCCGCATTTCCGGCAACGTGGACCGGCTCGGCCAGGTCGATCCGATGGCAGAACCCTATCGCACCGAGTTCGAGAAAGCCGGGATCGTCGTCCTCGACCTCACGGCACTGAAGGGCAATGACCAGCTCAACCACGGCAAGTTCGCAGAAAGCCCGGAAGTGGTGCGGCTGCTCGGCAATCGCCTGATTGCAGGCCAGACGGTGACGGATTCCCATGTCGGCTTTGGCGAGCGGCTGGGTGCTGTGGCCTTCGGCGCGGCGCAGAGCGTCGGCAGCGCGGCAAGTGTCGCCGTCAGCACGCCGATTGCGGTTTTCGACCCGACCACGCGTCGCAACTATCGCGATCAGGTGGACCGTTTCGGCAACTCCTTGGGCGGAACAGTCGTTACGGCTGTGGGTCAATAAGATCCACATAATGGTCCGGCATGGCCCATGACATGGCTTGATTTGGAGGGGAAAGGGAATAGGTTCCCGCCATACCTTCCGAATGCGAGGACATGCCATGCAGGCCATCATTGAAGAGCTGAAGACAACTGCTGCCCGGACCAATGCGACCGATATACGGGCCGCCTTTGCAGCCGATCCCGGCCGTTTCGACAAGTTCAGCGCCAGCTTCGATGACCTAATGATGGACTATTCCAAGACCGCGGTGAACGATGACGTGTTGCGGCTGCTGGAACAGCTGGCGGAGACGGGCGGCGTTGCCGACAAGCGCGAGGAAATGTTCTCCGGCGCGCCGATCAACTTCACCGAAGGCCGCGCGGTTCTGCACACGGCGCTGCGCAACCGCTCCAACACGCCGGTGCTGGTCGACGGCAAGGACGTCATGGCGGACGTCAATGCGGTGCTTGCCGCCATGGATCGGTTCGCGGACGGCATCCGCTCCGGCGCGCTCAAGGGTGCGACGGGCAAGGCGATCACAGATGTCGTCAACATCGGGATTGGCGGCTCCGACCTTGGCCCGGTCATGGCGACGCTGGCGCTTGCGCCCTTCCACGACGGTCCGCGCGCGCATTTCGTTTCGAATGTCGATGGCGCCCATATTGCTGATACGCTGAAGCTGCTCAATGCCGAGACGACGCTGTTCATCATTGCGTCCAAAACTTTCACCACCATCGAGACCATGACCAACGCTGCCTCGGCGCGCGCCTTCATTGCCGACAAGCTCGGCAACGACGCGGTCAAGCATCACTTCGCGGCCGTTTCGACCGCGCTGGACAAGGTAGCCGCCTTCGGGATTGAACAGGACCGGGTATTCGGCTTCTGGGACTGGGTCGGCGGACGTTATTCGATCTGGTCGGCGATCGGCCTGCCGCTGATGATCGCCATAGGTCCGGACAACTTCGGAAAGTTCCTCGACGGCGCGCATGCCATGGACACGCATTTCCGCAGCGCTCCGGTTCGCCAGAACCTGCCGATGCTGCTCGGCCTGATCGGCTTCTACCATCGCAACGTGCTGGGTTATTCAACGCGCGCGATCCTGCCTTACGACCAGCGTCTGCTGCGTTTCCCGGCCTATTTGCAGCAGCTCGACATGGAATCGAACGGCAAGGGCGTGACGATCGACGGAAAGCCCGTCGAAGCCAATTCCGGACCGGTTGTCTGGGGCGAGCCCGGCACCAACGGCCAGCACGCCTTCTACCAGCTCATCCACCAGGGCACGAGCATCATACCGGCCGAATTCATGATCGCCGCGAACGGCTTCGAGCCGCATCTGCGCCACCAGCACGACCTGCTGATCGCCAACTGCCTGGCGCAATCGGAAGCCTTGATGAAGGGCCGCACCTTCGAGGAAGCCAAGGCGCAGCTCACTGCCAAGGGCATGGACGACAAGCAGGCCGATTTCATCGCGCCGCATCGCGTCTTCACCGGCAACCGTCCGTCGATCACCTTCGTTTATGACAAGCTGACACCGTTTGCGCTCGGCCGCCTGATCGCGCTTTACGAGCACCGGGTGTTTGTTGAAGGCGTGCTTTTCCGCATCAACTCCTTCGACCAGTGGGGCGTGGAACTGGGCAAGGAATTGGCGACGGGCCTGCTTCCGGTTGTGGAAGGCAAAGAAAGCGCAGAGAGCCACGACTCCTCGACCCAAGGCCTCGTCAAGGCACTGGCCGGGATGAAGAAGGCCTGAGAGTTATCTGTCAGAAGCGAGCACCCCGGATAAGGCCGGGGTGCTCCTAAAGAATACCGGCTTAGAGCCCGATCTCGTGCGCGAAGGGTGGGTTTGCGCCAGCGCGTGATACAGTGACGGCCGCGGCCTTTGCGCCAAGCGCCAGCGCCTTGTTCACCTGATCCTCCGTCAGCGCCGCAATCTTTTCCTTCGTGAGGAGGTCCTGCATCTTGAACGATGCGAGGATGCCGGCATCGAAGGTATCGCCAGCGCCGACCGTATCCACCACCGTCACGCGCTCGCTCGGCACCGAGGTCTTGAAGCCCCGCGTATACCCCGTAGCGCCCTCGGCGCCGCGTGTCAGCACAACAAGCTTGGCGCCTGCGTCCAGCCAGTGGTTGGCAAGCGTGTCATGGTCGCCTTGCATGCCGAACCATTCCAGGTCCTCGTCGGAGAACTTGATGATGTCCGACATCGCCGCCATGCGGCGCACGCGGTCGAGATGCTTTTGCTTGTCCTTGATGAAGCCAGGGCGGATGTTCGGGTCAAAGGAGATGACGCGCTTGCCATGCTCCCTCGCCATCAGCGCCTCGTAGGTGCTGCCGCATGGTTCCGGGATGAGACTGATCGCACCGAAATGCATCGCCTCGCAATCATCCCCCAGCGCCGGCAGGTCGTCGAGGCTGAGCATCCGGCCAGCGGTTCCCTCGTCATAGAAGGCATAGCTCGCCTGCCCGTTGACGAGTTTGACGAAGGCGATGGTCGTCGGACGCGAGGAGACAGCCGAGAAGCTGGCGTCGACATTGCTCTGCGCCAGCGTCTCGCGCAGAATGTCGCCCATCATGTCGTCCGAGAGGCCGGTAAAGAAGCCGGTCGGCTGGCCGAGCCTGCCAAGTGCGATCGCGGTATTGAAGACCGCGCCGCCCGCATAAGGCGCAAAACCCTTCTCTCCCAGCGTGGTTTCACGCGGCAGCATGTCAATCAAGGCTTCGCCGCAGCACAGGATCATTCTTCCCTCCCGGTCTTGTTCCTGCTTCTCGCTTAACTGAGCTTTTGTCGCTTGCCTAGAGCGAAAGCTCACTCACGCCGCCATTGCGGCCGGACCAGGCGAGAGGTGCATCGAGGAAGGCTTCGACTTCGCGCAGCGTCGTTTCGTCAAACAGCTTGCCGTTGCGTGCGACCGCCAGCACGTTGCGCCAGGTGGCGATACGGTGAAGCTGGACCTTGCCATTGGCAAGACGCTGCCCGGCTTCCGGGAAAATGTCATAGAAGAAGAGCGCAATGCCGTGGTCGACCACGCCGCCGGCGGCACGGATGGCGTCGATGAAGGTGAACATGCTGCCGCCAGCCGTGGTCAGGTCCTCGATGACGAGGACGCGAGCACCTTCTGGCATATAGCCTTCGATCTGCGCGCTGCGGCCATGGCCTTTCGGCTTCTTGCGGACATAGATCATCGGCAGGCCAAGCCGCTCAGCCAGGAAGGCCGCGAAGGGAATACCGGCCGTCTCGCCACCCGCGATGCAATCGAACTTCTCGAAGCCAGCGTCGCGCATGATGGTCGCGGCTGCAAAATCCATGATCGTGGAGCGGATACGCGGGTAAGAAATGAGCTTGCGGCAATCGATATAGACCGGGCTCATCATGCCGGAGGCCAGCTTGTAGGGCTTGTCCGCACTGAAATGGACGGCGCCGATTTCCCAGAGCATCTTGGCCATCAGCTCTGCCATCACGTCACGATCGGGAAATGTGGTCTGTATCATCCGCGCTATCCTTCTAAAGAACCACGCGCCGCAATAGCAGGATGCTGGGATTGCCGCCAGACGAGCAGAGAAATAAAGCCTGGATCAGGCGCTGGTTCGTGTCCCGGTGACGGTAACCGGCCGCAGGTAGTCGGCAACCACCACGCGATCACGCCCGCCGCGCTTTGCCTCAAAGAGCGCGTTGTCGGCTCGGCTGAGCACTGCCTCGAATGGCTCGCCACCGGCTGACCCGACCGCGATGCCGGCGCTGACGGTGCATTGCAGGATCGCGTCTCCAACCGGAATGGTCCTGGCGGCGAAGGCGCGGCAGATATCCGTCGCCACCTTTTCCGCCCTGCCCGGCAGGACATTCTCCAGGATCATCGTGAACTCTTCGCCGCCGAGGCGCGCAACCGTCTGGCCCGGCGTGATCCCGGACCTTAAGTCTTCGGCGAACAGCTTCAGGACCAGGTCACCGGTTGCGTGGCCGAAGCGGTCGTTGATCGACTTGAACCGGTCGACATCGAAGACCACGACGGCGGTCGATGGCTTCAGGACGCGGTGGCCGTTTTCCTCGAACAGGGCACGACGGTTCATCAGCCCGGTCAAGGCATCCGTCATCGCCTCGTGACGATGGTGGGCTGCCATGCGCCATTGATGCAGGGCAAGCGACAAGGCGCCGATCCCGGTCATGCCGGCGATGCAGACGCCGAGGTTGAGGTTTTCAGCCCAATTGTCCGGCGCCTGGCCAAGGGTCCATTGCTTTTCCGTGATCAGCACCAAGGCGCAAAGGACGAAGCTCAGGCCGCTCAGGGCGTAAAGGATTGCCATGCCGCATAACGGGCCGGGCGCTTCGCGGCGAGCGGCGACATATTGCCAGCCTGTGCCGACCAGGAGGGCCGCGGCAGCGACGTTCATGACAATCAGTCCAACACCATCGAGATCTGCCAGCAACGGCGGCAGGCCGACGGCGATGCAGAGGATGGAAAGAACCGCTGCCAGCATCCAGGGCTTGCGCCCGGTCCGGAACTGGACTGAGGCGGCATAGGTCGCCGAAAAGCCGGTGACCAGGAAGATATACGCCATGCAGACCCACATCTCCCCGCTCTGCAACGTATAGGAGCTATAGGCGAAAATGCCGGTGACAATCAGCGCCAGCGCCACCACCAGCGTGAGCAGAAAGGAATCTGTTCGCCGTGAGAACCACGTGCCGAAAAGCGTCACCACCAGGCATGCTGCGGATACGCCAAGCGCCAGCAGGAGAGACTTGTAGTCAAGCATGCTCTAAGGTTCTTTCTAGCGTGACAGCGGATGATACGGCTGCACGCTAGTTCTCGATCCTTCCCAAATGGTTACCAGCAAGAATAAAATGCAACCAATTTGACGTGTTGCCGCAATTGCTAAACCACGTGCCAGTGAAGCGGGTACATGGGGTCGAAGACCGTGATTGCACCTGCTTCGGTATCCCGTTTGTCAGGATAGACGGCCGGCTCGTCACGCTTTTCGAGTGTGATCGTTTCTTCATTGACCGGCAGGCCGTACCAGGCCGGACCGTTCAGCGAGGCGAAGGCTTCGAGCTTGTCGAGCGCCTTCTCCTCTTCAAAAACATGCGCGAGGCAGCTCATGGTGTTGAGCGAGGTATAGATGCCGGCGCAGCCGCAGGCACATTCCTTCAGCGGATCGACATGCGGTGCGGAATCGGTGCCGAGGAAGAACCGCGCGTCGCCCGAGGTTGCCGCGGCCCGCAGGGCGAGCCGGTGGTTTTCCCGCTTGGCGACCGGCAGGCAGTAATAATGCGGGCGGATGCCGCCGACGAGGATAGCATTGCGGTTGATGATGAGGTGGTGCGTGGTGATCGAGCCCGCGAGATTGCGCTCTGCCGACTTGATGTAGTTGATGCCGTCCGCCGTGGTCACATGCTCCACGGTGACCTTGAGCTCCGGCAGGCGGCGACGCAGCGGCTCCAGCACCGTTTCAATGAACACGGCTTCGCGGTCGAAGATATCCACTTCCGGATTGGTGACCTCACCATGGACGCAAAGCGGCAGGCCGATCTTGGCCATGCGCTCCAGCACCGGCATGGCATTATCAAGATTGCGAACACCGCCATGGGAGTTGGTCGTCGCACCCGCAGGGTAAAGCTTCACGGCGGTGATCAGCCCGCTCTTCTTGCCCTCCTCCACATCATCCGGCTGCGTATGCTCCGTGAGATACAGCGTCATCAGCGGCTGGAAGCGGTCGCCAACCGGAAGCGCGGCCATGATGCGCTCGCGATAGGCCTTGGCATCCTCAGTCGTCACCACCGGCGGCACGAGGTTCGGCATGATGATGGCTCGGGCGAAATGGCGGCTCGTATCGCCGATGACGCCCTTGAGGACGGCGCCATCGCGCAGGTGCAGGTGCCAGTCATCGGGGCGGCGAAGGGTGAGGGTCTTCATGGGGAGCACTTCCGAGAGGTCATCGATGCCCTCGCCATACCATCAAGCGGCGTCTTGAAACAATCCGAAGCGATGCTCCAAACGCGTCATTCACGCGGCGGCAGCGGCTGGTGCTCACAAAAATGTGCGGGGATCAGGGGGCGCGTACATTCGAATACGCTGAAGTACTCGGAACCGACTCGCGGTTCGGGCGTTCGTTAAGCAATCTGAAGAATGTATGAATCGGGGCGCACAATGACTTTCAG
Organism: Neorhizobium turbinariae; assembly: GCF_023223505.1. NCBI lineage: Bacteria > Pseudomonadati > Pseudomonadota > Alphaproteobacteria > Hyphomicrobiales > Rhizobiaceae > Neorhizobium > Neorhizobium turbinariae. Next base: position 257,260 of record NZ_JALPRY010000010.1, read on the forward strand.
CGCATCTAAAGTCAACAAGGGTTTCGCATTATTCACAAGCACGGCGGTGGCCTTGTGCGTGTTGACGGTTTCACCCGGCGCGGAAGAGCGCGCCCAGTTGCAGCTCGCGTCGGCCATGCAGTCGGATTGCGACCGGCTTGCCGGCAGCCCGTTCGACCAGCAGCGCAACAGCGAGTTCTCGCCGGTCGGCATCGGCGAGATCGATGGCGCCGCCGTTGATGCCTGCCGCGTGGCCTTCGAGACCACCGGGAACCCGCGCTTCGCCTACCAGCTTGGCCGCGCGCTGAACAACGCCCAGCAGGCCGACCAGGCGATGAGCGCCTATAACGCCGCAGTCCAGGCGAATTATCCGGCCGCCAAGGTGAACTTCGGCATGCTGATGGGCCGCCTTGGTGACGAAAAGGCCGAGTTCCAGCTTTACACGGAAGCCGCACAGGGCGGCAACGTGCTCGCTGCATATAACCTCGGCGTCGCCTATCGCGACGGCCTCGGGACGGAAAAGGACGTCAACAAGGCGCTCGAGTGGTTCGAAAAGGCCGCCGCCGAAGGTGACGACACTGCCGCCTTCAATATCGGCGCGATCTATGATGAAGGCCAGCTTGTTCCGGCCGACGACCAGACGGCGATTGCTTGGTACGACCTTGCCGCCCAGCGCGGCAACAAGGACGCGATGATCAACCTTGGCCTGATGTATGAGGCGGGCGAAGGCATTGAGCCGAATGCGCAGAAGGCAGCTGAGATGTATCGCCAGGCCGCCGAGCATGGCGACCTGTTCGGGGCCTACAAGTTCCTGCAGATGCAGGAACTCGGCGTCGTGCCGGCTCCCTCCAACCCGGCCATGGCCGAAGGCGTCAACTCGCTGGTGCTGAAGCCTGGCGATGCCACGGACACCCTCAACTCCAGCGCCAGGGAGATCTGATCAGATCTCCCCTGCGGATGGCCCCCAGACATCGGTCATCGCAAAGCCGTCCGAGAGCGGATCGAACGGATCGAGCGCAATCTGGTGAAGCCCGAAGGTGAACCCACGGCCGGTGATCGTTGGAACGATTGCCGGCTTTCCTGCGACCTCGGTTTCCGCCGAAAGCCCTACCTCGAATTGCGAGCCGATGATGGAACGCGACTTAAACAAGTCGCCCACTTTGACCTTGCCCCGTGCGTGAAGTGCCGCAAGATTGGCCGAGTTACCCGTGCCGCAGGGTGAACGGTCGGCGCGGCCCGGCCACATGGTGGTGCAGGTGCGCACCGTGCCATCCGCCTCCGTATCGCGAAACATCACGTAAGCAACGCCGGAGATCGCGGGGATATCCGGGTGAACCACCGTCATTTGCTGGTTGATGAGGCTCTTCAGCACCATGCCTGCCTCGACAAGTGCTGCCGCATTGCCCTTCTCGATCGTCAGGCCAATCTGGCCGACATCCACCAGTCCGTAGAAGATACCCCCGTAACACAGGTCCAGCTTGATCTCGCCCCAGCGCGGCGTCTGGAGCGTCACGTCCAACTGGTGCACGAACGACGGCACCATAGTGAGCCTGACCTTTTCGCAGCGCCCGTCGCGGCAGGTTGCGGTTGCCTTCACCAATCCGGCCGCGGTTTCAAGCGTGACGATAGTTTCCGGCTCCTGCATCTCGACGATACCGGCCTCCAGCAGCGCGGTGGTGACGCAGATGGAGTTCGAGCCCGAACTTGCATGCGCCTGGTCCGGCTGCAGGATGATAAAGGCAGCATCTGCATCCGGATGCTTGGCCGGCAGCAGCAGGTTTACCGAGCCGATCGGCGCTCCCCGCGGCTCCAGGCACAGGAAGCGACGCAGTTCCTGCCCCTTCGGATCGGTATTCAGCCAGTGCAACTGTGCTGCGACCGTCTCGCCGGGGATCTTCGGAACGCCGCCGATCGCCACCTTGCCGATTTCGCCTTCACAATGAACGTCCAGCAACTGGATCGTACGCTTCCATCTCATGCGGGTATGTCCTGATTACACGTGCCGGGTGATGCCGCCATCGACCCGGATGTTCTGGCCGGTGATGTACCCGGCTCCGTCCGACAGCAGGAAGGCAGCGGTCTTGGCAATCTCCTCGACCTGACCGATACGCTTCATCGGCACCTTGTCTGCTGTTTCCGGCTTGTGGTTGAGGCTGTCGATATAGCCCGGCAGGATGCAGTTCATGCGGATGTTGTCGGCCGCGTAACGATCGGCGTAGAGCTTGGTGAAGGCGCCGGCCGCGGCACGATAGGTGCACGAAATCGGGAAGATCAGCGAGGGCTCGAAGGCGGCGAAGGTGGTGATGTTGACGAAGGCGCCCTTGCCTTGTTTCTGCATCACCGGCGTCACCAGCCGCGCCATGCGCACCAGCGACAGGATCATCATGTCCGAGCCGAGCGTCCAGTTCTCATCGGTGATGTCGAGCAGGTCGCCTTTCGGCGGATGGCCGGTATGATTGACGACGGCGTCGATGCGGCCATAGGTCTTCATCGTCAGGTCGAAGATCGCCTGGATGTCTTCCGCCTTTTCGGCCACGCCGCGCGAGGCGACACCGCCGAGTTCCGCGGCAAGCCTCTCGCAGCTTTCCGACGGCGACATCAGCGCCAGCTTGTAGCCCTGGGAATGAAGTTCGCGTGCGATCGCCTCGCCCATTCCACGACCGCCGCCGGTGATCAGCGCGACCTTTTCCGTTTCCGCCATTGCCATTCCCTCTCCTGATTTTCGCAGATTTGGCGCAGCCTTAAGGAGCAGCACCCAGCCAGGCGTAACCTAGCCGCAGTTCGGTCTTACCGTCTCCAAAAGAAAAGGGAAGCGCCAGCGTTTTTACCGGCCCGGGAGCGAGCCCCAGTGCCTCGACCTGCGAGAGGTTGATCGGCAGAGGTTCGCTTCCAGTTGAGCCGTTATCGTGCCAGACCACAAGCACAGGCGCCTTCATCGCCTCGCGTGCCGGGAAACCGGTGATGACCTGATCGGCATCAATCACCGGCACATCCGGAAACTGCATGCGCATATTGCCAGCGAGATGCATGCCCGCCGCCACGATGAGGGCCGGCTGACCTTCTGTCTTCAGGATGTCCGCAGCCGCCGCGAAAGGATAGTTGATGCGCGTGTAGGAGCCGGTCAGCCCGCCTGTTACCGTCTTGCCTGGCAGCGGCAGAAGCGTGATGGCCATGATGACAAGGAATACGGGCATCAACCGCTTCAGGCTGCCTCCAACATCCGCTCCGACGTTCTCCAGCTTCAGCAACAGGTAAAGCGGGAATACCAGGAGATAAGGATCAAGCCAGCGTTCGGTGATCTTCGTCGTGCCCGCAACCAGGATGACGACTACGACCCCCAAGAGCGAGATCAGCATGATCCGGCCAAGCAGCCGCGTCACCTGCGTGCCTGTTACGAGGCTGCGCTTGAACTGCCCCTTGAAGGCGATGCCGAAGATGATGACCGTCAGCGCGCCAAAGGCGATGCAAGCCAGCGCGAGCGACCCGAGCGCGCGGATGATGCGAGCCATGCCTTGCGGTGCGTTCGCCTCGACCATCTTGCCGATCGTGCCGGCACTGGCGAGATCAAGGTTGCCGAGCAGCCAGAGCCCGTGGGGCAGAACCACGATTAACCCGGCGAGCGCCGTCAGGAGGATGCGGGGATCGAGCAGCCGCTTGCGCCATTCCCGATCTGCCAGGACAGCAATGAAGGTCGCCGCCGGCAGAAGCACGAAGTTATATTTCGAGATGGTGCCGATGCCGGCCGCAAGCCCCAGGATCAGGTAACCCAGCAAATCCGGCCGCATCAGAATGCGGAACAGCCCATAGAGAAAGAGGGCAGTTGCCATCAGAACCGCGACCGTGTGGGTCAGGTCCTGCTGCGGCATGTAGGAAACCTGCGGCAGCGTCAGCAGGCTGAGCGTCGCAACCGCGACGAAACCGGGGCGATGACCCAGCTCACGCACCGCCAGGCAGAAGAAGGCGTAGGCCAGGAACAGCATCGCGAATTTCGGCAGGACGAGCGCGAACAGCGAGATGCCGAAAACGCTCACGACAGCGTTCTGCACCCAGTTGAAGAACGGCGGCTGCGGCCCGTAACCCAGCAGCCAGTATTGCGAGAACAGGGATTGCTCGGCTTCATCCAGCGTCAGCGCGTTCGGCAGCGCGAGGCGCACGAGCATGCTGAGGATGCAGTAGAGCCCGATGAAGACGAAGAGCGACCACAGGCCCTGCGATAGAAAGCCGGCCAGCTTGCCGGCTCCACCAGAGCTTTCGAGCGATCCCGCCGCTCCGTTCCGATCGCGCATCTTCGACCCCCGACGCATCCCAAGTGCTGCAGCAGGTGGCACGCCACAGGACGCCGATCAACCGAAAAAACGTCCGTTCGATCAGACCTGACGGATCAGGCTGCCTTGCTGAAGGAGCGTCCCGCCTGGTTGAGGTATGCGTCAAAAGCCGATGCGGCGGCGCGCACGATAAAACGATGCTCCTCCGAGATCGTAATGCGGCCACCATCGCGCTGGATCAGCCCGTCACTTTCCAGTTCATCCAGCCGGTCGTTGTGTCGGAGAAGATCATTTGCCTCAAAACCATGTGCGCAAGCGAGCGCTTCGACATCAACCGCAAAGTCGCACATGATCCTTTCGATGATGGCGGCCCGAAGCCCATCCTCTGCCGTAAGGTGGTAGCCCTTGGCTATAGGCAACTCGCCACTCGCGACGCGGCTCGCGTAAAGCCCGTGCGGCACTTCATTCTGAACGTAACCCTGCGGCAGGCGGCCGATGGACGAGGCGCCAAGGCCGATGAGGGTTTCGCAGTTATCGGTCGTGTAACCCTGGAAGTTGCGATGCAGCCGGCCTTCCGCCTGTGCGAGAGCCAGATCATCATCCGGCAGCGCGAAATGGTCGAGGCCGATTTGCACATAGCCGGCCGCAATAAGCGCCTGCGCCATCGCCGCAGCCTGCAAGGCACGCTCCGGAGCATTCGGCAGCGCTTCTTCCTGGATCAGGCGTTGGTGCTTCTTGAAGCTCGGTACATGCGCATAACCGAACACCGCCAGACGATTCGGCCGCATGGCAACCGCGGCCTCGACGGTCTCGATGCAGGACTCCACCGTCTGATGCGGTAGGCCATAGATCAAGTCAAAATTGATCGCATTGATGCCGACGCCGCGCAGGCTCGAGACCGCCGCCATGGTCTGCTCGACGCTCTGGACGCGGTTGATGGCGCGCTGCACCTTGAGATCGAAGCTCTGGACGCCCAGGCTGGCGCGGGTCACACCGGCTTCGGCGAGCGCGGCCACCATATCAGACTGCAGCGTGCGCGGATCGATCTCGATGGCGGTGTTGACGGTGGGCGCAAAACCCAAACGATCACGGAAGGCATGTACCAGTGCCACGAACTCGTCAGGCTTCATGATAGTCGGGGTGCCGCCACCAAAATGGATCTCCCCGATCGAGAAACTCTCGTTGCGTGCCAGCGCCAGGAGCTCGACTTCCCGATGCAGCGTTTCCATGTATTCGATGATCGGTCGATCCTTCTGCGTCACCGCCGTGTGGCAGCCGCAATACCAGCACATGGCACGACAGAAGGGGATATGAACGTAAAGCGAGGTTGGTTCATCCTGCGGAAGGGCCTGAAGCCATTGCGGATAGACCGAGCCATCGAAATTCTTCGTGAAGTTCGGCGCCGTGGGGTAGCTCGTGTAGCGCGGCAGCCGCGCGTCGCCATATTTCTCGATGATCGCCGCAGACATGGCAGCTCCTCTGCAAATCCTGTTGGCAGAGGTTGTAACCGCAGCGGCGGCCCTTCGGTTTGTGCAAGATCAATCGACCTGATCTCTTCTTACGGCCTGATTTCGATCTCGCCCTCCAGCCGGGTGATGTCGAAGTCGGTGATCAGCACATCGAGGCGCAGGCTCCACCTGGCCGCCAGCGGCAGCACGAGATCCGCCACCGTCCAACCCGCTTCGGTCTTCTCCGCCTTGCGTCGGATCGGTTCAACGCCGGCCTGTGGATTGCCCAGCACCGCCGTGACCTCGACGGGATCGAGCGGTTGCCCGTCCTTGCCAGTGATCTTGATGGAAAGGGACACCGCGCCGCCGTCACCCCGGCGAACGGTCACGTCGGCGGCCGCCTCGGCGTTCTGCAGACGCACGACGACATCACGCTGAACCTGGGAAACCAGGCTGCGCGGCGGCGGCGTGAAACGCCAGGCAGCAGCGACACCGAAGATCAGCACCATGACCAGCGTTTCGGCCGCAATCAGCCGGACGAGCATGGAGATGGCCTTCGGCTCTCCGCGCCGCGAGCGCTGCGTCAACCGCCAGCGATTGGCCGCAGCAAGGACGAAAAGTACGACAAGCAGCACAAGCTTGATGAGGAAGGCAATGCCGTAGGCGGTCGTGACAAGAGCCGATGGCGTGCCGACCTGGACATAAGCCAGCACACCGCCTGCGGCGATCAGGATCAGCACGGCACAGGGGATGAAGACGGAGAAGCGCTGCAGGCTGCCCGCCGCTTCCGGGCTCTTGGTTCGGAGTTGCAGCATGAGCGGCAGGAGGGCGCCCGCCCAGATGGCGATGGCGGCGACGTGAAGGAAGACCGCGGGGCGCATGATCCACTGCGGCGGTGCGGCACTCGCATGGCCACTGAGGCTCAAGGAGAAAGCAGCGGTGAGGACGGCAGAGAGCGCCATCCATCGGGCCTCCCGGCCCTTGCCGCTCAACAGCGCCAGCGCTGCCAACGCAAATCCGACGCAAACGAAGATGACCGTCGGCCCGAGACTTGTGCCGAGCCCTGCCCGCCATGCCGAGCCGGAGAACAGGAACGGGATACCCTCGTCCACCGCATCGAGGCCCTGGAAGCCGAGCGAGATCAGTGCTCCCGCTGAGCCAATGCCGAGCGCAATCAGGCTCGGCTTCCACGTCGCCGTATCGCCGCCGACAAACCAGAAGATCGCGAACACACCGCCGATGCCAAAAAAGATGCCGAGATACAGCATGACCTTGCCGGTCCACAGGCCGGCCCAGACCGGCCAGCCGGAATCAGCGGCAGTATCCGGAGGCGGCCCGCCTGCGTGACCCACCGAGAAGAGGAAAGATCCACCGATCGGGTGACCGTCTTCCGACACGACGCGCCAGGAGAGGAGGTGGGTACCGGTCTGCAAGTCTGCCGGCGGGGTGATCTCCAGCGCATTGCCCTTGACCACAACATCCTCAAGCGGAACGCTGCTTCGGTCGGGCCTGGTCAGCTTCAGGCTCGTCGGCGACACCGGCTCGTTGAAGATGAGCCGGATGACGCCGGGTGCCGCTGCCACGACTGCTCCATCTGGCGGTTCGGTCGAATTGAGCGAGGCATGCGCAAAGGCTGCCGAGGCGAGCGGAAGCCACAGCAGCATGACGAGCAATGCGCGGTAAAGCGTGGAAACTACAGACCACGCTCGGCAGCCGACGGCACTTGGCATCATGCGCCCGGCCGCAATCAGTTGGCCGCGGGAATAAGCTTCAGGCCGGGCGCCGGAAGCTCGAGATCGGACGCCTTCTGGCCGGCAGCGGGGATCTCGATCCAACGCTCCTTGGCACCATCCGGGCATTCCTGCACCACCGGGAAATACATCATCTCGCCCGGTTTCAGGTCCGCCGCGATCGTGCCCCGGAAAACAAACTCGTCGTATTGATCATCAGGCAGATTACCGCCGCTCCAGACGACTTGCTTGACGCCTTCACTGACCTTCGAACCGTGGTTGTCGTAGGCCTTTTCGTAAGGTCCCTTCACGGTTTCCAACGTCCAGCCGGCTTTCGGCTGCGGTTTTACGCCATAAAAGCCTTCCGGTATCTGGACCCGCACCACCTGCGTCGGCTTGCCTTCGCAGCCGTGCGGCACACGCAGCACGACCTTGTAGGTGGAGCCGACCGGGGCTTCCTTGCCTTCCAGGGTGACATGGGCAAAGGCGGCGGCGCTGCTGCATGCTGCAATCGCGGTGGCGGCGATGATGGTCTTGAACATGGGTTCTCCTTGGCCAGATCGGACATGGCCTGCTCGAAACGCTGGCTGCAAACTGCGCCGGCGTGAATTGGATGCATGGGATGAACAATGATCTTCGCGTTCGCCGCTTGTCGCGGGACCGGAGCGGCTCGGCCGAAGACCACAAGCGACTCAGGCAGCCACTGGCGGAGCGCGCGGAACACTCGGCAAGACTTCCGGACGCTTCGGGAAATGTTCGTCCGCCTCAGCGACAACGGTCGAGAGATCAGTGCCCAGCCTGTTGCTGACGAAATGAGCCGGAGGATTTGGGACCAGGAACTGCGCCGTGGCATAACAGGCGGCCGCGCAGCAGCCTGGCAGCTTCGGCTGGGTGTCGCCCTGGGAGGTGCCAACGTCGACGGTATGCGAGATGCAGAGCGGATTGCCGAAATCATCAAGCGTCGGCGCCGCCATGGCTGGGCTGGCAAGCGCGGAGGCGAGCAGCATTTGCAGCACAAGCGCGTAGCTCGCCAGGCAGGCGAATACGAGGCTTAAAACTGAGGTGCTGCGCTTCTTCACGATCCCTCGCGACACGACCAAGAACGGCGTCCTTGATGGCATGGCTATGTCGCGCCTGTCCATGCGTTGTTGCGCCACAGGCGCGCACGCGCAGGCCAAAACGACAACAAGCCCGGCAATGCCGGGCTCGTGGAGAACGTTCATTCAGGGAAGAAAGAATGGCGCACCCGAAGAGATTCGAACTCCTGACCCCCAGATTCGTAGTCTGGTGCTCTATCCAGCTGAGCTACGGGTGCGTGAGCAAGTGGTGTGTTCCGCTTGCGTGGCGATCCTCTAAAGGCTGACGCGGAGGATTGCAAGCGATTTTGATGTCGCCAATATCATTTTACGGCTAATTCTTTCACAACCCACTGATTTCGCACTCACATTTACATCACGCGCGAACGCGGTAGTCGTCGAGGGAAACCGGGCGGTCGGGAATTTCGATGCGGAACTGCGTGCCGGGCCCGGGTTTTTCGACGAGCGCAATCGTGCCGCCGTGGGCAAGAACCAGTTCCCGCGCGATCACTAGACCGAGGCCCGTACCACCCGAACGTGCCGATCCACGGAAGGCGGAGAACAGGTTTTCGCGGGCCTTGCGCGGCATTCCGGGGCCGGTGTCATCAATGGTGATGCTGACGACACTACCGACGCGGTGGGCGCTGACCGTGATCCGACGCACGACCGATCCGTCTTCAGGATCGAAGTTGACCAACGCTTGGTGGGCATTGCGGCACAGGTTGTGAATCACCCGGAAGATCTGCTCGCTATCGCAATCCACCTCGAGGTCGGCGGCGATCTGTTCCACGAACTCGATGCCGCTGTCCTGATCAATCCCCAGCATCTCGCGCACTTCCTGGGTGAGCGACGAGATTTTCACACGACGGCGCCGCGGCGCCGCTTCGGACGCCTGTCCATAAGCGAGTACTTCATTGGTATAACCGACGGCGCGGTCGATCGTGCGCAACAGCTTTGGCGCGAAGCTCCTCACCATCGGGTCCTCCACATCCGTCAGGCGGTCGGACATCAGCTGCGCGGAAGCGAGGATGTTGCGCATGTCGTGGTTGATCTTCGAGACCGCGAGCCCGAGATCGACGAGGTTTTTCTGCTGCTTCAGCGTCCGCTGCAGTTGAACCTGCATTTCCGTCAGATGTCGTCCTGCCACGGCAAGTTCACCGCGCGACCGGTCGCCGCCAAACACCCGGGACGGATCTTCAGGCTCCTCGGAGAAAAGCTGCATGCTCCGCGTCAGCCGGCGGATTGGCATGATCATCATGCGGTTGATGGCAAGGAAGATCATGACGGCGGTCAGCAGCGAGATCAGCAGCGACACCAGGAACATCATCTTGGCGTATTTCAGCATGTCCTTGCGCAGCGCGTCCTCGGTCATGACCAGTTCGATGATCATGTCGCTTTCGCCGATCGGGCCGTAGACACGCATGGTCCGGCCGCCGCCCAGCACCAGCGTATCGAGCGCATCACGCATCGCGCCAAGGAAGGACGTACCCGCAAGGTCAAAGACCTGGTCGATCTCGGGCTGGGTATCGGTGGCCGCGAGCAGGCGTGACGTGCCGTCCTTGCGCAGCGCCAGCACCTTCGTGCCGGTAGCGAGAAGCGTGTCATCCTGCACGCCGCGTGGAAGCTCGGAAGTCTGCAGCCCGTCGATGACGATACCGGCGGCGGCCGCCGTATCCAGCCTGTCGCGCAGCCAGTTCATCCGCATGGTGGCGACACTCGGGACGAAGATCAGCACTTCGGCCATCATGACGAAGATGACGGTCAGCCAAAGCAGCCGGCCCGAAAGGCCGCGAAAGAGACGCGGCATCTGCTCCGGCGCACGCGCATCCGGTTCAGTACGTGCGATGCCCGAGGTCCTCGCCTCGTCGTTCATCGTAGTCTCCGTAACGTGAAGGCGCGTCGCCACATCGAGAGGCGACGGTTTCAACGCCTATTCTAGGGATTTATGGCAAATTTACCAGTCTTTGCCGCAGCGCAAAAAGAAACGGAGGCAACCCGTGCCTCCGTTTCCTCAGATCGCGATGAAGATCTTGATCAGAATTCTTCCCAGTCACTCGCTGCGGTCGATGCCGCTGCCGCGGGAGCCGCTGCTCCTCCGCCACCGAAGGCGCGTGCCAGTGCACCCGTCATCTTCTTGACTGGGGAAACCCGGGCGCGATGATCGGCCGTTGCGACAGTCACCGGCTTCTTGAAGGGTGCCGGCGGCTGCGAGAAGCTAGCCGGGGTGGCCTGCGGCCGTGGGCTTGCCTGCGCCTGGCCATCTTCCTGACCGATGTTGAACTGCGATACAAGCGCGAAGAGGCTGTCGGCATCGGCCGAGAGCTTGCTCGTGGCCGCCGAGGTTTCTTCCACCATGGCCGCGTTCTGCTGGGTCACCTGGTCCATCTGGTTCACCGCCGTGTTGACCTCGGCAAGGCCCGTGGCCTGCTCGCGGGAGGCAACGGCGATCGAATGGATATGGTCGTTGATGCGCAGCACGCGCGCTTCGATCTCCGACAAGGCTTCGCCCGTCTTCTGGACCAGATCGACGCCAACCGCGACTTCATCACCAGACTTGCTGATCAGCGACTTGATATCCTTTGCCGCACTTGCCGAACGCTGGGCAAGCTCACGCACTTCCTGGGCAACGACCGCAAAGCCCTTGCCCGCATCACCGGCGCGCGCTGCTTCAACACCAGCGTTGAGCGCCAGCAGGTTCGTCTGAAAGGCGATCTCATCGATGACGTTGGTGATCTGGGCGATCTCACGTGACGCCTGTTCGATCCGACCCATGGCCTCGACCGCGTTGCGAACGACGGCACCCGACTGGACGGCGCTTTCCTTCGCCTCGCTCACCATGACGGTCGCTTCCTGGGCGCGCTCGGTTGAGGTCTTTACGACGGCGGTGATCTGGTCGAGAGCAGCCGAGGTTTCTTCCAGCGCTGCCGCCTGCTGTTCGGTACGGCGCGACAGGTCGTTGGTGGCGCTGCTGACTTCCGAGGCGCTGCCATTCATCGAGCCGGTCGCGACTCGGACGTTCGACATGGTCGTTCGCAGCGTCGACATCGCAGCGTTGACGTTGTTCTGCAGTTCCTCGAAGGCACCCTTGAAGTTGCCACGCATGGTATCGGTCAGATCGCCATTGGCGAGGCTGCGCACCACACGGCGTGTTTCCGAGACGCCGGCATCAACGCTTGCCACCAGTTCATCGACATCGTGTGCGAAACTGTCGAGGCTTTCGACGCCCCACTGCTTGTCGATGCGGCGGGTAAAGTCACCTTCGGCGGCTGCCGCAACCACAATGGCCATGCGGGACTGAAGGTCATCGCTCTTGGCCCGCAGTGCGGCATCGGATGCATTCATGCGCGCCACTTCCAGGCCGTTCCTCTTGAAGACCTCGACGGCAGCGGCCATGTCGCCGATCTCGTCCTTGCGGCCGGTCGGGATTGCGGCGTCATAATCGCCGTCGGCAATCTTCTTCATCGACGCGGTCAGTTCGAGGATCGGACGGCTTAGCTGGGTGCGGCCCATGTAGAGACCGGCGGCGGCACCACCTGCGACACCAATGATGGCGACGGCGAGAACGCTGTAGAAGATCATGCTACGGAAGGATTCCATCTCGGCGCTCAGCACCTTGAGTTCGTCCTGGTCCATCTTCACGACGGCGTCGATCTCGGCCTGATAGGCCTTGCGGTTCGCGCGGTTGGCTTCGTTGTTGCCCTGGACGTTCGCGACTTCGGGGCCTTCCTCCTGGCTCAGCCGGGCCGTCTCGGTGCGGAAAGCCTTGAACTCCTTGGAGCGCTCCAGAAGCTTGTTGAACATTTCACGCTGTTCGGCCGGCACCTTCGGCTGCCATGCCGCGAACAATTCGTCGCTGCTCACCAGGGACTTCAGCACGCCATCGGCAAACTGCTTGGCCGAAGCGGAATCCTTGGCGGCGTAAATGCCGCGGGCATCCATGACAACGGCCGTGACCAGCCGGTTCAGATGCTCGCCGTTGTAAACACGCTCGGCGACATCAGCATATTGCTGCGCGCGCTTCTGGTACTCCCCCACCGCGAACAGCGCCATTCCACCAATCAAGATAGCGACAAGACTCATCAAGCCGACGAGCAAGTTTATTTTCGAACTGATCTTCACGCGAGAACCCCCATTACAGCGTGCTTAAGGGCATCTGCGCTGTACGAACGCTCGTACCCTCCATGGCTGTGAGATCTAGCAGTCAGCTGTTAATAAAGTTTGAGTGGAGTAAAAGCCGCAAAGAGGTTCGTTTCGAGCAAAGTTTATTACGCAACGTACAGTTGTTAGATTGATCGTCTTGATTTTCGTCAAATCTCGATAGGTGAGGACAATTTTTTGCTCCCGAATACATCGGTGCTTGCGTTAATGGATTAGTTAGAATTGAAACAATGTCAGCGGGCACGTTCCGGGATCTTCAAGAAGGTTCAGTTCCGGCTCAGCCGTTGACTTTTCAGGCTTACCTCTCTAGTAAGCCGGCCACGTTCCGCTCAGCGAGTTCAGCGTTTGCTGTCGCGTGGGCAGAACGATAATCCGAAACGCTCTTGCCGTCGTGATGACGGCAAACTTCAAGAAGGGCCGCACACCGCGGTATTAAATAAATGAAGCGTACCTACCAACCGTCCAAGCTTGTTCGCAAGCGTCGTCACGGCTTCCGCGCCCGCATGGCTACCAACGGTGGCCGCAAGGTTCTGGCTGCTCGCCGCGCCCGTGGCCGCAAGCGTCTGTCGGCCTAAAGGCCGAATTGCCCGGGGTTTTCGGGCATGACGAATAAAAAAGACTCCAAGACGACTGTCGGGCGGTTGAAAAACCGGCCGCAGTTTTTGGCCGTGCGGCAAGGTGAAATACGCCGCGGACGAACTTTCCTGCTGGAAGTTCTGGACCGGCAGCAGCCGGACGAGCCGCCTCGCGTCGGCTTTACCGTGACGAAGAAGCACGGCAACGCAGTTGAACGCAACCGGATGCGCCGCCGCCTGAGAGAGGCGGTGAGGCAATCTGCCGGATTTGCAATGAATAACGGACACGACTATGTGATCGTCGCGCGGCGGGACGTGCTGACGGCTCCCTTTGCGGATATGACGGCACAGCTTATCGAGCGTATCGAAGGCAAGCCGAGACACAAGCGGTCCGAGGAGACCCGTTCCAGGAAAGCATGATGGAAAAAAACCGCAACTACTTCATCGCGATCGCACTCTCCGTGCTCATCGTTCTTGCCTGGCAATTCCTCTACATGAACCCGAGGATGGAAGCTCAGCAGCGCGCCGAGGAAGCTCGCCAGGCGCTGCAGGGCGATGCCTCGCAGACCTCTTCCCCCGAGAGCCCCGGCGCCCAGAGCACGGGTGGCGGCAATCTCCCTGGCGGACCGGCTTCGGGCCAGGCAGCGGTGGTGACGCGTGACCAGGCACTGGCCAAGTCGCAGCGCGTGCAGATCGAAACGCCGGCTCTCGTAGGCTCCATCAACCTGACGGGCGCTCGCCTTGATGACCTGAAGCTGCGCGAATACCATGAGACGGTCGACGACAGCAGCCCGATCATCACGCTCTTCTCGCCGGCCGATACGACGGACGGCTACTTCACCGAACTCGGCTACATCCAGAACGAGTCGATCGGCGCGACGCCGGGTGCGACGACGCAGTGGACGCTGGCCAGCGGCGACAAGCTGACCCAGCAGAAGCCGGTCACGCTGTCGTTCACCAACGACAAGGGCGTCACCTTTACCCGTACGATCTCGGTCGATGACCATTACATGCTGACGATCACCGACAAGGTGGACAACCAGGCCGCCGCACCGGTGACCCTGACGCCTTACGGCCGTGTCAGCCGCAACCATAAGCCGCAGACGCCTTCCGTCTGGGTTATCCATGAAGGCTTCATCGGCGTCATGGGCCAGGACGGCAAGCTGTCCGAGCACGCCTATTCCAACATCGAAGACGAGCAGTACACGCACGAAAAGGCGACGTCCGGCTGGTTCGGCATCACCGACAAATACTGGGCGGCCAGCATCGTGCCGCCGCAGAACGTGCCTTATGTGGCTCGCTTCTCGCACTTCACCGGTGGCCAATCCAGCTACCAGGCCGACTACAAGGGCGACGACCTGACGATCCAGCCGGGCCAGTCGACCGAGCTCAAGAACCTCGTGTTCGCCGGCGCCAAGGAAGTGCCGCTGATCTCGAAATACGAGACCGACCTTTCGATCCCGCAGTTCAACCGCCTGATCGACTGGGGTTGGTTCTACTTCATCACCAAGCCGATGTTCCAACTGATGGATTTCTTCTTCCGTCACGTGGGCAATTTCGGCGTTGCGATCCTGCTGACCACCGTCGTGGTCAAGGCGCTCTTCTTCCCGCTCGCCAGCAAGCAATACGCCTCCATGGCCAACATGAAGCGCGTGCAGCCGAAGATGGAAGAGCTGAAGGCCAAGCATGGCGACGACCGCATGGCCATGCAGCAGGCGATGATGCAGCTCTACAAGGAAGAGAAGATCAACCCGATCGCCGGCTGCTGGCCGGTGCTCCTGCAGATCCCGGTCTTCTTCGCGCTCTACAAGGTCATCTACGTCACGATCGAGATGCGCCATGCGCCGTTCTTCGGCTGGATCCAGGACCTTTCGGCTCCCGACCCGACGTCGCTGTTCAATCTCTTCGGCCTGCTGCCCTACGACGTGCCGCACTTCCTGATGATCGGCGTCTGGCCGATCGTGATGGGCATCACGATGTTCGTGCAGATGCGCATGAACCCGACCCCACCGGATCCGACGCAGGCGATGATCTTCACCTGGATGCCGCTGGTCTTCACCTTCATGCTGGCATCCTTCCCGGCCGGCCTGGTGATCTACTGGGCCTGGAACAACACGCTGTCGGTTCTACAGCAAGGTTTCATCATGAAGCGCCACGGCGCCAAGATCGAGCTCTTCGACAACCTCAAGAGTCTCTTCAGGCGAAAACCCGCGGCGACCAAGTAAATCCAATAAGCCCCGCTCCGGCGGGGCTTTCTGTTTCAGCATCCGGCGTTGTGCACCTTTGCGAACTTGACTTTGCATGGCAAAACCCGGAAGCCCTGCCTTCCAAGACTAAAGGACGAACATGATGGCCGCAGAAAAGAACATGGACAGCAAGCCGCTCTTCGGCCGCCCCTGGATCTTTATCCGCGGCGTTCCTTCGATGAAGTTCCTGCCTCCCGAGGGCCCTCTCGAAGTCGCGTTCGCCGGGCGCTCGAATGTCGGCAAGTCATCGCTGATCAATGCGCTCGTCGGGCAGAAGGGGCTGGCCCGTACCTCCAATACGCCGGGCCGCACCCAGGAACTGAACTACTTCGTTCCCGATGGCTATTCCGGCCAGGACGGCGACCTGCCGCCGATGGCGCTGGTGGACATGCCCGGCTATGGTTATGCGCAGGCTCCGAAGGAAAACGTCGACGCCTGGACGAAGCTTGTCTTCGATTATCTGCGCGGTCGCGCCACCCTAAAGCGCGTTTACGTGCTGATCGACAGCCGCCATGGATTGAAGAAGAACGACGAGGAAGTGCTTGATCTTCTCGACAAGGCTGCCGTCTCCTACCAGATCGTCTTGACCAAGACCGACAAGATCAAGGAGCCGGCGGTGCCGAAGCTTCTCGCCGAGACGGTGGAGAAGATCCGCAAGCGCCCGGCCGCTTATCCTGAAGTGCTGTCGACCTCGTCCGAAAAGGGTAAGGGCATCGAGGAGCTGCGCGCCGAGATCAGCAAGACGATCGGCTATTCCGCTCCCTGACAAGACGAAGCCGGCCACCCTTTTGGAAGGCGACCGGCTCCGCTTCAGCCGTAAGAGTTACGGTACGGCTTACATCTTCGGCAGCAGAACCTTGTCGACGACGTGGATCACGCCGTTGGACTGCTTGACGTCGGCGATCGTGACGGTGGAAACGCCGCCCATCTCGTCCGTCAGGGTGATCTTGCCCATGCTTTCCTTGGCCTTCAGCACACAGCCGCCGACCGTCTGGACGTCATGCGTGCCATTATCGTCCTTGATCATCTTGGCAATCGCCGTCGACATGGCGTCGGCGGCAACGACGTGGCAGGTCAGCACCTTCGTCAGTTGAGCCTTGTTTTCCGGCTTCAGCAGCGTTTCGACCGTTCCGGCTGGCAGAGCGGCAAAGGCTTCATTGGTCGGGGCGAAGACGGTGAATGGGCCCTTGCCCTGCAGCGTCTCGACGAGACCTGCTGCCTTCACGGCAGCAACGAGCGTCGTGTGGTCCTTCGAGTTCGCGGCGTTCTCGACGATATTCTTGTCTTCAGCCATCGCAGCGCCACCCACCTGCGGGTTGGCAGCATTGGCGCCGGCAGCGGCGGCCGAGATGACGGTTGCGACGGTGAGCAGACGGAGTGCAGACTTCAACATGTGATTTCCTCTTCCAGAATGGGAAGCCCCGGCGCGAGCAGCGCGCCTCCCGAGGGCTGCCCCTGCCGATGCAGGAGCAGAACAAGGGACGGAGAGGAGGGAAAAAGAGTTTCAGCAGCCGTGAAAATCTTGGCACTCGCGAGCCAAGATATTGAAGATGCATAGGAATTATTTCTGCGCGGCTGCCTGCCCTGCCGCAATGACGGGACCTGTCGCCTGGCCGGTTGGCGATCCGCCAAACGGCTCAAGGCTCACCGCAAAGGTCACGCCCTCGCGAACCTTGGCGCGCAGTGCTGCGGGTATTTCCACCGAACCATCGCCTGCCTCCGGGAGGACGCCAAGCGAGATTGGCAGGCTGGTCGAATCCGGCACCAGCCAGAGTTCCAGCGACCGCGGTTCGTTGGGCCTGGAGGCAACCGGAGTTACCTTCAGCTGGCCGCTGCCGGCATCGTATTGCGCAAGCAGGTTGATGTCGCCTGTCGTGCTCGACATCTGCGCCACCAGAGGCGTTGCGGGCTCACGCGCGCCGATCCAGCCGGACTGGAGTGAGACATAGGTGATGAGCAGCGCCAGCGACGCGAAGGTGAGGCCCCGCCAGAGAAGCAGCGAGTTCCACCAGCTTCCTGCCGCGGCAAGTTCTTGTGCGAAGGATTTGTGCTGGCCGGGCTGCGGGCCGAACAGCCGCGCCTCAATCCTGGAGAACACCGCATCCGGGGGTGTTTCGTCCATGTAGTCGCCGTTGAAGTCGGCCAGGTTTTCCTGCCAGCGCGCCACGATGCGGGCGAAGGTCTTGTCCTGCCTGAGGCGCGCCTCGACCCGCGCGCGATCCGCCTGCGACAGCACGCCCAGCACGTATTCGCCGGCGAGAAGCTCGTCGCGGGAGCGGTCTCCTTCGCTCTGTTCGGGTCTGCTCATCGATCGAGGCACTCTCTCAGCTTCAAAAGGCTGCGCCGGAGCCACGTGCGCATCGTGTTCAGCGGCACGTTGAAGCGATCCGCCAGTTCCTGGTAGCTCAGGCCTTCCACATAGGCGCTACGCACGGCCACCGCCCGATCAGAATCCAACTCTTCCATACACCTGTCAATGCGCTTGCCCTCCCCCTTCAGCACGGTTTCGGCCTCCGGGTCGCGCGCCGTATCGGCAAGGTCGAAGTTGTCCTCGATGTTGTCGGCCACCGGTTTTCGCGCCCGAAGGACATCGATCGAATGGTTGCGGGCAATCGTGACGAGCCAGCCGGCCGGGCTTGTGGTCGACAGGGCGAACTGGTCGGCGCGGTGCCAGATTTTCACGAAGACCTCCTGCAGCGCGTCTTCGGCATCGCTCCTGTCTTTGAGGATACGAAGGCAGACGGCAAAAAGTTTCGGAGACGCGGCCGCATAAAGGGACGAGAGCGCTGC
Source organism: Neorhizobium turbinariae (assembly GCF_023223505.1). Taxonomy (NCBI): domain Bacteria; kingdom Pseudomonadati; phylum Pseudomonadota; class Alphaproteobacteria; order Hyphomicrobiales; family Rhizobiaceae; genus Neorhizobium; species Neorhizobium turbinariae. Next base: position 275,527 of record NZ_JALPRY010000010.1, read on the forward strand.
GCGGTCCCGCAGGGCAACCCGGCCGATGAGCGCGGCGATGTCTGTGTCGGTCCCCAAGCTCATTCTCCGTCCGGCGCCGGTTTGAAGACACGCGCACTCTTCCATTAGTTCGTAAAACTTCTGGCGATATTATTTTCTCCGTCAAGAACATGCGTTAAAAGGCCCCCACTTAAATGAGGGGAATTCGATGACGGCTTCCGATAGCGAACTTCAGGCCAAGCTTCTGGCGCAGGCGCTGCCTTACATGCAGCGTTACGAGAACAAGACGATCGTCGTGAAATATGGCGGCCATGCCATGGGCGACAACGCGCTTGGCAAGGCTTTTGCGGCCGATATCGCTCTCCTCAAGCAGTCGGGCGTCAACCCGATCGTCGTTCATGGCGGCGGCCCGCAGATCGGCGCGATGCTCACGAAGATGGGTATCGAATCGAAGTTCGAAGGCGGCCTGCGCGTCACCGACCAGAAGACGGTCGAGATCGTCGAGATGGTGCTGGCTGGTTCGATCAACAAGGAAATCGTCGCGCTGATCAACCAGACCGGCGAATGGGCGATCGGGCTCTGCGGCAAGGACGGCAATATGGTCTTCGCCGAAAAGGCCAAGAAGACCGTTGTCGATCCGGACAGCAATATCGAACGCGTGCTCGACCTCGGCTTCGTCGGCGAGGTGGTGGAAGTCGACCGCACCCTGCTCGACCTGCTCGCCAAGTCGGAAATGATCCCGGTCATCGCACCGGTGGCGCCCGGCCGCGACGGCGCTACCTACAACATCAATGCCGATACTTTTGCAGGTGCCATCGCCGGTTCGCTGAACGCCACCCGCCTCCTCTTCCTCACCGACGTGCCGGGCGTGCTCGACAAGGAAAAGAACCTCATCAAGGAACTGACGGTTGCCCAGGCGCAGGCGCTGATCAAGGACGGCACGATCTCGGGCGGCATGATCCCCAAGGTCGAGACCTGCATCGATGCGATCAAGGCCGGCGTGCAGGGCGTCGTCATCCTGAACGGGAAGACCGCTCATTCCGTGCTGCTCGAGATCTTTACCGAGCACGGCGCCGGCACGCTGATCGTTCCCTGAACCGCGTCAGCCTGTTTCCCGATATGGAGTGCCGGCCGAGATGCCGGCATTCACGAAAACAAAAGACCAAGGATGCCGCAGACGATCAGCAGGCATCCAGCGACTTCCATGCGCGTCACCCGTTCATGAAACAGGAAGTATGACGCCATGAAGGTGAAGACGAGCTCGATCTGGCCAAGTGCGCGCACATAGGCCACCTGCTGAAGCGTCATGGCCGTGAACCATCCGGCTGAACCGACAACGCCCGCCAAGCCCACGAGCGAGGACGAGCGCCAGCTGCGAAGCACCTCGACGATCTCCCGCTTGTCCTTCCAGAACATCCACACCAGCATGAACGCCGTCTGGAATGTCGTGACGCAGGCAAGAGTCACCGCCGCCTGCATGATCGAGTTCGGCCCGTCCAGCGACAGCGACGCCGACCGGTAGGCCACGGCGGAAATGCCGAAGACGGCGCCAGAGGCGATGCCGATCAGTGCGGTGCGGCTCGCCAACGCCCTGAACATGTTGCCCCAGGAGAGCGGCATGCGCGCCATGGAGATCATCATCACGCCGATGACACCGACGATGATGGCCCCGATCGCGCCGAGCGTCAGTTTCTCGCCGAGGAGAACGAAGCCAAAGATCGCAGCCTGCACCGGCTCGGTCTTTGAATAAGCGGTGCCGACCGCGAAGTTGCGCAACGAGAAGAGATGCACGAGCAGCATGGTGGCGAAGATCTGCGCCAGCCCGCCGATAACCGCCCAGAAGGCGAAGGCCCAGTTCAGCGCCGGGAAGGAAAAGCCGAGCCCAAGGTGCAGGCACATCACGTAGAGGATTGCCACCGGAAACCCGTAGCCAAACCGAACGAAGCTCGCGCCTCGCGTGCCGAGCTTGCCCTGCAGGTGCTTCTGCAGCGCCGACCGCAGGTTCTGCAGAAAGGCCGCAGCAATGGTGATGGGGATCCAGAGTTCCATTCTTACCGCGCTAGCACGCGGCCAGGTTCTCCGCCAAGTCGGGTGGAAGCCGCACCCGTCCTCTTTTCATGTTTTCTTTTGGGCACGTCCCGGTGCATAAAGCGGCATGGAAAAGAAACCGAAGACCTCGCCTGATCCCGCCGATTTCGCCAATGTTCGTGACTGGGTCTTTGACCTCGACAACACGCTTTATCCGCATCACATCAACCTCTTCGCGCAGATCGACGTCAACATGACGGCCTATGTGCAGGAACTGTTGCAGGTGGAGCGGGAAGAGGCACGCGCGCTGCAGAAGCGCTATTACCACGAGCATGGCACGACGCTTCAGGGCCTGATGCTGAACCACGGCATCGATCCGGACAGCTTCCTGGAGCGGGCGCATGCGATCGATTATTCGGCGCTGCTTCCCGATACCGACCTCGGCGACGCAATCAAGGCACTGCCGGGCCGCAAGTTCATCTTCACCAATGGCAGTGTACCGCATGCCGAAGCGGCCGCACGGGCGCTCGGCATCCTCGATCATTTCGACGACATCTTCGACATCGTGGCGGCTGGATATGTGCCCAAGCCCGCGGGTGAGACCTACGACAAGTTCGCGAGCCTGCACCGTGTCGACACGGCCAATGCCGTGATGTTCGAGGACCTGCCGCGGAACCTGCAAGTCCCGAAGGCGCTCGGCATGCGGACCGTTCTCCTGGTGCCGCGCAACCTCGATACGGTACTCATCGAGCGTTGGGAAACCCTCACGGAAGAAGACGACCACATCGACTACATGACGGACGACCTTACGTCGTTCCTGAAGGGCATGCAGCCGACCCTCTGAGAGCTTACTGAAAGTTCATCTACATTACAGAGCTTTAAGTGGCTCTCTGTGATCGCCGGCCGTACCTTGACGCTATCGGAAACCAGCGGAAAGGACCCTCCCGATGAACGCAAGGAAGATCATTCTGACGACGCTCAGCGCCGCCCTCGTTGCGGGCGCCGCCATTCCCGCTTTTGCCGCTCCAGGCGATCGCGGTCGCCATGCCGTCCCCCGCGGCGCTGCCATGCAGGACGTGATGTTCGTACGGCTCCTGAAGAAGGCCGACACGAACAAGGACGGCAAGATTTCCAAGGATGAGCTCACCGCGTTCCAGGACCAGCTGTTCACCGCAGTTGATGCCAACAAGGACGGCACATTGACGCGTGGCGAGATGCTGGACTACCGCCAGGCCAAGCGGGAAGAGTTCCGCAAGAACGCCCGCGCCGCAGCAAGCGAGGCGCAGACCGAACAGGCCGCTCCGGCAAAGCCCGGTGACGAGAAAGCCGAAGCGCCTCGTGACAAGCGTCGTGACCACCACCGTCGTGACCGCGAGCATGCATGGCGCCATGGCGGCGACCGCGGCCCGCACCATGTTCGCTGGGACCGGCACGGTCACCGCCCGATGGGTGCTGGCATCTTCCGGATGATCGACGACGACCGGGACGGCAAGATCACCAAGGCGGAAGCCTCGGCTGCAACGGACAAGCTGTTCGCCCGCATGGACAAGAACAAGGACAACATGATCACGATCGACGACCTGCCGGACCGCCCCCTCTAGTTCTTTGCGCCCATTCAGCGCTCAAAGACTAGTTCCGGCACATGTCGCCTGAAGGACCCGCCCCTGCTGCCGCCCGCACGGGCGGGCTCCTTCGTTTTCAGAGTTTGTAGAATTCCGCGATTGTCTTCCAGGCGTCGTCGGCCGTTTCGGCGAAGCTGATGAGGTCGAGGTCGCCGGGCGCGATGGTGCCAAAATCAACCAGCGCCTCGAAATTGATCAGGCCGCGCCAGAATTTCTCCGAAAACAGGATCAGCGGGATCCGCTCCATCCGCTTGGTCTGGATCAGGGTCAGGGCCTCGAACATTTCGTCGAGTGTTCCGAACCCGCCGGGGAACACAGCCACCGCCTTTGCTCGCATCAGGAAATGCATCTTGCGGATGGCAAAGTAGTGGAAGTTGAAGCTGAGGTCCGGCGTGACGTAAGGGTTCGGTGCCTGCTCATGCGGCAGCATGATGTTGAGGCCGATGCTTGGCGCCCCCGCATCCGCCGCGCCGCGATTGCCGGCTTCCATGACGCCCGGTCCGCCGCCGGTCACCACCACGTACTCCTGGTGATTGAACCGGGCCGAATGCAGGCCGCAGAGTTCGCCGAACCTGCGCGCCTCGTCATAATAAACCGACGCCGCCTCCAAGTTCTTCCGCTGCGTTTCGTTATGCGCCGCCCATGCGGCCTGGCCCGGTGCCGGAATGCGCGCGCCGCCGAACAACACCACCGTGGATTTGATGCCGCGTTCGGCAAGATTCATCTCCACCTTCATGAGTTCCAGCTGGAGCCGGATCGGGCGAAGCTCCTCGCTGCTGAGGAACTCATCATCGGCGAAGGCCAGGCGATAGGTCGGCGAGAGCGTCTGCGGCGTCTTCGGCAGGGTCGCGGCGGCATGCTTGTCTGCCTTGTTGTCCTTCAGCGGGTCCCACACCCCGCCCTTGCGCCACAATCCATCATCACTACGATCTGCCATTCCAGCTATCCTTCCAGCGCCAACCCCTGTTGACGCCAATTCACATTGACGCTTGAGTGCCTCTCGCCTAGAGCACTTGAAGCCCGCAGCGAGTTTTCTTGCACCACATATAGAGCGACGTTTAAGGATTCCCCATGAGCAGCCCTGACTTCTCTTCCCTCGAAAAGACGATCGAGACCGCCTTCGACAACCGCGACAGCGTGACGATCTCCACAAAGGGTGAAGTCCGCGATGCCGTCGAGGAAGCGCTGAACCTGCTCGACAGCGGCAAGGCACGCGTTGCAAGCCGCGGCGCCGATGGCAACTGGACCGTTCACCAGTGGCTGAAGAAGGCCGTGCTCCTGTCCTTCCGCCTGAACGACATGGAAGTCGTCAAGAACGGCCCCGGCAACTCCACCTGGTGGGACAAGGTGCCGTCCAAGTTCGAAAACTGGGGCGAAAGCGAATTCCGCGCTGCCGGCTTCCGCGCGGTTCCCAATGCCGTAGCCCGCCGCTCCGCCTTTATCGCCAAGAACGTCATCCTGATGCCGTCCTTCGTCAACCTCGGCGCTTATGTCGATGAAGGCACGATGGTCGACACCTGGGCCACCGTCGGCTCCTGCGCCCAGATCGGCAAGAACGTGCATCTTTCGGGCGGCGTCGGCATCGGCGGCGTGCTGGAGCCGATGCAGGCCGGCCCGACGATCATCGAAGATAACTGCTTCATCGGCGCCCGTTCCGAAGTCGTTGAAGGCTGCATCGTGCGCGAAGGCTCCGTGCTCGGCATGGGCGTCTTCATTGGCAAGTCCACCAAGATCGTCGACCGCGCCACCGGCGAGATCACCTATGGCGAAGTGCCGCCTTATTCCGTCGTTGTTGCCGGTACGATGCCGGGCAAGCCGTTCCCGAATGGCGAGCCGGGCCCGAACCTCTACTGCGCCGTGATCGTCAAGCGCGTGGATGCACAGACCCGCTCCAAGACCGGCATCAACGAACTGCTGCGCGACTAAAAGACGCCATTCATGTCCGTTTCCGATCCCGTCGCCAATCTTCAGGCCCTCATTCGCTGCCCCTCGGTGACACCCGCCGAGGGGGGCGCGCTGTCGGCGCTTGAAGCCATGCTCACCCCGCTCGGCTTTGTCGTAGAACGCATGGTGGCCTCGGAGCCCGGAACACCGGACATCGAAAACCTCTACGGCCGGCTGGGTACAGAAGGCCCGCACCTCATGTTTGCGGGCCATACCGACGTTGTGCCGACGGGCGACGAAGCGTCCTGGACGCATCCGCCCTTCGCGGCCGCAATCGACGGCGACATGCTTTATGGTCGCGGCGCCGTGGACATGAAGGGCGGCATCGCCTGCTTCGTGGCAGCGGTTGCCCGCCACATCGAGAAGCATGGCCCGCCGAAGGGATCGATCTCCTTCCTCATCACCGGCGACGAGGAAGGCCCGGCCGTCAACGGCACCGAGAAGCTCCTGAAATGGGCAGCCGACAAGGGTGAGCGCTGGGACGCCTGCCTTGTCGGCGAGCCCACCAACCCGGACCAATTGGGCGACATGATCAAGATCGGCCGCCGCGGCTCGGTCTCGGGACGCGTCACGGTTCACGGCATCCAAGGCCACGCCGCCTATCCGCATCTTGCCGACAACCCGGTGCGTGGTTTGCTACCGCTTGCCCAGGCTCTGATGGACCCGCCATTCGACGGCGGCACGCCGGAATTTCCTGCCTCGAACCTGGAAGTCACGTCGGTCGATGTCGGCAATCTGGCCACCAACGTTATTCCCGCCAAGGCGACCTTTACCTTCAACATCCGCTTCAACGACACCTGGACGGCCGACAGCGTCAAGGCTGAGATCCTGCGCCGCCTGGAGATGGCTGCCGCGAGCAGCCCGTTGCGGCCGAACCGCGAACCGGTGCGTTTCGAGGTTGTCTGGGCCGAGCGCCCAAGCCATGTCTTCCTTACCCGCAACAACGGCCTGATCGCTTCGCTGTCCGGTGCGGTCGAGAGCGTGACCGGCAAGACGCCTGCGCTTTCCACCACCGGCGGAACCTCAGACGCACGTTTCATCAAGGATTATTGCCCGGTGGTCGAGTTCGGCCTCGTCGGCCAGACCATGCACATGATCGACGAACGGGTCGCCCTTGCCGATCTGGAGACGCTCACCCAAATCTACGGGACCTTCATCTCCCGCTGGTTCGATAATGCCCTCCTATCATGAAGTAAGGCTCTACCTGAGCGGCCTCTGGCTGCTGATCAAGGGCGACGCGCAGGGTTTCCGCCTGCTCGATGTTTCCGACCGCGGCATGCTGCGGTCCTTCTGGGCGATCCTCTGGTGCCTGCCGGCAGCGGTCGCATCCTGGCTGTGGCTGCACGAACTGGTGCGGGCGAGCCTGCCGCAGGACAGCCGCCTCGGTGGCCTGTTCTTCGTGCGCACGGCGATGCTGGAAGTCTTCAACTGGATGGTGCCGCTGATCCTCGCCGGCGTGCTTTGCCTCATCGCAGGAACGCAGCGAAAATTCCCCGCCGTCGTCGTTACCATGAACTGGCTTTCGGTGCCGTTCTCCTGGGCCTATGGCGCGATGTGCGTCATCATGCTGCTGGCGCCGGCGCTGCTGCCGCTGATCGGCCTTTTCCAGCTTGCGCTCATCATGGCGCTGGTGATCTCGTTTTCGCGCATCATCCGCATGATCCACGGCCCGAAGCCGCTGATGATCGTTGCCTTCGTGCTGGTGCTGATGGTGCCGAACATGATCCTGACCGAAGCGCTGCAACGGTTTCTTGGGATCTACCCGTTCTGACGCTCAGGCGTCGCCAGGATAGTCGACCTTCATGAAGTAGAGCCCGTCCGGCGGGGCCACGGGCCCGCAGGCGGCGCGATCGCGCGCCTCAAGCGCGGCACGCACGTCCGCCGGCGTCATCTTGCCGTCGCCGGCAAGCTTCAGCGTTCCGGCGAACGAGCGGATCTGGTTGTGGAGGAAGCTCTGGGCGCTGGCCCGGATCTCGATGAGGTCGCCGTTGCGGGTCACGTCCAGCCGGTCGAGCGTGCGCACCGGGCTTGCTGCCTGGCAATGAGACGAGCGGAAGGTGGTGAAGTCATGGTGGCCGACGAGCGTCTGGGCCGCGGCATGCATGGCTTCATGGTCGAGCGGACGCGCCACCCACCAGGCGCGCTTGGCCTCGATTGCGAGCGGCGACGGCCGGTTGATGATGCGGTAGAGATAGTGCCGCCGAAGCGCCGAAAACCGTGCGTCGAATTGGTTGTCGACCGCCTGCACGTCCAGGACCGAGACACGTTCCTCGGCCATCGCCAGATGCGCGTTCAGCGCGTTGCGCAGCTTGTATGGCTTCCAGTCTCGCGAGAGATCGGCATGGATGACCTGGCCCATGGCATGCACGCCGGAATCGGTGCGCCCGGCGCCGCGGATGGAGACGGTTTCTCCAGTCAGCGACAGGATCGCCTGCTGCAGGGCCGCCTGCACAGATTGGCCGTTTTCCTGCATTTGCCAGCCGACATAGGGCGTGCCGTCATATTCAATGGTCATCCGAAAACGCGGCATCAGAACCTCGTCCCGGCAGCCAGAGGCGTGCCACGAAGGAACTCTGCTGCGGCGAGCGGTTTGCCGCCCGCCTTCTGGAGCTTCGTCAGCCGGACAGCGCCCTCGGCGCATGCCACCGTCAGCCCGTCGTCCAGCACGGTGCCGGCTTGGCCGCTGCCGTCCGAAAGCTCGCTGCCAAGCACTTTGATACGCTCCTGGCGGCCGTTGATCTCGGCCTCAAACCAGGCGCCCGGGAAAGGCGACAGGCCGCGAATGTGGTTGTGAACATCGCGAGCCGGCCTGGAGAAGTCGATGCGCGTCTCGCCCTTGTCGATCTTGGAGGCGTAGAGAACGCCTTCCTCCGCCTGCGGCGTCAACGGCAGGTCGTCGGCCTCGAGCTTCTCCATCGCCTCGACCATGGTGCGGGCGCCGACCAACATCAGCTTGTCGTGCAACTCGCCAGCGGTCATGTTCGCGCCGATCTCGACTTCTGCCGTGAGCGCGACAGGGCCGGTGTCGAGGCCCTTCTCCATCTGCATCACCATCATGCCGGTCTTTGCATCACCCGCCATGATGGCCCGCTGGATGGGTGCAGCTCCCCGCCAGCGGGGCAGAAGCGAAGCATGGCCATTGTAGCAGCCAAGCCGCGTACCGGTGAGGATCGCTTCGGGCAGCAGCAGGCCATAGGCCACAACGACGGCCACATCTGCCTTAAGAGCCCGGAAGGTTTCGCGGTCCTCCTCCGCCTTGAAGTTCAGCGGCGTGAGAACGGGAATGCCGAGGAGTTCGGCTGCCTGGTGCACCCGCGACTTGACGAGATCGAGGCCACGCCGCCCGCCCGGCCGCGGCGGCTGGGTGTAAACCGCGACGATCTCATGGCCGGCGTGCTTGAGGCTTTGCAGCGTCGGCACGGAAAAGTCGGGCGTGCCCATGAAGATGATGCGAAGTGACATGGACCATCAGCGCCCTGAAGCGCCCCTCATTCGTCGGACAAGCGCGGGAAAGGCTTAAACAGCCTTTGCCTTGGCAGCCTTCGTGAACTTCTTGATCACCATTTCGCGCTTCAGGCGCGAGATGTGGTCGATGAACAGGACACCGTTCAGATGGTCGATCTCGTGCTGCAGACAGGTCGCCAGCAGGCCATCCGCTTCAACAAGGTGCTCCTTGCCGTCGCGGCCGATATGCTTGACAGTGACCGTCGCCGGGCGCTCCACCTCGGCGTAATATTCCGGGATCGACAGGCAGCCTTCTTCATAAACCGAGCGCTCGTCCGAAGACTTCACGATCTCTGGATTGATGAAGACCTGTGGCTGCTTTTCCTCGTCCTCGCGGGCAACGTCGATCACCAGGATGCGGCGAGGCACGCCGATCTGGATGCCGGCAAGGCCGATGCCCGGCGCATCGTACATCGTTTCCAGCATGTCGTCGGCCAGCTTCAGAAGCTCGTCGTCCACCCGTTCAATGGGTGCCGATACCTGGCGCAGAATGGGGTCGGGAAGAATGATCAGCGGCTTTATCGTCATGGCCTCCCCATAACGCATCTTTATTTTTGAAGAAACAGAAAAGACCAAACACTCCCGCCTCGTGTTCACGTTTTGATCTTTCCAATCCAGCCATTTCTGATAGCTTGCGCACCATGACCGATCTCCTAGACCGCGTATCGCTTGTTCTCAGCAACCAATCCGCCCTTGCCATCGCAGGGATCCTCGCGTGCGTTCTGTTGTTGATCGTCCTCCTCTGGCTGCGGTCCAGTGCAAGCCGGCAGGAGGAGATGAGGCAAGCGGCGCTCGATTCGGAGTCGCGGCTGGCGGAGCTTATCCGGGCGCAGAACGAGATGCAGGGTCGCCTCGCTGCGATGACCGAGGCGCTTTCTGCGCGACAGGCCGAACTCAACCACGCTGTCGGCCAGAGGCTCGATGGCATGACGCACCGCATCGGTGCGACGCTGACCGAGCAGACGAAAACGACGCACGAAAACCTGCGTCGCCTGCAGGAGCGGCTTGCGGTGATCGATGCAGCGCAGAACAATATCCAGACCCTTGCCAAGGACGTCGTGGGGCTGCAGGCGATCCTTTCCAACAAGCAGACGCGGGGCGCTTTCGGCCAGGGACGCATGGAGGCGATCGTTGCCGATGGCCTGCCCCTCGGCGCCTATGAGTTCCAGGCGACGCTCTCGAACGGCAACCGCCCGGACTGCACCGTGAAGATGCCGAACGGCGCTCCGCCGCTGGTGATCGACGCCAAGTTTCCGCTGGAAGCGTGGAACCGGTTCCGGGAGGCTGCGGCACCCGAGGCACGACGCGCCGCAGCGCAATCCTTCAAGCGCGATCTGGAAGTTCACATCCGCGATATATCCGAAAAATATTTGATCCCAGGCGAGACGCAGGAGATGGCCTTCCTGTTCGTGCCGTCGGAATCGATCTTCGCGGAGATCCACGAGCATTTCGAAGCGGTGGTGCAGAAGGCGCAACGGTCGCGGATCGTCATCGTCTCGCCGTCGCTGCTGATGCTGTCGATCCAGGTCATCCAGGCGGTGCTGAAGGACCAGCGCATGCGCGAGCAGGCTCACCTGATCCAGGGTGAGGTAGCGCTGCTGATGGACGATCTTGGTCGCCTGGATGACCGGACCCGCAAGCTGCAGGCACACTTCCTCGCGGCTCAGAAGGATGTCGAGCAGATCGTCACCTCCAGCGAAAAGCTTGGCCGCCGTGGGGCGAAGATAGCCGCGCTTGAGCTGGAAGCTCCACCAGAGCCGGAAAAGCCAAGCCATTCGTCAAGTAGTCACTATGCCGAAAGCCGGACGGGGCTTCTGAAGCTGCGAGTGGTTGACGAGGAATGATCTGGGCGGCAGTGTCGCGCCACTCCAGATCAGGAACAGGCTTGTCATGATTACTATACTCGGCTCCATAAACATGGATCTCATTGCCACCACGGCGCGCTTGCCGGAGCCGGGGGAAACCGTGCCGGGCACCGGCTTTGCAACGGCAGCCGGAGGCAAGGGCGCCAATCAGGCGCTGGCAGCGCGTCGCGCCGGAGGCGAGGTCGCCATGGCTGGCGCCGTCGGACGCGATGACTTTGCAGCGCCTGCGCTGGCACTTCTGGATGAAGCCAAGGTCGACCTCTCGGCCATCGCTCGGGTCTCGGATCCGACGGGCACCGCGCTCATCCTGGTCGGCGGCGACGGCGAGAACATGATTGCCGTCGTTCCGGGCGCCAACGGCACCGTCAGCGAAGAACAGGCAAGACAGGCTGTCGGCAAGATGAGCCCCGGCGACATCCTGATGCTGCAGCTTGAGATCCCGACGGCCACCGTTCGGACCGCGCTGGAAGCTGCCGGGCAGCGTGGCGTCACCACCCTGATCAATACGGCGCCGCTTCTTCCCGAAGCCGCTGAACTCGTGGCGCTCGCCGATATCGTAGTGGCGAACGAAACGGAGTTTGAGCTTCTGTCGGGCCAGACGATCTCTGATAATGCCGGGCGGCTCGACGTGATGAAGGCGATGCACACCAAGACAGGCCAGACCTTCGTGGTGACGCTGGGGGAAGAGGGCGTCGTGGCGATCCGCGATGGCGAGGTGTTCGAAGCGAAGGGCCTGAAGATCGAGCCGGTCGATACCGTTGGTGCCGGCGACACGTTCTGTGGTTACCTCGCCGCCAGCCTCGACCAGGGGCTCGATTTCCGCTCTGCCCTGCGTCGCGCGGCGGTCGCAGGTTCGCTTGCCTGCCTGACGCCGGGCGCACAGCCGTCCATCCCGCATGCGCAGGCGGTCGACAGCCAGATCTAGCCTGTCTTCACCTGCCTAGTGTTCTTGCGCGCGCGGCCGGATATCCCCATATAGAGTTACCAGTCGGCGCGCCGTTCGTGGGCACCGACATAGTCGCTTGTTTCAAGGACTGGACGATGACTCGAATGACGCCGTTCGCGAGCCCGCTTCTTCTGGGGTTCGACGCCATGGAAAAGACCCTCGAGCGCCTGGCAAAGGCGAATGATGGCTATCCTCCTTACAATATCGAACGCCTGGCGCCGCAGGACGGCGCTCCGGAGCGGCTGCGAATCACGCTCGCGGTTGCCGGTTTCTCTGAATCGGAGCTCGAGGTCACCACGGAGGAAACGCAGCTCATCATCCGTGGCCGCCAGCAGGAGCAAACCGAGCGGGAATATCTTTACCGTGGCATCGCAGCGCGCCAGTTCCAGCGGATTTTCGTGCTTGCCGATGGCATGCAGGTGTCCGGCGCCTGCTTGAGAAACGGTCTTCTTTCGATCGACCTCATTCGCCCCCAACCGGAACGCATGGTGCGAAAAATTAACATTTCCGTCTCAGAGTAGGTCAACGGCGCCAATGCCGTTGCATCCAAAACTGGAGGCTGGAATGCTGCTGAAAGAAGCGAATACGCGTTTGACGCAATCCGAACTGGCTCATCTCGGAACGGGGGAAGTTGGTTATATTCGCAAAATGCGGTCTGACGAAGTGTCCCGCTGTTTCCCCGAAGCGCCCGATGTCGATCCGACGCTTGATCTCTGGGCTCTGTTCGGTGCGGACGGCACCCCAATCCTCCTGACGGACAATCGCTCCAGCACCTTCTTCAAGGCTGCCGAAGACGACCTCAAGACAGTTACCGTACACTAAGTGCTTTCAGGCCTTCCTGAACGTCAGGTAGGCCGAAGAACGACCTTCCCGCCGGGCCTTGTTCTCGTATCGCGTACCCGGCCAGTTGGCGAAGGGCGTCAGCCAGTCCGATGACTGTGCAGCCTGCCATTCGAAGCCGCCATGGTCGCGGCAGTGCTGCAGCGTCCAGTTGACATAAGTGTCGATGTCGGACGCAAAGCAGAACAGGCCGCCCGGCTTCAGCACGCGGTGAAAGCGCTGCAGGTTGACCTGCGAAACAAAGCGCCGCTTCCAATGCTTCCGCTTCGGCCACGGATCCGGATACAGCAGGTCGATGTGATCGATCGAGCCCTCCGGCAGCCAGTCCAGCACCTGCGTGGCGTCGTCATCATAAACCCGCACATTGCGCAGCCCGACATCCTCAACCCGCGACAACAGCTTCGCCATGGAGTTGACGAAGGGCTCGACGCCGATGAAGCCCGTCTGGGGGTTCTCCTGCGCCCGGTGGACGAGATGCTCCCCTCCCCCGAAACCGATCTCCAGCCGCAACTGCTTCACCTCGTCCGGGAATAGCTCGGCGAGCGAAGCGGGTGCCGGCGACTGCAGGTCGAGCTTCAGCGCCGGCAGCAGCGACGCCATGCCTTCAGCCTGCCGCTCGCGAAGGGCCTTACCCTTGCGGCGTCCAAAAAAGGCTTCGGTAGCCCGGCTCGGGCGCTGTTCTGTCATGTCGGTCTCGTCTTAAAGCAAAAGCGGGTGCCAATGAGGCACCCGCTTTACAGTTGTCGGAAGCGGTTCGTAAAGGCCGATCAGGCGGCCTTCAGCGTTTCCTCTTTCAGGGCGTCCTTGAGCGGCTTCACCAGGTCGGTCTTTTCCCAGGAGAAGGAACCGTCGCGGCCGGCCTTGCGGCCGAAGTGACCATAAGCCGAGGTCTTGGCATAGATCGGCTTGTTGAGGTCGAGGTGGCGGCGGATGCCCGAGGGCGACAGGTCCATGACCTTGCGGATCGCGGCTTCGACCTGGTCTTCGCTCGTGCCGTTGCTGGTGCCGTGCAGGTCGACATAGATCGACAGCGGCTGGGCGATGCCGATCGCGTAGGAGAGCTGGATGGTGCAACGGTCGGCGAGGCCGGCGGCAACCACGTTCTTGGCAAGATAACGGGCGGCATAAGCGGCCGAGCGGTCTACCTTGGTCGTGTCCTTGCCGGAGAAGGCGCCGCCACCGTGTGGGGCCGCGCCACCGTAGGTGTCGACGATGATCTTGCGGCCGGTCAGGCCTGCGTCACCATCCGGGCCGCCAATGACGAACTTGCCGGTCGGGTTGATGTACCACTTGCAGTCCTTGTCGATCGGCAAGTCGCCGAGCGCCTCACGGATGTAGGGTTCAACAACCGCGCGGACCTTCTTGGAGTCCCAGCTTTCATCAAGATGCTGCGTGGACAGGACGATCGAGTCGACGCCCGCCGGCTTGCCGTCCACGTAACGCACGGTCACCTGGCTCTTGGCATCGGGACCGAGCTTGCCGGCATCGCCTTCGCCCTTCTTGCGGGCGGCAGCAAGCAGTTGCAGGATCTTGTGGGAGTAATAGATCGGTGCCGGCATGAGATCCGGCGTTTCCTTGCAGGCGTAACCGAACATGATGCCCTGGTCGCCCGCGCCTTCGTCACCCTGCTTGTCGGCAGCGCTGTCGACGCCCTGGGCGATATCGGCAGACTGCGAGTGCAGCAGCACGTCGATCTTCGCAGTCTTCCAATGGAAGCCGTCCTGCTCGTAACCAATGTCACGAATGGCCTTGCGCGCAGCGGACTTGAACTTCGACGGGTTGATGACGTCGTTGCCGTTCTTGTCCTTCTTCATCAGGCTCGGCGGAAGGCGAACTTCGCCGGCGATGACGACGCGGTTGGTGGTCGCGAGAGTTTCGCAGGCAATGCGCACAGTCCACGGATCAACGCCGGTCTTGGCAGCCTCGCGGTAAACGAGATCGACGATCTCATCGGAAATACGGTCACAAACCTTGTCGGGATGGCCTTCGGCAACCGACTCGCTGGTGAACAGGTAACTTGCGCGCATTACGGGATTCCCCTCAAAGAAATAGACGAGCTTGTTTAGTGCTTCGCCCCGTCAAAGACAAGCACACAACGACATAAATATATCTTTATGTCTACAAGTTAGCAATCTGGAACAGACGCGCAGGCATAAAAAAAGCGGCCCGCAGACCGCTTGATCGGTACTTGCGGCGCTTATTCCGCCTCTGCGTCAGCCGCCAATGCCTTGACCAGGTCGACCAGCCGGCGGCGCACCTTTGGATCAGCGATCTTCACGAAAGCGCGGTTGAGCTGCAAACCTTCGGAAGACGACAAGAAGTCGACCACATAGTTGGAGCTTGAGGCTTCCGCCATGCCGGCTGCAGCACCTGCCTGTTCGCCTGGCGCATCTTCGAAGAAGAACGAGACCGGCACGTTGAGGATGCTGGAAATGTTCTGCAGGCGGCTCGCACCAACGCGGTTGGTGCCCTTTTCGTATTTCTGGATCTGCTGGAAGGTGATGCCGAGGCTTTCGCCCAGCTTTTCCTGGCTCATGCCCAGCATGGTCCGGCGAAGGCGAATCCGGCTGCCGACGTGGATGTCTATCGGGTTCGGCTTCTTCTTGTTCTCAATCATCATGTTGTCCTGCGAAATTCTCTATTGTTTATGCTCACAACCCGGGTCTGCGTGTGGAGATACTTCGCGTGGTTGGGTCACAACAGGCTCAACGTAGGAAGCATGTGGCGCGACTAGAGGCTGAACCACTATGCATTTTTAGGGGTTTTTGGTCAATTCTCCCCGAAATTAAAACCCATGCGCGAAATCGCTGCAATCAAGAACGCTGCGCCGACGAGAAACCAGAAGTTATTCTGCCGAGAAAAGCTATCAGAGTGGGCCACACTTCCGCCCCTCCAAGTTGCATCTATCACACCTTTTTGATCAAATGCTAACCCGATCATAGTGCGACCAAATGGGTCTATGAGCGCGGAAATTCCGGTGTTGGCCCCGCGAATCATGAAGCGGCCGTTCTCTACGCTCCGGACGCGCGCCTGCTGGAAGTGCTGGTAGGGGCCAGGGGTTGCACCAAACCACCCGTCATTGGTGACGTTGAGCAGCGCGGACGTTCCTTCTATCTGTTCACCGATCTCGTCGGCGAAAATCGCCTCGTAACAGATCAGCGGATAGAAGCTCTGTCCGCTCGGCAACGTCAGCATCGTCTGCGAGGGGGCGGCGCTGAAGCCGCCCGGCATGGCGATGGCTTCCGGAATGCCGAGATTGCGCAGCAGGTCCTCGTAGGGGACATATTCGCCGAAGGGCACGAGATGCACCTTGTCGGACGCGGACACGATCTGGCCCTGGCTGTCGATGACATAGATCGAATTGTAGAAGCGTGGCGCCATTCCCGGCCCCGCCTCTTCCGAGCGCACGGCGCCGGTTACCAGCACCTGACCGTCCTCCAGTACATCGGCAATGCGCGCCAGCGCATCCGGGTTCTGCGTCAGGATGAAGGGAACGGAGGTTTCCGGCCAGACAATCATGTCAGGGCGCTTGCCACCTTCGTTCGGAGGCTGGGCGGAAAGGCTCAGGTGTTCTTCAAAGATCGCTGTGCGCTCGGCATCATCGAGTTTTCTCGCCTGGTCGATCAGCGGCTGGACGATGCGCACCGTCGTTTCCTCGCCCGGGATCTGCGCCAGCGCGGTATCGGCGCCGTTCAGCCGCCAGGCGCCATATCCGACGTGAGCCGCAAAGAGGAGCAGTGCGAGGCTCAAGCCTACCCGCATTCCCTTTTTAGTGCCAAGCAGCGCCGGCGCCGAGAAAACGAAGACGGCGAGCACTGTGACGCCGGAAATGCCGATCATCGCCGCCGACTGCATCATCAGCGGAACCGGCATGGCGCCATAACCGATCGCGTTCCAGGGAAAGCCGGTTGCGACGAAACCGCGCAGCCATTCGCCAATGCCAAAGCTGAAGGCGAGGGCAGCGAGCCTGCCCATGCCGTCCGACCAGAACAGCCGCGCCACGGCGGCGGATAGCCCATAGAAGATGGCGAGATAGGCCGGCAGGCCCAGCACAGCGAGCGGCAGCGCCCAGGCGAACTCATCCGCCTCTACCAGCAGGGCATTACCCAGCCACCACAGACCCGCCACGAAATAACCGAAGCCGAACAGCCAGCCGATCCAGAACGCAGAGCGGAACCGCCCGAACCAGCCGGAGTCAGGATCGCTGGTGATGCCGTCCAGCAGCCAGACGAGCAGCGTAAACGAGATGAAAAGCGTCGCGAAGAAGCCGAAGGGCGGCAGGGCGAGCGCGCCGATAGCACCTGCGAGAATGGCGATGGCCGCTCGAGGAAATCCCCAGAGAAGCATGATCCTGCCCGCCAGCCGCTCCATTGAATCCCCTTCCGCGCCCCGAATCACCGGGGGCAGTCTTCCAAAAATGCGCGGCGTTGTCGCGCGTCCAAACGACGCGCGAATTTTCAGCCCTTGCGGCGGCTAGTGGTTGGGGCGCTCGCCATCCTGGCCGGGTGGCGGCAGGAGGATCTGGGGCGTCTGGTCGGTAATGGCCATGTCGCCCTCACCCCGCGTTGCCCGGCGGCGGGCCAGGGCACGTTTGCGCATGATCCGGACGCGCTTGATGCGACGCGGATCGGCATCCAGGATCTGGAATTCAAAGCCAGGCACGGCCTGAACCACCTCGCCGCGGACCGGGATGCGGCCGAGTTCGGAGAAGATCAGTCCGCCGAGCGTATCGACGTCTTCGAGGCGCTCCTTGATGTCGAAGTCCGGGCCGATCGCCTTGGCGATCTCTTCCAGTTCGATGCGAGCATCGGCAACGAAGACGTCCTCGCTGGTACGCGAGAACATCACCTCGTCATTGTCGTGCTCGTCCTCGACGTCGCCGATCACCATCTCGACGATGTCCTCATGCGTGACGAGGCCGTCGGTGCCGCCGTATTCGTCGATAACCAGCGCAAGCTGTGTGCGCGCCGCCTGCATGCTCTGCATCAGGTCGGACGCCAGCATGGACGGCGGAACGAACAGGATCTTGCGGATGAGACCGGCCTCTTCAACCGTCTGCTCGAGATCAACGCGGCCAAGATCGAATGCCGGCCGCGGCATGCGAACCACCTTCTCGGACTTCTCGGTCTTCTCGTTGGCAAGCGGCATCGGCTGGGCGGCAGAAGCGCGCGATGTCGCGGCCCGTGCGCCGGTGCGCCGTTTGTTGCGGGCCTGTTTGGCAAGGTAGGACAGCAGGTCGCGGATATGGACCATGCCACGCGGGTCATCCAGCGTGTCGCTGTAGACCGGCATGCGCGAACGGCCGGTTTCTTCGAAATGGATCAGCAGTTCGCCGATCGTCATGTTCATGTCCACGGCTTCGATATCGGCACGCGGCACCATGATGTCTTCGACGCGGATTTCGCGGAAGCGCAGGATGTTGTGCAGCATCGCGCGTTCCTCAGGCGAGAAGGCGCTGCTGACATTGGTGTCTGCCATCAAGGCATCTGCCAGGTCTTCGCGAAGCTGTTCACCCTGCGAAGGCCGAAGCAACCTCAAGGCGCGCGACCAGAATGAATGGTGGGATTTGGAGGTTTGTTCCGGTCGTAAAGGACTATTTCCCTCGTCCGACGAGGAGGTGTCCGAACCATCTTTGCCCTCGCGGGCAACACTGCTCGACATATCGTTCATGAAACCATCTTACACTATCGGGTCTTGCCCTGCATAGGGGTCAGATAGGCCGAGCTTCGCCAAAATACGAGTCTCGAGCGCTTCCATTTCTTCCGCTTCGTCGGTTTCCATGTGGTCATAACCGAACAGATGCAGGAAACCATGGACGAGAAGATGGGTCAGATGTTCGTCAAAAGGCTTCTCAAGATCACCCGCTTCGCGCTCCACGGTCTCCCGCGCTACGACGATATCACCCAGCATCGGGCCTGGGTTGCCACCTGGCTCAAGCGGGAATGCCGGGAATGACAACACGTTGGTCGGCTTGTCCTTGCCGCGCCATTCCGCATTGATTTCGCGGATCGCTTCGTCGTTGGTAAAGACCAACGAGAGTTCGGGCGCCATCTTCGGGAAGGGTTGGTCCTCCTCGGCGGCGAGATAATCGGCTGCAGCAGCAAGAACTTTGGTCGCAAGCTCGGTGAGGCGGGCTTCATCCGCCCAGCCTTCGTCTTCGACGCTGATCTGGATATCAAGGTCCGGCATGGTAACGGTCGACCGCCTTTAGCGGTCGTCCTCGCTTTCCTCATGAACGGCATATTGCGCGTCATAGGCACGCACGATACGGCCGACCAACGGATGGCGCACGACGTCGACATCCTTGAACTGCACGACCGAGATGCCCTCGACGCCCTTCAGGATCTGCAGCGCTTCCACAAGACCCGACTTGACGCCCCGCGGCAGGTCCACCTGACTGGGGTCGCCGGTGACGATCATACGGGCGTTTTCGCCAAGACGCGTCAGAAACATCTTCATCTGCATCGAGGTGGTGTTCTGCGCCTCGTCGAGAACGACGGCGGCGTTCGACAGCGTGCGGCCACGCATGAAGGCAAGCGGTGCAATTTCGATCACGCCGGCGGTAATGGCGCGATCGACCTTGTCGGCGGGCATCATGTCGTAAAGTGCATCATAGAGCGGCCGGAGATAAGGGTCGACCTTCTCCTTCATGTCGCCGGGCAGGAAGCCCAGACGCTCGCCGGCTTCCACGGCGGGGCGGGACAGGATGATCCGGTCTACCGCGCCGCGTACCAAGAGAGCGGCTGCATGGGCGCAGGCGAGATAGGTCTTGCCCGTTCCGGCTGGGCCGACCCCGAAAACGAGTTCGGCCCGCTCCAGCGCGCGCATATAGGCGTCCTGCGTCGGCGTGCGGGCGACGATCGTCTTCTTCTTCGTCGAGATCTGGCTCATCGTGAGCTTTGCCTTCTTCTCCAGGGTGGGCAATTGAAGCTGGTCATCTGCCGCCTGGGCCATGCGGATGGCGCCTTCGACATCCGACGCCTCGACAGAGCCGCCCTTCTGGAGCCTTTCATAAAGAAAATCGAGCGCACGACGCGCCTGGTTGGTGGCCGTGACATCGCCGGAGATTGCGACGGAATTCCCACGCGGACGGGCATCGATGTGCAGCCGCTCCTCGATGAGCTTCAGATTCTGGTCGAATTGGCCAAAGAGTTCGCTTGCAAACCTGTTGTTCTCGAACGTCAGGACGAAATGATTGGCATCGGTCGCAGCGGATCGCGGTTGGCGCGCGGATGAAGAAACCGATTCACGTCCGTTCAAGTAGGCAAGCTCCCAACTGCAGTTCAGGCCCTCATTAAACGCTCTGCCGGTTCGGCAAACAAGCTGTTTGGGCCGGTTCCGATGATTCGTACCGGGATAATGTCACCGATTTGCGATGTTTTCGCATCAACATTGACCGACTGCAGCCACGGCGACCGACCAATGACCTGCCCCGGCATGCGACCCGGCTTTTCCAACAGCAGGTCGATGACTTTTCCAACGCAAGATTTGGCGAAGTCGGCCTGCTGTTTCAAGAGCAGCGCCTGCAATCTTTCTAGCCGCTCCGACTTTACGTCCTCGGGCACCTGATCACCCAGTTCAGCGCCGGGCGTGCCCGGGCGGGTTGAATACTTGAAGGAGTAGGCCGAGGCGTAGCCCACTTCCTCGACCAGGCGAAGCGTGTCTTCGAAGTCTGCATCGGTCTCCCCCGGAAAACCGACGATGAAATCACCCGACATGGCGATGTCTGGCCGGGCCGTGCGGATCCGCTCGATCAGGCGCAGATACTCGGCTGCCGTGTGGCGCCGGTTCATGGACTTCAGGATCCGGTCAGAGCCTGCCTGCACCGGCAGGTGGAGATACGGCATCAGGGATCGCAGGTCGCGATGCGCCTCTATCAGCTTGTCGTCCATGTCCCGCGGATGGCTGGTGGTGTAGCGCAGGCGCGCCAGACCCGGCACGTCCGCAAGCCGGTAAAGAAGGTCGCCGAGGCTCCATTCGCGGCCATCCGGTCCCTCAGAGCGCCAGGCGTTGACGTTCTGCCCGAGCAGGGTGATCTCGCGCACGCCAGCATCCACCAGGCGATGCGCCTCATCGAGGATCTGGGCGAGCGGCCGGGATACTTCCGAGCCACGCGTATAGGGCACGACGCAGAAGGTGCAGAACTTGTCGCAACCTTCCTGCACGGTCAGGAACGAGGTGACACCGCGGGCGCGAGTCGCAGCCTTCTCCGCCTTCGGCAGGTGCTCGAACTTGTCCTCGACGGCATATTCGGTGTCGACAACCCGCCGCCCGGTCCGCGCTGATTTCAGCGCCTGCGGCAAGCGGTGGTAGGTCTGCGGCCCGATGACGACGTCGACGGCCGGCTCGCGGCGGACGATTTCCTCGCCCTCGGCCTGCGCCACGCAGCCGGTCACGCCGATCATGAACTCGCGGCCTTCGGCAGCACGCGTCTTCTTCATCTCGCGCAGGCGTCCCAGCGCCGAATAAACCTTGTCGGCAGCCTTTTCGCGGATATGGCAGGTGTTGAGGAGCACGAGATCGGCGTCCGCCATCTCTTCCGTCGTCACATAACCTTCGCTCGCCAGCGCATCGCCCATGCGAACGGAGTCATAGACGTTCATCTGGCAACCATAGGTCTTGATGAAGACCTTGCGGCTGTTGGGACGCTGGGTAGCCTCTTCGGCCGGGACGGGAAGCGAGACGTGTTCGTTCATGGCGGCCTGCATACTCCAAGATGTCCCGGAAATGAAGCTTTTCCTAAAGCGCCTCGTAGCTGCGACCCCGCAGGTGATCGATCAGCATGCGGCGAATGCGCATCGTGACGGTCAGGCTGAGTTGCTTGCGGTTGTCACCGGTGCGGAATTCGACGGCCTCGCCGAAGGCCACGACGACATCGAGCGCTCCCTCCTTGAGCACGCCCATGAGATGCGGCACGAGCTCGATATCGCCCGGCCAGGCTGCGATCGGCCGATGGTAACGGCCCATGGCCATGCCATGCACGCGGGTGTAGGCAAGCGCTACCGGCTGGACATGCACGACACCATCCGGCGTATGCGGGACGGCTGCAGCAGCCGCGCCGAACAGCGACGACTTGATTTCCAGGAGCCGGTTACCGTCCGATGTCGTCCCTTCCGGGAACAGCACGACGATCTCGCCGGCCTTCATCCGCTCGGCGATCTCGTTGACCTGTTCGCCCGCTTTGCGCTTCTGCTCGCGCACCACAAAGATGCTCTTCTGCAGCTTGGCCAGCGTGCCAAAGATCGGCCAGTTCGCAACCTCCGCCTTGGCGATGTAGACGACATCGGCAACGGCGCCGAGAACAAGGATATCCTTCCAGGAAACGTGGTTGGAGGCGAGCATCAGCGGCCGGCGCCGGTCAAGCTCACCATATACACGGATGCGGATGCCAAGCAGGAAGCAGGCGGTTTTGTGCCAATAACGCGGGATGTAGCGGCGGATCTTCAGGTCAAAGGCAAGGCCGATCAACTGGAACGGCAGAAGAACCAGTGTGACGACCAGCAGCAGGACAACGATCAGCGCAATCCTGATCCAGGTGATCACTGATCATCCTTCGAAGACTTGGCGTCCTTGCCTTCGACATCGTCCTTGTCGAGCGGGATGCCGTAAAGCTCCAGCCTGTGACCGACGAGGCGGAAGCCATGCTCGCGCGCGATCCGCTCCTGCAGGGCCTCGATCTCGGCCGAGCGAAACTCGACTACGTTGCCGGAGCTGACATCGATCATGTGGTCGTGATGCTCTTCCGGCACGGTTTCGTAACGGGAGCGGCCGTCGCGGAAATCGTGCTTCTCGATGATGCCTTCGTCTTCGAAAAGCTTCACCGTGCGATAAACCGTCGAGATCGAAATACGCGGATCAACCTTTGAGGAGCGGCGATATAGCTCCTCAACATCCGGATGATCGTCAGAATCCTGGAGAATGCGCGCGATCACCCGGCGCTGGTCGGTCATTCGCATGCCTTTTTCGGCACACAGCTCCTCCAGGGTTTTGGAAAGCTCTGTCATGTCGTATCGGCCTCGAATATCGCGTATAAGGAATGGGACTAACGAAGAACGCGGCGCATGACAAGCGCGGAGGTCTTCTTGCCATCCGGACCTGCATAATATGCCGGGCGTTCTGCGACCTTCTGGAATCCCAACTTGGTGTAGAGATCCACTGCCGGCCGGTTCTGTGCCTCGACCTCCAGGAACATGCTCTCACCGCCGCGCGCGCCGGCTTCGCGCAACGCCGCCTGCATCAATCGCCAACCGAGCCCCTGTCGCCCGAACTTCTCGCTCACCGCAATCGTCAGGATCTCCGCCTCGCCTGCCGCCTCCCGCGACAACACGAAGCCGCCGAGCGGCCTTGAGAAAAAGGCATTGGTCTGGCGCGCGACGAAGCCGAAGACGCCTTCCTGCGTAAGGAGGCCCTGAAACTCCTCATCGCTCCACTGGCGCGGGAAACGCTGGCCGTGCAGTTCCGAGATATCCACGCAGTCGGCCAACTCCATCGGCACGACTTCGAAAAAAGGTTTCCAGCTGAGGTAGTCGTCAAACATCGTCGTCAGGCGCGGGCAAGCGCGAATCCGGTCTGCGGCTTCGCATCGGGACCACGAAGATACAACGGCTTCGGCCGCTGTCCATCCACCGTTTTTTGCGCACCGAGGCGTGCGACGGTGGGGATGTCGAACCTGTCGCGCCCTTCAAAAGCGTCCCGCAGCCTCTCTTCAGGCGACGTTGCCCAGGAGCCCGTCAATGCTGCACCGAGCTTCTCGGCGAGCGCGGATACTTCGTCTGGCGACAGAGCGGCGGGCTCCGTCAGCGGTTCGCCAGCGCTCGAGAATGCCTGGGTGTAGACCTCGTTGCGCTTGGCATCCATCGCCGCCAGGACGGGCTTGCCGGGATGGTCTGCGAGGTAGCGTTGGGCCAGCGTCTCCAACGCCGTGACGCCGACGCAGTCCACGCCGAGTGCCAGAGCAAGCCCTCGTGCGGCAGCAACGCCGACCCGGATGCCGGTAAAGGAGCCAGGCCCGATGACCACGGCCACCCGCTCGATGGATTGAAGGGCGAGACCGGCTTCTTCAAGCGCCTCGTCGATAACGGCCATCAGCCGCTCGGCGTGCCCCTTGCCGATTGCGTCCGTGACAGCCGACAGGACTTGCCCGTCGGCGCTGTCATAGAGCGCCGCCGAGCAATCCACACCGGCAGTATCGATAGCGAGGACGATCATGAAGCGAGCGGGCCCCGAGCCTCAGAGGGCTTCGACGGCCTGCACTTCCGGAACGAAATGCTTCAGGAGGTTCTGGACGCCGTGCTTCAGCGTCGCCGTCGACGACGGGCAACCGGAGCATGCGCCCTTCATGTTGAGGTAAACCGTGCCGTCGCGGAAGCCCTTGAAGGTGATATCGCCGCCATCCTGGGCAACCGCCGGACGCACGCGCGTTTCCAACAGTTCCTTGATGGTCGCGACCACGGTCACGTCGTCTTCGTTGAAGAACTCACCATCAACATCAAGATCTTCGGCAAGCGTCGAGGTGCCGCCCATGACCGGCTGGCCGGACATGAAATGCTCCATGATCGAACCGAGGATCGCCGGCTTCAGGTGCTGCCACTCGGCATTGTCCTTGGTGACCGTGATGAAGTCATAACCGAAATAGACGCCGGTGACGCCGCTGACAGCAAACAGGCGCGAGGCGAGCGGAGACGCTTCAGCCTCCTCGGCATTGCGGAAATCGGCGGTGCCGCGCTCCATCACCACCTTGCCCGGCAGGAACTTGAGGGTCGCCGGATTGGGCGTGGTTTCCGTCTGAATGAACATCTCGTTGCTCCCGGGACGAAACCGCCCCAATTTAGAATTCTTCAAAAGAAGATAAGCTTTCTCAGCTTATCGTTCAAGTGCGCTCGCGCGGCACCAAGGTCAAGAACAACCTGGAGCCTAGCTCAGGCCAGCGCGTCAATTTCTTCTCCTGTCAGCGTGTCAGGCAGCACGGTGACAGGGATCGGGAAGGCCGCGCCTCGGCCGGCCACCGCGGAAACCAGTGGTCCCGGCCCTTCCTTGGTCGAGCTCGCCGCGAGGACCAGGATTGCGATGTCACGGTCTTCCTCGACCAGTTGGTTGATCTGCTCGGTGGCGTTGCCCTCGCGGATGACGATCTCGGGGTCAATCCCGATCGTGTCACGTACGCGCTGGGCGGCCTTGGCCATGATCGCTTCGGCTTCTTCCTGCGCTTCGGCCCGCATGATCTGTTCGACGCCGAGCCATTGCTGGAAGTCGCCTTCCGGAATGACAAACAGCAGGACCAGCCCGCCATTGGAGTTCTTCGCGCGGCGACCGGCGTAATGAACGGCCATTTCGCATTCGGGCGTGCCGTCGATGATTGCCATGAACTTGCGCCGGTGGCCCTCAAGCCGCGAAAGTCGCTTCGAAACCATTCAGCCCCCTCTGATCATCCCGACGGACGCGGTCGGGCTGCGAACTTAATGCCTGCTTCCTAAAATGAAAACCCGCCACTCGTCGTAGCGGGTTTTGTTCTTTTTGCCACTTCTGGCGGTTTTCCCTTAGCGCAGGAAGCCGATGATATCGAAGACGTCGCCCATTACCTTCTCGGCGCGGGCACGGGCGCGTTCACCACCGTCCTTCAGGATCGCGTCAATATGGGTGGTGTCATCCATCAGGCGGCGCATCTCAGCCGTGATCGGCGAGAGCACATGGACGGCGAGATCGGCGAGCGCCGGCTTGAAGACCGAAAACTGCTGACCGCCAAACTCTGCCAGGACATCTGCCTTGGTCTTGTCGGCCAGGGCAGCGTAGATGCCGACGAGGTTTTCGGCTTCGGGGCGACCTTTCAGGCCTTCGACTTCGCTCGGCAGGCCTTCCGGATCGGTCTTGGCCTTGCGGATCTTCTTCAGGATTTCGTCCTGGTCGTCCATCAGGTTGATGCGCGACAGGTCCGACGGATCCGACTTCGACATCTTCTTCGTGCCGTCACGCAGGGACATGACGCGCGGCGCCGGCCCCTCGATCAGCGGTTCGACAAGCGGGAAGTAGCCATGGATCGGTTCTTCGCCGACAACCATGTCAACGCCGGTGCCGGTGGCGCGGATCTTTTCCTGGAAGTCGATATTGAACTTCTGGGCGATGTCGCGGGCAAGCTCCAGGTGCTGCTTCTGGTCGTCACCGACGGGCACATGGGTCGCGCGGTACACGAGGATGTCGGCAGCCATCAGGCTCGGATAGGCGAGCAGGCCCAGCGAAGCGTTTTCACGGTCCTTGCCGGCCTTGTCCTTGAACTGCGTCATGCGGTTCATCCAGCCAATGCGGGCGACGCAATTGAACACCCAGGCAAGCTCGGCATGCTGCGGCACGGCCGACTGGTTGAAGACGATATGCTTCTTCGGGTCGATGCCCGAAGCTATGAAGGCGGCAGCGATCGAGCGGATCTGGTTGCGCAGGTCATCATGCACGAGTTGGGCGGTGATGGCGTGCAGGTCTACGACGCAATAGATGCAGTCGTTGTTTTCCTGGAGTGCGACGAACTTGCGGATCGCGCCGAGATAGTTGCCAAGATGAAGGTTGCCGGTAGGCTGTACGCCCGAAAAAACAAGCGGCTTGAAGGAATTCATATCGTCCTCGAACAGGCTGGTGGAAGGCCTCAGGCCTTGAGGCATGCGCTGCTCCGGCAGGTGTGAACGTCTCCGGAAACTGCGCCCCGCGGGCCATGTAGCTACGGGCGCGCTTATGCACTCGCTACGGGATGCAATCAAGGTCCCGCAATCAATCAAGCCACATGATCTTTGGGTCCGCGATCACGGCCAGGAGGGCCTCCTGGCGGAAGCACGCAAAGAATATCCGGCAGCACCAGAGTCTAACGATTCAATAGCGTGAATCGGACGCAAGTATTTGATTCCAATACTTTCGCGCAAAACCATTCCCCGGCCAAAGCTAATATGTTAACGTCCGTTAGCCATTAAGGCACCCACATTCCTCGCGTTTGAGCAAAAGCCTCCTTATTCGCGCCTCTTTTAGGAAAGAAATACCCAGACCAGAGCCTAGACAGCCTGCCATGAGGGCAGGTTCATTCTCGGGGGATACCATGCGCAATTTTTATCGCGTCGCGCTTGCTTGCCTTTTGACAGTAAGCTCCGCCCTGCACGCAGCCGCTGCAGATGACCAAAAACGCCGCGGCACGTCGTTCAAACATAAATATTCAGCCTATTATACAGTCCAACGCGTCAGTGTAAAAACCGCCTGCTTCCCGGAAAAGCTTGGGGCTATTCTTGCGCATATTGCCAAGAGGACCGGCAAGAAGCCGGTTGTGACCTCAGGCCACCGACCACGCTCCGGCACCTCGCAGCACAGCAGCTGTTATGCCGCGGACATCCGCGTTCCGGGTGTTTCGGAAAAGACCATCCTGGCTGCGGCGGCAAATGCGCCCGGCATCGGCGGCATCGGCCGTTATTGCAACGGCATCGTGCATGTGGACATCGGCCCGAAGCGCACCTGGGCACATTGCGGCAAAGGTCGGGTCAAATCGGCAAAGTACAAGCGCCGCGGCAAGTCCTGAGACGCGAAGGCTGTCACTCGGTCGGCGGTGCAGCCGGCTTGCGCCTGCCCTTCAGGTTGCGGCGGATCATGCCGAGATCGGCGCCACCAATGGCGAACGCGGTCGCGAAATAAACGATCATGGCCAGCGCCAACAGGCAAGAGAGCGCGAGCACCTGTTGGAGCAGATGCGCGCCGGGTGAGAGCCACGGCATCGCATATGGCAGCGCGTAATAAAGCGCGCCGGCCATGACCGCGGTTGAAACGACCAGCAGCGCCGTTCGACGCGCCAGCGCCCATTCCCACTGCAGATGGCCGCGCCAGACGAGCGTGCCAAACAGCAGCAGCACGTTTGTCCAACCGGCTGTTGCTTCCGCCGTGGCAATGCCACGCTCCGCAATGAGCGGGAAGAGTGTGATCGCCAGGCCCGAGTTGATGACCACGGAGATCATCGTGAATCGCATCGGCGTGCGGGTGTCCTCGCGCGCGTAAAAGCCTGGCTGCAACGCCTTGATAAGCACGAAACCGGGCAAGCCAATGCCATAGATCGCCAGGATCGATGCAACGACAGCGGTATTTTCAGCCGAGAACGCGCCGCGCTCGTAAAGGACACGGATAATCGCGTCGGAAAGCATCCAGAGGCCGGCCGCAGCCGGCAGCGTCAAAAACAGCACGAACTCGATCGAACGGTTCTGGGTATTGGCCGCTTCCTTCAGATGCCCCCCTTTCAGGGCCCGCGACAGTTCCGGAAGAAGCACGACACCCACCGCGACACCGACTACACCCAGCGGCAGCTGGTAGATGCGGTCCGCATATTGAAGCGCGGCGATCGCGCCTTCCTTTCCGGATGCGATCGCCTGTCCGATGATCTGGTTGATCTGGGTGATGCCTCCGGTGATCGCAGCCGGTACGGCAAGCCACAGAAGGCGCTTGACGTTCGGCGTCATGCGCGGGCGGCGAAAGCCGATATTGATACCTGCGTGCCGCACGCCGACATAAACCACGGAAAGCTGCAGCACGCCCGCCACCAGCACGCTCCAGGACAGGTACCAGGCGATGAGTTCGGGACCTGCGCCGATCCACATGCCGTAAAACAGGGCCGCGATCATCACCACGTTGAGGAATACTGGTGCGATGGCTGCCGCAAAGAAATGATGCAGCGAATTCAGCATGCCGCTCATCATCGCTGTCAGCGACATGCACATGAGGTAAGGGAACATCACCGCCGCCATGCGGATGGTGAGCGAGGTCTTCTCCGCATCATCCGCAAATCCGGGCGCAATGATCCATTGCACCAGCCACGGCATCATCAGTTCCATGGCAATAGTTATGATCAGCAGCGCGGAGAACAGGACCCCGAACACCTCTTCGGAAAAGCGTTTGGCGCCCTCCACCCCGTTGGCCTCGATCTCCTTCGAAAATAGCGGCACGAAGGCAGCATTGAATGCGCCCTCGGCAAACAGCCGGCGAAAGAGGTTGGGAAAGCGGAAAGCCGCGTAAAACACGTCGGCCATGGGGCCGGTGCCGAGTGCCGCGGCCATGAAGGTTTCACGGGCAAAACCGAAGATGCGGCTGCCGAGCGTGGCGCCGCCGACGGTGGCGAATTTCTTGACGAGGCTCATGGGCGGCAGCTCACGCGCTGGCCTTCGTCTTGCGCGAAGGTGTGGGTGTTGGCGCAGGTGCGATGATGCCGGACGGCATGCCGCTTCTCAACTCGTCCTCCTGCTCGGCCATGACGGCCTTCAGCCGCGCGGAAATGTTCGCCTGCCGATTTTCGTTGACGACCTTCTGGCCAACGAGATCCGTCACGTAGAAGGTGTCGATGACCTTTTCGCCAAATGTGGTGATGTGGGCGGAATGGATATCAAGCGAGAGGTCCGCCAGCACCGCCGTGATATCCGCAAGCAGACCGGTGCGATCGAGGCATTCGACCTCGATCACCGTGAACTTGTTCGACAGCGTGTTCGACAGCGTGACCGAAGGCGGTAGCACGAAGGTCTTGTTGCGCTTGCGGGACTTGGCCCGCGTGGCGATCACCTCCGGCAGGCGCTTCTTGCCCGACAGCACATCCTCGATCATGCGGCTGATCGTGCCGGCACGCCGCAGTTCGTCTTCGTCCACCGGAAATTCGCGATTGATGAGGATCGTATCCAGTGCACGCCCGTCCGACGTGGTGAAGATCTGCGCGTCAGCAATGTTGGCGCCGGCCGCAGCGCAGGCGCCGGCGATGATCGACAGGAGGCGCGGATGGTCCGGCGCCAGCACCGTGATTTCGGTAATGGCGTGGAAGTTATCGGTGCGCACCATGGTGGCAAGCGCCTGGCCTGCCTTGTCCGTGTCGCGGATGAAGGTCGCGTGGCGAACCTGGTCCTCGAGCGAGACCGACAGGAGATATGGCTGGTAGTGGAGCTTGGAATAGGTGCGCCGATCCTTCTGGCTCCAGTCGCCAAGCGCCTGGAACAGCTCTTCCTCAGCCAGCTTTGCGCGCTCCTTGCGCGACACTTCCGAGAAACCGCCGGAAAGCAGCAGCTCGGTTTCGTAATACAGAGTGCGAAGCAACTGGCCCTTCCAGCCGTTCCAGACACCCGGCCCGACTGCACGGATATCGCAGATGGTCAGCACGAGAAGCAGCTTCAGCCGGTCCATCGACTGCACCTTCTCGGCGAAGTCGGTGATGGTCTTGCGGTCGTGAAGGTCGCGGGTCTGCGCCGTCATCGACATCAAAAGGTGCTGCTCGATCAGCCAGACGACGAGTTCGGTCTGCTTCGGGTTGAGGCCGAGCCTCGGGCAAAGCTTGCGAGCGATGCGCGCGCCGGCAATCGAATGGTCTTCCTGACGGCCCTTCGCAACGTCATGCAGAAGCACCGCCACGTAAAGCACGGTGCGCTCTTCGATGCCCGGCATCAGCGTATTGGAAAGCGGATGGATCTCGGCCGACCTGCCCTGGTCGACTTCCGACAGCGCTTCGACGGAGCGGATCAGATGCTCGTCGACAGTGTAGTGGTGATACATGTTGAACTGCATCATCGCCACGACCTTGCCGAACTCGGGAATGAAGCGGCCGAGCACGCCCGCCTCGTTCATTCGCCGCAGCATCAGCGCCGGATCCCGACGCGAGGTGAGCATGGAGATGAAGAGCCGGTTGGCTTCGTCGTTCTCGCGCACGGTCTGATCGATCAGCGACAGCGACCGCGTCATGCGCTTCAGGGCATCCGGGTGCAGTTCCAGCCCGTTGATATCGGCCACATGGAAAAAGCGGATGATGTTGATCGGGTCGCGCTTGAAGACATCGGGATCAGCAAGGTTGATGCGTCCGCGGTCTTCGACGAAGTCTAGCGTGCCGGGGATCTTGTGAAGCCGCTTGGTAAAACGGGAAATGACGCGGCGGGTGAGACCGGGTGCTGCCTTCGCCTGCTGTTCTTCGAGAGCGGCACACAGAATGCGGGTCAGGTCGCCGACATTTTTCGATACCAGGAAGTAATGCTTCATGAAGCGTTCGACGGCCGAGAGACCCGGGCGCGACTGGTAACCCAGGCTTTCGGCGATCTCCCGCTGGATATCGAAGGACAGCCGCTCCTCCGCCTTCCCGGTGAGGAAATGCATGTGGCAACGCACCGCCCAGAGGAAGTCGTCGGCCTTCTCAAACAGCCGCGTTTCCTCGCGCGACAGGACGCCGAATTTTACAAGCTCGGCCGGGTCGCGGACGCGGTAATAATATTTGGCGATCCAGAACAGGGTATGAAGGTCGCGCAGGCCGCCCTTGCCTTCCTTGACATTCGGCTCGACGAGATAACGCGTATCGCCCGCCTTCTGGTGGCGCGCGTCGCGTTCAGCAAGTTTGGCAGCGATGAATTCCGGGCCGGTATCGGCGACGATCTCCTTGTCGAAGCGGGTCTCGAGATCTGTCACCAGCGGCGCGCTGCCGCAGATATAGCGGCTTTCGAGGATCGCCGTACGGATCGTCATGTCACCCTTGGAGAGGCCGATGCACTCTTCCACGGTGCGGGTGGCGTGACCAACCTTGAAGCCCAGGTCCCACAGGACATAAAGCAGGAACTCGACCGCCTTTCGCATGGCATCCGAGTTCTTTTCCGGCAAAAGAAACAGCAGGTCGATATCGGATCCTGGCGCCAGCGTGCCGCGGCCATAACCGCCGACGGCTGCAACCGCGATATCCTTGCCCTCGGGATGAAAGCCCGCGACGACAATATCATGGAGCACGGTGATGATCTGGTCTTGTAGCCAGGAAATGCGACGTGCACAGGCAAGCCCGCTGCCATCCTTGGCGAGAAGTTCGCGCGCCTTCTTGCGCCCCTCGACGCTTGCTTTGCGCAACACCGGCAGGAGCGCGCCGCGCGCCTCCAACTGCTTGAGCGCGCCATCCTTGACGATCGCCTCGCAATCGGTGCGAAGACGAGCAAGATCGAGAAGTTCAGAGAAGTCGATTTCGTTTTTGGCCATGGTGTCCTGCCGCTGCCCCGGCATGCCTCATAAAGTCTCGCGGCATTCCGGACAACGTTTATAAGCACGCGACGTTTCGAAGTCGTTGCCTGTCAACCTGGCAGAAACGTGTCATTAAAGACCACGGCGCCGGTCAGCCCAACTGCTTCTTCAACGCATACAGCGCGTCGAGTGCCTCGCGAGGTGTCATGTCGTCCGGATTGATGGCGCTCAGCGCCTCTTCCACCTTCGAAGGTCCGGCACGCTTGGCTTCTTCCTTGCGCACCGCCACCTGGAAGAGCGGAAGATCATCAATCAGCTGGCTGGCCGGGTTCTTGCGGTCGGAATCCTCAAGCTTTGTCAGCACATCGCGGGCGCGGGCGACCACGCTGTCGGGCAGGCCTGCAAGACGTGCGACCTGGATGCCGTAGGAACGGTCGGCGGCACCGGGGCCAACCTCGTGCAGGAAGATCACCTCGCCATCCCATTCCTTGACCTTCATCGTGGCATTGGACAGCCGGTCGAGCTTTTCGGAAAGCACCGTCAACTCGTGGAAATGGGTGGCAAACAGGCCGCGGCAGCGGTTTGCCTCATGCAGGTGCTCGACCGCCGCCCAAGCAATCGAAAGGCCGTCGAAAGTCGCTGTGCCACGCCCGATTTCATCCAGGATGACGAGCGAGCGGTCGGTCGCCTGATTGAGGATGGCGGCGGTCTCGACCATCTCCACCATGAAGGTGGAGCGGCCGCGCGCGAGATCGTCGGAGGCGCCGACGCGCGAGAAAAGGCGGTCGACGATGCCGACATGTGCGGTCGCCGCCGGCACGAAGGATCCCATCTGGGCGAGAATGGCGATCAGCGCATTCTGGCGCAGGAAGGTGGATTTACCACCCATGTTGGGGCCGGTAAGCAGCCAGAGCGCACCATAGCCTTCGCGCGACTGCGGACCATCATGGGGAGAGAGATCGCAATCATTTGCTATGAACGGCCCGGCAGACTGCTTGCGCAGCGCCTGCTCCACCACCGGGTGGCGGCCGCCTTCGATGTGGAACATGCGGCTGTTGTCGACGAGCGGACGGCGGTAGTCCCATTCTTCCGCCAGCATGGCGAGACCCGCCGCGACATCCACGACGGAAAGCGCACGAGCACCTGCCTTGATGACTTCCGCTTCGTCGGTTACCGCCTTCACCATGGTATCGAAGGCTTCAAGCTCGATGGTCAGCGCCTTGTCCGCGGCATTGGCGATCCGGGTTTCGAGATCCGCAAGCTCAGTCGTGGTGAAGCGCATGGCGCTTGCCATGGTCTGGCGGTGGATGAAGCGCGCCCTTCCCTCCGGCGTGTCGGTCATGGCGCCGGCGTTTCCGGCCGTTACCTCGATGAAGTAACCGAGCACATTGTTGTGCTTGATCTTCAGCGACTTGATGCCGGTCTCTTCGGCATATTGCAGTTGCAGGCCGGCGATCACCTTGCGCGACTGGTCACGGAGGGCTCTCACTTCATCGAGTTCGGCATTGGCACCCTCCGCAAGGAAGCCGCCGTCGCGCTTCAGCAGGGGCAGGTCCTGGGCAAGCATGCCGCCCAGCATGGTTTCGAGCTGCGCCGGCAGCGCTTTCAGGTCTGCCAGCGCCTCGCTCAACTCCTCCGGCAGCATTGCCTTGTCGAGGAAGGCTGTGACACCGCGCGCAGCTTCAAGACCCGCCAGAATGGCGCCCAGATCACGTGGTCCGCCGCGATCAAGCGCGAGGCGCGAAAGGGCGCGCGGCATGTCCGGCACGTGCTTCAGCGATGAACGAAGCTCGGAACACAGGCCCGGCTCATCGAGCAGGAAGGAGATGGAGTCGAGCCGCCGGTTGATGCGGTCGGGGTCGGTCAGCGGCGACATCAGTCGCTCGGCCAGCAGGCGGGCGCCGCCGCCGGTCACCGTGCGGTCGATTGCCTTCAGCAACGTGCCTTCGCGATCTCCCGAGAGTGTCCGCGTCAGCTCCAGGTTGCCGCGCGTCGCTGGGTCGATGAAGAGCGTCGATGCGCCGCTTTCGCGCTCGGGCCGGCCGAGCGGCGGGCGTTCGGCGATCTGGGTTTTCTCGACATAGGCAACGGCCGCGGCTGCCGCCGCAAGCTCGGAGCGGGAAAAGGTGCCGAAGCCATCCAGCGTGCCGACGCCGAAATAACGGGCGATGCGACCTTCGGCGCTCGCGCTGTCGAAGAGAACGGCCGGCTGCGGCACCGCCACCTTGCCGAGCACGTCGAAGACCGGCTTCAGTTCCGGATCATGGAACATTGTATCCGGCAGGATGAGCTCGCGCGGATCGATGCGCAGGATATCCGCAAGCAGGCGCGACTGGTCGGTTTCCGCCAGACGGAAGACACCGGTGGAGATGTCGATCCAGGCAAGCGCCATCTGGGCTTCCGACGAGCCGCGGATGCGTGCAAGCGCCATCAGGTAGTTGGACTCGGACGCGACGAGGAGCTTCTCCTCGGTGATCGTGCCGGGTGTGACGAGCCGTACCACGTCGCGCTTCACAACCGATTTCGAGCCGCGCTTCTTTGCCTCGGCGGGATCTTCCACCTGCTCACAGACGGCGACGCGGAAACCGAGCGCGATCAGCTTCTGCAGATAGTCGTCGGCTGCATGGACGGGCACGCCGCACATGGGGATGTCCTGGCCCATATGCTGGCCGCGCTTGGTGAGCGTGATGCCGAGCGCGCGCGACGCATCCACCGCGTCCTGGAAAAACAGCTCGTAGAAATCGCCCATCCGGTAGAAGAGCAGCGAACCGGGGTTGTTCGCCTTGATCTCGATGAACTGCTCCATCATCGGCGTTGCCGAAGCACGGCTTTCCTCAGTGGCAAGCTCGGCCGCGTTCAATGCTTCGGTGGAGAATCGTTCGTACTGGGTCACGGGACCGTTTTTTGTTGCGTGCTCGAACCTGCGACACTATCGATTATGACCCTTGAAAGACAACATCTGCAGCAGCCCCGGGGACGGCTGCCCACAAAAAAGCTGGAGGAGACATGGCCGCGAACGACACAGCGTCGAAGGGCGCAGCGCAAACGCGTGCATCGGTGACGGAGCAGGAGGCTCTGGATTTTCACTCGGAGGGGCGGCCGGGCAAGCTGGAAATCAACCCGACAAAACCCATGGCAACCCAGCGCGACCTTTCGCTGGCCTATTCTCCCGGCGTCGCCGTGCCGGTGAAGGCGATCGCCGCCGATCCTGCCACGGCTTATGACTATACCGCGCGCGGCAACATGGTGGCGGTCATTTCCAACGGCACGGCCATCCTCGGGCTTGGCAATCTCGGTGCACTCGCCTCCAAGCCTGTCATGGAAGGCAAGGCGGTGCTGTTCAAGCGCTTTGCCGATGTCGATTCGATCGACCTCGAGGTCGATACCGAGAATGTCGACGAGTTCATCAACTGCGTCCGCTACCTCGGGCCCTCCTTCGGCGGCATCAACCTGGAAGACATCAAGGCGCCGGAATGCTTCATCATCGAAAGCCGGCTGCGCGAACTCATGGACATCCCGGTCTTCCATGACGACCAGCATGGTACGGCCATCATCGCCGCCGCGGGGCTCATCAACGCGCTGGAACTGACGGATCGCGACCTGAAGACCACCAAGCTCGTCTGCAACGGCGCCGGTGCGGCAGCGATTGCCTGCATCGAGCTCATCAAGGCGATGGGCTTCAATCCTGAAAACATCATCCTGGTCGATACCAAGGGCGTCATCTACCAGGGCCGCACCGAAGGCATGAACCAGTGGAAGTCGGCGCACGCGGTCAAGACCGACAAGAGGACGCTGGCGGAGGCGATGAAGGGCGCGGACGTGGTATTCGGCCTGTCGCAGAAGGGCGCCTTCACCGAAGACATGATACGCTCCATGGCGGACCGGCCGATCATCTTCGCCATGGCCAATCCGGATCCGGAAATCACGCCGGAGGAAGTGGCGCGCATCCGCGAAGATGCGATCATGGCGACCGGGCGCTCGGATTATCCGAACCAGGTCAACAACGTGCTGGGTTTCCCTTACATCTTCCGCGGCGCGCTCGATGTGCGGGCAAGCCAGATCAACGACGCCATGAAAATTGCCGCCGCCCGTGCGCTTGCCAATCTGGCGCGCGAGGACGTGCCCGACGATGTTGCCGCTGCCTACCAGGGAAATCGCCCGCGGTTCGGGCCGCAATACATCATCCCTGTTCCCTTCGATCCGCGGCTGATCTCGGCCATTCCGGTCGCGGTTGCGGAAGCCGCGATGGAAAGCGGCGTGGCGCGCAAAGCGATCCCGGATCTTGCCGCCTATGCGCGCGAGCTTTCAGCCCGTCGCGATCCGATCGCCGCGACCACGCAAGGCATCTACGAGCGGGTGCGCCGGTTCCCGAAGCGGGTTGTCTTCGCGGAAGCCGAAGAAGAGCAGGTAATGCGGGCGGCAATCTCGTTCACCCACCAGAAGCTTGGCACGGCGATCCTGCTCGGGCGCGACGACGTGATCCGAGCCACGGCCGAAAAGGCCGGCATTGATCTCGACCGCCCGGGCATCGAGATCGTCAACGCCCGCCTGTCCAACCGCGTCGATGCCTATGTCGACCACCTTTACGCGCGGCTGCAGCGCCAGGGTTTCCTGCTGCGCGACGTGCAGCGACTGATCCACAACGACCGCAACCATTTCGCCGCGACCATGGTGGCCGTGGGTGACGCGGACGCCATGGTGACCGGCACGACACGCAATTACGCCACCGCCCTTTCGGATGTGCGCCGCTGCATCGACGTAAAGCCGGGGCACAAGGTGATCGGGGTGTCGCTGGTGATCGCCCGCGGGCGCACGATCTTCGTCGCCGACACTGCCGTGCATGACATGCCGAACGCCGAGCAGATTGCCGATATTGCGGTTGAAGCGGCAAGGGTCGCCAAGCGGATGGGCTACGAGCCACGCGTGGCGCTGCTTGCTTATTCCACATTCGGGCAGCCGACCGGCGAACGCTCGGAACGGGTGAGGGAAGCGGTGCGGATCCTCGACCAGCGCCGCGTGGACTTCGAGTTCGACGGTGAAATGGGCGCCGATGTGGCGCTCAATGCGCATCGGATGGAGCAGTATCCGTTCTGCCGTTTGTCCGGCACCGCCAATGTGCTGGTGATGCCGGCCATCCATTCGGCCTCGATCTCGACGCGGATGCTGCAGGAGCTTGGCGCCTCGACGGTGATCGGCCCACTGCTGGTCGGCCTGGACAAGTCCGTCCAGATCACCCAGATGGGCGCCAAGGACAGCGACATCGTCAACATGGCGGCGATTGCCGCCTACAACGCGGGTACGTGACAGCATTGAAGCAGTGTGCCCGGTGGATTAGAGTTCATCTCAACGAGGTCCACCGGCGCAGCCTCATGAAGGTCATCGAATAGCTAAACGCTCGAACTAGCTTTCGACCACCAAGGCTTAAGCACTTCCGTCCAGAGCAACCGCTGGAGAGCATGCTGCTCCTCACGGCAAACGAGACGATCGAGTACCGGGGTCTGATCCGGCTGATGCGTTAGCCGGCGAACCGGCCGGCGTCTGCACCGTAATAATTGATGTAGCGGTTCGAGATCGAGGCGATCGGCAGCACGATCAGCACGTCGGTCGTGTTAAAGGCGCGATCGACAACGGCGCCGTCTCCAACCATGGCGCCGAGGCGCAGATAACCCTTGATCAACGGCGGAAGGGCGCTCAAGGCCTGTCGCGTATTGATGGTCTCGAGCGGCATCAGGTCCATGTTGTTGTAGAGTTCAGGCCGCGCCGAAACCGCCCATTCGCCCTTGGCCGACACCGTGTGGTGGAGGAAGGAGAGA
Organism: Neorhizobium turbinariae; assembly: GCF_023223505.1. NCBI lineage: Bacteria > Pseudomonadati > Pseudomonadota > Alphaproteobacteria > Hyphomicrobiales > Rhizobiaceae > Neorhizobium > Neorhizobium turbinariae. The sequence continues at coordinate 313,031 of NZ_JALPRY010000010.1, forward strand.
GCGACGGCATGCTCTTCCGGCTTGACACCGGAGAAGGACGCGCAGCCGAACATGGCGCTCATGCCATGCTTCAGCGAATAGGCCCAGTTGCCCTGCCACAGGAGCTCGACGGTACGCTTCGTGCGATAATCGGGCAGCACGCAGGACCGGCCGAGTTCCATGAACTGCTTGTCCGGGTGGCGGGCGAGCAGTGGTTCGATGTCGTATTCCGAGGCCGAGTAGAAGCCGCCATTGGCGCGCGCTACGTCCTGGCGCAGCAGCCGGTAGGTGCCGACGATCTGGTCTTCGATCTCGCCGGGGATGGAATGGTCGATAACCAGCAGATGATCGCAGAAGGCATCGTAGGAATCCATGTCGCGTTTGCTGCTCATCGCCTCCGGGCTGAGCTGCGCATTCATCTCTTCGACGAAAACGCGATAACGGACGGCCTGGGCCGCCTCGATCTCGCGCGCGTTGCGGGCCAGCCGGGTTTCGAGCTGCCCAATGCGGCCGAATGTATCGCCGCTTGCCGGAACAGGGGCCGGCGCCTGGTTTGAAGACACGGTCACTTCGCGTTTCAGGAGTTCGGTTGCCATGGTGATTTCCCCGCCCGGGTTGGACCACCATCGTTAATCACGCTCCTGCGACAGAAACGTGACAGCCGCGGGCACAATAGGTCCCGCCATCCAATCCGTCAATGTGACTGCTGTTGCCGGTGGAAGAGGTGCAAGGCCTCAATCTCCTGCAGGAGCCGTGTCGGGTCTACGGGTTTTTCGAGAACCATGCGGGCACCCATGCGCAGAGCCTCGCGCTTGAGATCCTCGTTGCTGTCACCGGTGAGAACAATCACCGGCAGCGAGGCGGTGTGGCTCCGCTCGCACATCGCCGAGAAGAGATCTCCAAGCTCGCCGCCTGGCATATGCATGTCGGACAGGATGAGATCGGGAACGGCCACTTCGTCGGTTACGGCTTCGACCAGCGCCGCAAAGTCGTCGCAGCGATGCACCCGATGGCCAGCCTTCGTCAGCGTTGCGCGCAGAAGCAGGGCGTTCACCGGGTCATCCTCGCCAAGCAGGATGTCGAGGCTGCGCTTTGCCGGTGCGGTCGCCGCCAGTTCAACCTGCGAGGTGACACTTTCCTGCAGCGCATCCTTGGTCCGGAAGCCACGCATGCGGCCGCTCAAAACGTCGATCAGTGACTTTTCCCGAAGCGGGCGGATCAACCAGGCATCGAAGAAGTCCTGCGGCTGGGAGGCCCGCTCTTCCGGATTAACGAGCAGGATCCGGTGAAGCGGGGCATGCGCCTTCTCGTTGGCATAGTCCGAAGCGAGCCGATGATCGACGATCAGGTCGGTATAGGGAACCGGGCCGGCCGCAGCGCGATCGATCAATGCCTGAGCCTCGGCGGTGCCAGAGACATGCCGGCATCGGCCGCCCAGCGTCTCGATCGTCGCAACGGTTGCCTTGGCCGCGGGGCCTTCGGGCGCCAGAAGCAGGACCCGCGAATTGGCAAGCAGCCGGTTGCGTTCGATCAGGCCTGCCTGCGCGGCTTCTGCAAGCCGCAGCGGGAAGCGGATCGTAAACGTGCTGCCGGAGCCGCGGGTGCTTGCAACCGAAAGCGAGCCGCCGAATTCGGCCAGGATGCGCGACGCAATGCCGAGGCCAAGGCCCGAACCGCCGCTACGAGTTTCCGCGCTGCCTGCCTGTTCGAACTCGCCGAAGACCTTCTGCTGGTCCTCGTGCGTCATGCCCGGGCCGGTATCGACAACTGCAATGGTGACGTCGGCACCTTCTGGCTTCTCCTCAAGGAAAACGTGAACAAGCACGCCACCTTCGCTGGTGAACTTCACCGCATTGCCGATGACGTTGAACAGCACCTGGCGGATACGGGCCGGATCGAAATCGAGCAGGTCCGGTACGTCGGCCGCAACCGTGGCCGCGATCTCGATGCGCTTTTCATGTGCTCGTGGCGCCAACATCTCAACGACGCTTTCGATGGTCTGGCGCAGGTTCTCGGCGCGGTTGTTCAGGCGGAAGCGCCCGGCCTCCAGCGTCGAATAGTCGAGCAGGTCCTCGACAAGCTGGGCCAGCGCGTGGCCGGACTGGCGAATGCCGCTCAGGTAATTCTGCTGCTCGGCCGTCAGCTTCGTCTGGCCCAGAAGATGGGTCATGCCGAGGATGCCGTTCAACGGCGTGCGGATTTCGTGAACGACGGTGGCGATCTGGCGAGCCTTGGCTGCACCGGCCGTTTCCACTTGATGGGGATCGCGTCCCTTGCGTCGGCGCCAAGCGGCGAGCCGGGAAAAGAGACCGCCGAAAGGGCCCGAAGGTGGCGTTTGTTCGGAGCTTATTGGGCGCAGTTGATGGGGCGGGACAAACCGCTCCGGCGGGGACTCATTGTCCTCGTCCCTCACCGACAAGGAGAAGGCTTTGGCAATGCGCTCGTGGATGTCAGCAATATCCCGCATGTGCCCAGACTAGCGCGGGTTCTTTGCAGATCCTTGGAGCAATCCGATAAAATTCTAATGATCGGCGGGATTCTGCTTGTCCTTCGGGCTGACCAGTTCGTCGAGGATCACAAGCCCCGCGCCGACGGTGATGAAGCTGTCTGCGAGGTTGAAGACAGCAAACGACCAGGTCGCTGTATGGAACAGGATGTAGTCGATCACATGACCGTAGGCAAAACCGTCGATGAGATTGCCGATCGCGCCTGCGATAATCAGCATGAAGCCGCCATGTGCGAAAGCACGATCGTTCGGGGTGCGCCGCCAGAGCCAGATCACGAAGGCGATGATGATGACCCGCATGCCGACAATGAACTCGCGCTCCATGCCAGACAGGAGCGAGAAGGCAACGCCGAGGTTATAGGTGCGGTAAAGCGCCAGGAAGGGCATCACCGGCACCGCTTCGTGCATAGGAAGATAATTCTCCACCGCCAGCTTGATGGCCTGGTCGAGAAGGACCGCAACGACGATCACGATCACCGCCGTCAGCGGGCGCGACAGGAAGGCAGCGCGTGCTGTCATTTCGTCTCATCCAGGCTGAGGAGATGGCGCCGCGCCTCAAACAGCATTACCGCTGTTGCGACAGCAAGATTGAGCGAATCCGCCCTTCCCTGCTGGGGGATGCGAACCGTGCGGTCGGCCGCATTGGCAAGAACATCCGGCAGGCCGGATCGCTCGTTGCCCATCAGCACGATGGTCGGCTTTTTCTTGTAGTCCACGGTGCGGTAGTCGACGGCACCGGCAAGATGCGTCGCAACGACCTGCGCGCCGGACCGCTTCTGCCAGGCAAGGAACTCATCCACGCTGCATTTCACGACAGGCATGGCGAAGACCGAGCCCATCGTCGCGCGCACCGTTTCCAGCGAGAAGGGGTCGGTCGATTCCCCCACGAGGATGACGGCCGAGGCCCCAGCCGCATCGGCAGTGCGGATGATCGTGCCGAGATTGCCCGGATCGCGAACCCGGTCCAGTGCAACGAGAGTTTCGTTCTGGCTGGGTTTGAGGTCATCGAGCCGCTTCCAGCGCTGCTCGAAAATCCCGACCACCATCTGCGGATTGTCGCGACGGGTGACGGAGGAAAGAACCTTTTCACTCACCTCCAGAACCAGGCCGCCATGTGCAACGGTCTTGGCGGCAACCTGCTCGACCAGCGGCTTGCCCTTGGCAGCCTTGGCGTAAACAAGGGTGCGGATCGACCAGCCAAGCTCCAGCGCGTCGATGACGAGCTTCAAGCCTTCGGCCATGAAGGTACCGCTTTCCTCGCGGTCCTTCTTGTTGGTCAGCGCCTTGATGTCCTTGATGATCGGATTTGCGAGGGAGGTGACTTCCTTCACCTGCCCGACCCGGCGTGCGCCCGGTTTCTGGTAATGATCTGTCATGCCGGCACCCAACGACTGAAAAGGGATGTGGAAAGCGCGCGGCCATGGTCCTTGCCCTCAAGGCCTGCCTCGCGGATGACGAGCTCGCCGGACTCGACGACGCCGCCGGCGCCGCGCATGGTCTCGCGCATCAACTCATGGATCGAATAGAAGCTCGCCCGGATCGAATAAGCCGTCAGCACAAGGCCCACCGCCTTCTCCGACAGAAGCTGGCGGCAAATGTCGAGCATCAGCGGCAGGTGGTCGAAGAGATGCCAGACTTCACCATTCGGACCGCGGCCGAACTTCGGCGGGTCAGTCAGGATGATGTCATACGTGTTGCCTCGGCGCTCCTCGCGCAGGATGAACTTCATCGCATCCTCGCAGATCCAGCGGATAGGCGCCTTGTCCAGACGTGCAAGCGACTGGTTTTCGCGGGCCCAGCCAATCGCCTTCTTGGATGCATCCACATGGGTGACTTCGGCACCGGCCGCGGCAGCAACCAGCGAGGCGACACCGGTATAACCAAACAGGTTCAGCACCTTCAGCGGCCGTTTGGCATCTTCAACCTGCTTCTTCATCCATTCCCAATGGACGATCTGCTCCGGGAAAACGCCGACATGGCGAAAGGCGGTAAAGCGGCCAAGGAAATCGACGTCGAGCAGCGAGAGCGGCCAGGTTTCGCCGAGCGCCTGCTTGGGAAACCGCCAGCGGCCCATGCCATCCTCGTCGGTGTCACCCGTGAAGACGGCATCCGCGTTTTCCCAGACATGCGCCGGCAGGGCCGGCCGCCACAGCGCCTGGGCTTCCGGACGGACAATCCGGTAAGGGCCGTATTGCTCGAGCTTCAACGCGTTGCCGCTGTCGATGAGGTGGAAATCACCGGCGCCTGCCGATTCCAGGATCACCGGGACGCGTTCGGGCGGGCGATCACCGGCGCGGGTAAGAAGCGGTCGGGTTTCTGCCGCCGGCACGGCAGCAGGGCGCTGCGCCTTGTCTGCAACCGGCTTGCTCTCGGATTTAGGACCCGGCCTGCCGCCTTGGCTGTAGGCGCGCGGCGCAGACTTGGGCGACATGGGTCTTGCAGCCTTGGCTGCGCCACGCTGCGTGCGCTGCGCCGCTGCGGGCTCACCCTTTTTCCCCGGTCGCCTTTCCTTGTTCTTCAATGCCTGTATCCGCTCGATTGTCGTTTGCGCCAGCAGATAACACTTGCCGCCGCATTCTCAAAGCCGCCCTGCCCGGCACGGCTCGGTTTTCTTGCGCCCCTTGGCAAAGAACGTCCTGCTTGCAATATGATCCCTGTCGTTCGGATGGAGGAGCATCACATGGACATGGACGGGGAAGAGCGGATCGCCGCACCGAGAGACGTGGTTTGGGCGGCGTTGAACGATCCGGAGGTCCTTCGCCAGTGTATTCCGGGCTGCCAGAGCCTGGAGATGAAGTCGCCGACGGAACTGACGGCGGCGGTGAAGCTGAAGATTGGTCCGGTATCTGCCAATTTCACCGGTGACGTGACGCTGTCGGACGTCAATCCCCCCGAAAGCTACACGATCTCGGGCGAAGGCAAGGGTGGGATCGCAGGTTTCGCCAAGGGCTCAGCGCAGGTCAATCTGGTCGAGGATGGGGCTGAAACCCTGCTTCGATACAATGCCAAGGCGCAGGTAGGCGGCAAGCTTGCCCAGCTTGGCTCGCGGCTGATCGATTCCTCTTCGCAGAAGCTCGCCAAGCAGTTCTTTTCGGATTTCAACGCCGCAGTCGTAGCGAAATACGGCGCCGCCTGAGTGGCTACTTCGCCGGCAGCCGTGACGGTGTCGCGGCGCCGGACACCACAGTCTTGTGCTCGTTCTGCCACTTCACCGCTTCACGTGCCTCGACGCGCGCCTGGCGGCGATGTTTGCCTTGACCAACCCAGGTCACGCACCAGCCGATCAACAGGCCAAGCAGGACCGCAAGGAAGAGGAACAGGAAGAATGGTGCCGTCACCGACAGCACGCTGTCTTCCGGACGGAAAGGATTGAGTGCCAGCGTCACCGGCTGACGGTTTGCGACGGCAAGTACCACCAGAACGATGCCGAGCGGCACGAAAACCACCAGGCTGGCAATCCTCTTGAACTTGTTCATGGCATTCTCCTGCAACGCATCGTCAAAGCACAGCCGTCCTGGCATCTGTTGCAGGATAGGTGCGGCCCGATTGGTTTCAAGCCTTCAGGCCGCGTGTTCGGCATCACTATCCGTATGCCGGGCCGGAAAGAATCAATCGTCCTCCTCGGCCAGACCCGGGTTCAGCCGCTCGCGCAGCTCCTTGCCGGTCTTGAAGAATGGCACCCACTTTTCTTCAACAAAGACGCTTTCGCCGGTGCGCGGATTGCGGCCCGAACGTGAGGGCCGGTTCTTTACCGAAAAGGCACCGAAACCTCGCAGCTCGACGCGGTTTCCAGCTGCAAGGGCATCGGTGATCTCGTCGAGAACCGCGTTGACGATGTTCTCGACGTCGCGGTGGTAGAGGTGCGGATTGCGAGCGGCGACGATCTGCACCAATTCTGATTTGATCACGGTTGCCCCCTGAAAAAACTGGATATTCAGCCGCGGCTAACCTGCCAAACCGAGACAAGACCGTCAAGGAACAACTTCTCGGCGCCGAAGCTGCGCAACACATCCGGGGCGATAAGCTGGTCCATGCCGGTGAGCTTCAGCAGTGTCGCCATGGCGCTTGCGAACCAGAAGGGCGAAGACGAACCCTTGTCCTTCCAGTCCACCACGGGAAGATCCTTCGAGACCCCGCGCGACTCGAGGTAGGCGCGAATATCGTCGTCGTCGCCCAGCTGGTCGACAAGCTTGACGCCAAGCGCCTGGCGTCCGGTAAAGATCGAGCCGTCCGCGAGCTTCAACACCTCGTCGCGCGGCATGTTGCGGCGTTCGGCAACGAGATCGACGAACCAAGCATAGCTGTCCATGACCATGTTGCGGATCATCGACTTGGCTTCCTCGCTTGCCGGATGGAAGGGTGATGGCTCGGCCTTCAGCGGTGCCGATTTGATCTCCTCAAGCGAGACACCGATCTTCTTCATCACCTCATCGACCTGCGGATACTGGAAGATGACGCCGATGGAGCCGGTAATCGAGCTTTCGCCGGCAACGATCTGGTCTCCAGCCGTCGCGACCATATAGCCTGCGGATGCTGCCAGCGTGCGGATGTCGGAGACGACGGGCTTCTTTTCCGCCACGTCGCGGATCGCCTTGAAGATGCGCTCGCCGCCATAGGTCGTGCCGCCCGGCGACGAGATCGACACGATCAACGCCTTCGCCTGGCTGCTTTCCTTGATGCGTTCAAGCCGCTCGAGCAGTTCCTTGTTGTCGGTAATCATGCCGGTGATTTCGATGCGCGCCACATGCGGCACTGCAGAGCCTGCGCCGCCACCTCCGGCGACCTGGTAAAGCGCAAAGCCGATCCCCACGAGGAAGATCAGCGCGACCACCCGCCAAAAGCTCAGCTTCCGGCGCAGGCTGCGCCGATCTGCGATTGCCAATTGATCCATGCAAGGGCCCTTCAGAAGCTTGTGTCGGTTGCTAGATAGGGTCTCTAGCCGGTTTTACAGGCACGTTCATCACGTTTTTATGTTGTCCGTTATTGTTTGTTGATGGATATAAACCATATGACGGACAACGCCGACCTGGAGAGCCGGGTTTGCTTGATGATGCCCGGCTGCCGGGCAAGAGGACGCCCAGCCTTCATGCTGCAACAGATCCGAAAAACTGCTGGTTTCGCTATGGCGATCGGACCCGATGCGGATGCTTATCAGGCAGCGCTTGCCCATTCGGCACTGGTGCGCAAACTGAAGATCCTGCTGCCGATCGTGGCTGCGTTGATTTCTGCGGCGTTCATTGGCGTGTCGATCATCCGCGCCTACCTGCCTGAAAACCTGTCGATCGAGAATGCCCGCATCGAGAACGGCAAGATCGTCATGGAGCGCCCGGCCATCTCCGGCCGCAACAGTGATGGCATCAGCTATTCGATGACCGCGACGCGCGCGTTGCAGGACATCGAAAACCCGAACATGATCACGCTGGAAGACGTGAAGGCTGCGGTGCCCGTCAATGACGACGTCATTGCCCGCGTGACCGCCATGGCCGCCGACTTCGATCGCGGCACCGACAACCTCAACCTTACGCATCCCTTCAACGTCAATCTGTCGAACGGCATCACCGCGCGTTTTCAGTCTGCGCACCTCGATATCGACGGCGGCGTCATGGAAACCCCGGACCACGTCGATATATCGATGAAGGAAGGTTCCATTGTTGCAGACTCCTTAAAGATAACGGATAAGGGGCGCATCATCACATTCAAAGGACAGGTTCGCCTTCATCTCGACCCTGCCACCATTCGCAACCAAGGCAACTAGAGCCCGGCCCATGACCCATCGCCGCTTTCTTTCCCGGAATACCGCAGTTCTGATCGCGGCAGGCATGGTTTCCTGCCTTGGCATTGTGACCGCCCCTTCCATGGCTCACGCCCAGTCGACCACGCAGATGGAAGGCTTGAAGCTTTCCGGCGACCAGCCGATACAGATCGGCAGCGACCAGCTGGAAATCCGTGAGCAGGAGAAGAAGGCGTTCTTCACCGGCAACGTCCAGGTGGTGCAGGGCAACACCACGATGAAGGCCGGCAAGATGACCGTGCTCTATACCGGTGAAGGTGGCGGCTCGGTGACCTCCGGCAATGCCAATATCGACAAGATCTTCCTCGACGACACCGTGTTCCTGACGTCGGGCACGCAGCAGGCAACCGCGGACAAGGGCGAGTTCGACATGGCCTCGCAGACCTTCATCCTGTCCGGCAAGCAGGTCGTGCTGTCGGAAGGACCCAATGTCTTCAAGGGGTGCAAGCTGACGGTGCAGATGGCGACCGGCCAGGCAAAGCTCGATCCATGCGGTGGCGGGCGCGTCGAGATCATGCTCGACCCGAAGTCGCGCCCGAAGCAGTAACAGACCAGCAACGTGAAAATACCGTTCCTTTCCAGTCTGTCGGCCAGGAAGCCGGCCGCTCCCGAGCCTTTCGTGGCACGCGACAAAGCGCGCTACGAGGGGACGCTCGTGGCGCACGGACTTTCCAAGACCTACGACACACGGCGCGTCGTCAACGGCGTGTCGCTCGTCGTGCGTCGCGGCGAGGCTGTTGGCCTTCTGGGACCGAACGGTGCGGGCAAGACCACCTGTTTCTACATGATCACCGGGCTTGTTCCGGTTGACGAAGGCATGATTGCAATCAACGGCAACGAAGTGACGCGGATGCCGATGTATCGGCGCGCCCGGCTTGGCGTGGGTTACCTGCCCCAGGAAGCCTCGATCTTTCGCGGACTGACAGTTGAAGACAATATTCGCGCGGTCCTCGAAGTGCACGAGCCGGACAAGGACAAGCGCGAGCGCAAGCTGGATGAACTGCTGGAAGAGTTCCACATCAGCCAGCTGCGCAAGTCGGCGGCCGTTGCCCTCTCCGGCGGTGAAAGACGCCGCCTCGAAATCGCTCGCGCCTTGGCGACCGATCCCGCCTTCATGCTGCTCGACGAGCCCTTTGCCGGCGTCGACCCGATCTCGGTTTCCGACATTCAGAACCTTGTACGTCACCTGACGGCGCGCGGCATCGGCGTCCTGATCACCGACCACAACGTGCGCGAAACGCTTGGCCTCATCGACCGGGCCTACATTATCCACGCGGGCGAAGTACTCACCCATGGCCGGGCGAACGATATCGTCAACAATCCAGACGTACGCCGGCTCTACCTGGGCGACAAATTCAGCCTCTGACGAGGGCGCAAGAAGTTTACCTTTTGCCCGCGCATCGCTTGACCAAACCCCTCAAAAAAGCAATTCTCGTGCCAAGTGAAGTTGGGGCCTCAGGGGCTGGTCCTGACGTCGGGGTCATCTCGCTTTGAGATGACGGGGGTTTTGAAGGTTTCGCGTTCGATATGGCTTTATCCGCCAGTCTTTTCCTGAAGCAGACGCAGTCGCTGGTGATGACGCCCCAGCTGATGCAGTCGATCCAGCTTCTGCAGATGACCCATCTCGAGCTCAACCAGTTCATCGCGCAGGAAGTCGAAAAGAACCCGCTGCTCGAATTGGCATCCGGCGAGGCCGATAGCGGCGCGGAAACAGGCGCCGAGAGAGAGGCCGACTACGCCGGCGTGCATAGCGCGGACGCGGCCGATGCTCCCGAAACATCCCGCGATGACTGGAACGGCAACTCCGCCACGGCCGAACGGCTCGGCGAAGGTCTGGATACCGGATACGACAACGTCTTTCCGGATGATGGACCGGCACCACGTGCGGATGCACCGGAACTGCGCGGGCAGTGGAAGTCCATGCCGGGCGGCGGCGAGGCGGGCGACGATTACGATCTTGAAGACTTCGTGGCAGGCCAGACCACACTGCGCGATCACCTGAACCAGCAGGTGCCATTCCTGCTGACGAAAGCCGCCGACCGGCTGGTCGCCCAGGTACTGGTCGATCAGCTGGATGAAGCCGGTTACCTGCAGGGAGACCTCGATGAGGTTGCCAGCCGTCTCGGCAAGAGCATGGCCGAGGTGGAAGCCATTCTTGCCTCCTTGCAAACGCTTGACCCGCCCGGCGTCTTCGCCCGAACTTTAAGCGAGTGCCTTGCCATCCAGCTTCGGCAGCGCGACCGGCTCGATCCGGCCATGGATGCGCTCGTCCGCAACCTCGAACTGCTCGCCAAACGCGACTTTGCCTCGCTCAGAAAAATCTGCGGCGTCGATGACGAAGACCTGCTCGACATGCTGTCGGAAATCCGCAAGCTGAACCCGAAGCCGGGTGCCGGCTTTGAAAGCGGCGTTTCCGAAACCATTGCACCCGATATCGTGGTGCGCCCGGCGGCCGATGGGAGCTGGATCGTCGACCTCAACCCCGACACACTGCCGCGGGTCCTGGTCAACCAGAGCTATTACCAGACAGTCTCCAAGACCTGCCGCAAGAACAGTGAAGACCACACCTTCCTGTCGGAATGCATGCAGAACGCCAGTTGGCTCACCCGCAGCCTCGACCAGCGCGCAAAGACCATCATGAAGGTGGCGACCGAGATCGTCCGCCAGCAGGACGCTTTCCTTGTGCATGGCGTTGACCATCTGCGGCCGCTGAACCTGAAGACGGTGGCGGAAGCCATCAAGATGCATGAATCGACCGTAAGCCGCGTCACCTCCAACAAGTACATGCTGACGCCGCGCGGGCTGTTCGAGCTCAAATACTTCTTCACCGTATCCATCGGCTCGGCAGAGGAAGGCGGCGACAACCATTCCGCCGAGGCCGTTCGCCACCGGATCCGGCAGCTGATTGCCCAGGAAACACCGGATGCAGTGCTTTCCGACGACGACATCGTCATCAGCCTCAAGAAGGGCGGCGTCGATCTTGCCCGCCGCACCGTCGCGAAATACCGTGAGGCGATGAACATCCCCTCCTCCGTCCAGCGACGTCGTGAAAAGCGGGCGCTGGCAAAGGTGGCGGCCTTCTGAAGTAACGCCATCGTCCAACGTGGTTTAGCGGTCGTTAATTTTCCGCGTCCTTGCAGTTGTTGACATTTCGTGAAGGCGGCATTAGAAGCCCGCCGCAACAGCACGGGTACCGGACACAGCAATCCTCCCAACCCATCAGGAACGAACGCAGCTATTTCACCTTGTGGCGAGCGAAGAGCTTGGATGAGGCGGCGGCTTGGCGTAGACTGGAACACGCAAGTCACGACAAGAAGGAAGAACTCCATGAGTGTGCGTGTATCCGGTAAACATATGGAAATTGGTGACTCGTTCCGTCAAAAGATCGAGGACCACATCGGAGAAGCGGTAACAAAATACTTCGACGGGGGGTATTCTAGCCAAGTCGTCGTGGTCAAATCGGGATCACGATTTTCTGCCGACTGCAAAGTACATCTCGATACTGGGATCGTTTTGCACGCTGCAGGAGAGGCAAACGACCCCCAGGGCAGCTTTGATGCCGCAGCTGAGCGGATCGAAAAGCGGCTTCGCCGCTACAAGCGCCGCCTGAAGGACCATCACGCCGGTAACACGCAAGCAAATGGCTCGGCCGAAGTGGCCTATACGGTTATGGACGGCGTACCGGATGAAGCAGACGAAGTGCCGGAGGATTTCGCGCCGACGATTGTGGCCGAAAGCTCCAGGCCGCTGAAGACCATGTCGGTGGCAAGTGCCGTGATGGCGCTTGATATGACCGATGAACCTGTTCTGCTTTTCCGCAGCCCCGGCAAGGAGCAGCTGAACATCGTTTACCGCCGCCCTGACGGCAATATTGGCTGGATCGACTCCGCCAATATCAAGAACTGAGAGATCTACCGGAAAGCGTCGGTAACGGCGCTTTCTATTCGCCTGAGGCGCAAGCCCTTGCGGCACGAAGGATGATGAGAAATGGCTTTGGCAGATTTGCTGCAGCAAGATGCAATTATTCCTGCCCTTAAAGTGAATTCCAAAAAGCAACTCCTGCAGGAACTGGCGGCCAAGGCCTCCAAGCTGACAGGCGTTGCCGAACGGGAAATCTTTGACGTGATCCTGCAGCGGGAACGGCTCGGCTCGACTGGCGTCGGCCATGGCATTGCCATTCCGCATGGCAAGCTGAGCAGCATCACGTCCATCAAGGGGATCTTTGCGCGCCTTGAGGCGCCGGTCGATTTTGAAGCGCTGGACGACGAACCCGTCGACCTCGTATTCCTGCTGCTGGCACCGGAGGGTGCTGGTGCCGACCACCTGAAGGCCCTGTCGCGCATTGCCCGCGTGCTGCGCGACCAGGAACTGGTTGCCAAGCTGCGCAAGACCGACTCCGCCTCGGCCATCTATGCCTTCCTCAACGAGGAACAGGCAAACCACGCGGCTTAAAAGCCGCCTCTAAGTTTTCGTGGGGACGAAACGGAACCGCCCGGCAGCTGGAAAAGCGCCGGGCGGTTTTGTATTTCCATTGGCAGCCCTGGTCTCAGAGGCCGCCGCTATTCATGCGATGATCAGTTCTGCTGTTCGCCGGCAGCTTCCTGCGCAGGCGCCGCATCGGCCTTCGGGCCGCCCTTGGCAACGCCGACCATGGCAGGACGCAGCACACGCTCACCAATGGTGAAGCCTGCCTGGACGACCTGGACCACCGTGTTGTTCGGCACGTTCGGGTTCGGGATCTCGAACATGGCCTGGTGGAAGTTCGGATCGAACTTCTGGTTTTCAGCCTCGATCTTCTTCACGCCGTGACGCTCGAGCGCCGAGAGCATGGAGCGCTCGGTCATCTCCACGCCTTCAAGCAGCGCCTGAAGCGTTGCATCGGCGCCTTCGCGGTTTTCGGCCGGAACGGCATCAAGCGCGCGACGAAGGTTGTCGGAAACGGCGAGCATGTCGCGGGCGAAACCGGCAATCGCATAGGACTTGGCATCCTTCACGTCGCGTTCGGTGCGGCGACGCAGGTTGTCCATTTCAGCGGCCAGCCGCAGGAAGCGGTCGCGCAGGTCGTTGTTTTCGTTCTTCAGCACTTCAATCGGATCGGGCTCGTTCGGTGCAGCCTGCGCGGCGGCGGCCGCCTCGGCGGCATGACGCTCCGCCGCTTCCTCAAGAGCAGACGCCACGGCTTCCGCCGTATTTTCGGCGGCAGTTGCGTCAGGTCCGTTCTTCTTGGTTTCGTCGGTCATGACGGTCTCCGGTTATTGCTTGGGGTGTATCAGGGGGCCGTGCGGCCTGCCGCTGGATTGTGCCCGATATCGAGGTTTAGGTCGAAAAAATCAAGGCTTTGGAAAAACTTGGGAAAGTGTTGCGGCTGCGCGCCTAGCGCGACAGCCTGGCCAGGAGCTGGGCGGTATAGTCCACCATCGGCACGATCCGCGAATAATTGAGCCGTGTCGGGCCGATAACACCAACGGCACCCACAATACGCTCCTCGCCATCGCGATAAGGGGCGACAATCAGCGACGAGCCGGACAAGGAGAAGAGCTTGTTCTCCGAGCCAATGAAGATCCGCACGCCCGGGCCTTTTTCAGCGAGATCCAGGATTTCGATCAGGCTGTCCTTCTTTTCGAGGTCGTCGAACAGCAGGCGCAGGCGATCGAGATCGGCCGTGTCTTCCAATCCCTGCAGGAGATTGGCTCGGCCGCGCACGATGAGCTGGCTCGGCTTGCCATCCTCCGCATCGCCCGACCAGACTGCCAAGCCTCGTTCTACAAGATCCTGGGAGAGCGCATAAAGCTCGCCCTGCACCTTGTCCTTGAGCTGCGCCAGTTCGCTGCGCAGTTCCACCAGCGTCTGGCCGGCAAGATGCGCATTGAGGAAATTGGCTGCTTCCGTCAGCTGCGACGAGGTCACGCCCGCCGGCAGCTCGATGATACGGTTTTCGACCTGGTTATGGTCGCCGACCAGCACCGCAAGCGCCTTGGTGGGCTCCAGCCGGATGAACTCCACATGCTTCAGCACCGGATCGCTCTTGGCCGTGATGACGATGCCGGCCCCACGCGACACGCCCGACAACATCAGGCTCGCTTCGGCCATCAGGCTCTCGAGCGGTTGGTCACGGTTGGCTGGCCGGATCTGCCGGTCGATGCTGGCGCGGTCGTCTTCCGAAAGGCTGCCGACCTGCATGAAGGCATCAACGAAGAAACGCAGCCCAGTCTGGGTGGGCAGGCGGCCGGCGCTGATATGCGGCGAATAGATAAGCCCAAGCTCCTCCAGGTCGCTCATGACATTGCGAACAGAGGCCGGAGAAAGCGACATCGGCAGGAGGCGCGACAGGTTGCGGGAACCCAGCGGCTCTCCCGTTTCCAGATAGCTTTCCACAATGCGTCGGAAAATTTCCCGCGAACGATCGTCCAGTACAGAGCCGGTGTCCCTGCCCGTCGGTGCCGAAAACGCCATTTACTTCCTTCACCTACCAATCATGCGTGGGTGAAAATATAATCATTCCAATCGTCCAGCAAAAGGGGAAACCAACGCTTCCTCGCCCTCATCCGGAGGCTTTCCCTTTGCAAATGACCCGCCAGCGCCTTAGAAGGCTGCAAAAGCGATAGGAGTAGGGCATGCGGCCTTCAGGCAGACAGTTGAACCAGATGCGCAAGGTTTCATTCGAGCGCAATTTCTCCAAGCATGCGGAAGGCTCCTGCCTCGTCAAGTTCGGCGACACGCACGTGCTGTGCACCGCAAGCCTTGAAGAAAAGACACCGCCGTGGCTGCGCAATTCCGGCAAGGGTTGGGTAACGGCCGAATACGGCATGCTGCCGCGCGCCACCGGCGACCGGATGAAGCGGGAAGCGGCTGCCGGCAAGCAGGGCGGACGCACCCAGGAAATCCAGCGCCTGATTGGGCGATCGCTTCGTGCGGTGGTGGACCTGGAAGCGCTTGGCGAAAAGCAGATCACTGTGGACTGTGACGTCATCCAGGCTGATGGCGGCACACGTACCGCCTCCATCACCGGCGGCTGGATTGCCCTATACGATTGCCTGAAGTGGATGGAAGCCCGCTCGATGATCAAGGTCGAGAAGGTGCTGAAGGACCATGTTGCAGCGATTTCCTGTGGTATCTTCGCCAACCAGCCGGTGATCGACCTTGATTACTTGGAAGACTCGGCAGCTGAAACCGACGCGAACTTTGTCATGACCGGTTCCGGCGGCATTGTTGAAATCCAGGGAACAGCCGAAGGCGCCCCCTTCAGCCAGGAGGAATTCCTGAAGCTCCTGGCGCTCGCCCAGGACGGCACCCAGGAACTGGTGGCGCTGCAGAAGCAGGCCATCGCCTGAAACGACGGAGGGGCCCTTGATCGACGGCATTCTTGAAACTGCGCTTTATGCGGCTGACCTTGATGCCGCCGAAGCCTTCTACGGCGGCATCCTCGGGCTTGAAAAAGTGCTGCGGGCGGGAGAACGACATGTCTTCTTCCGCTGCGGCAACAGCATCCTGCTGATCTTCAATCCGGCGGAGACGATCAAGCCTTCTCCAGTCGATGGCCTGCCGGTTCCAGCGCATGGCGCCACCGGCCCCGGCCACGCCTGCTTCCGGATGAGCGGCGAGGCAATTGACAGGATGGTCGAAAAGCTGAACAAGGCGGGCATCGCGATCGAAAGCGACTTCCGCTGGTCGAACGGCGCGCGCTCGATCTATTTCCGCGATCCGGCCGGCAACAGCCTGGAATGCGCTGAGCCCAAACTCTGGAATCTCGAATAGGACCGTCATGCGAAAGCTCGACACGAAAACCATTGTCGTTGCCAGCCACAATGCTGGCAAGATCCGCGAGATTGCCGAACTTATCGCGCCTTTCGGCTTCTCGGCGAAATCTGCCGCCGACCTGAAGTTCGAGGAGCCCGATGAAACGGGCACGACATTCGAGGAGAATGCCGCAATCAAGGCGCTCGCCTCTGCCAAGGCATCCGGCCTGCCGGCGCTGTCGGATGACAGCGGCATCGTCATTGACGCGTTAGATGGCGCTCCGGGTGTCTACACGGCCAACTGGGCCGAGCGCGAAGACGGCAGCCGTGACTTTGCCATGGCGATGGAAAAGGTGGAGAAGGCGCTGCAAGACAAAGGCGCCACGACGCCGGAACAGCGCAGCTGCCGTTTCGTCAGCGTGCTCTGCCTTGCCTGGCCAGATGGACACACCGAGCTCTTCCGCGGCGAGGTCGAAGGCACGGTCGTCTGGCCGCCGCGCGGCACCGATGGTTTTGGCTACGATCCCATCTTTCAGCCACAGGGCTTCGATACTACATTCGGGGAAATGAGCAGCGATCAGAAGCACGGCTGGAAGCCGGGCGACGCCCAGGCCCTGTCGCACCGGGCGCGCGCCTTCAAGCGCTTCGTCGAGACCTGCCTGGAAACGTGAGCCCAACTTGAACCCTGCTGCCCCTCTCCTGCCCGATACCGGTGAACCCGGCTTCGGGGTTTACGTGCATTGGCCCTTTTGTGCGGCCAAATGCCCGTATTGTGACTTCAACAGCCACGTCCGACATCAACCGGTCGACCAGCCGCGCTTTACCGCCGCATTCCTGAGGGAAATGGAGGTGATGCGGCAGTTGAGCGGGCCAAAGACCGTAACCAGCATCTTCCTTGGCGGCGGAACGCCCTCGCTGATGGATCCCGCCACGGTGGCCGCGATCCTCGACGGCATCTCCAGCTATTGGCACGTTCCGGATGGCATCGAGATCACCATGGAGGCCAACCCGTCCAGCGTCGAGGCAACCCGCTTTCGCGGCTACCGCTCAGCCGGCGTCAATCGTGTGTCGCTCGGCGTCCAGGCGCTCAATGACACCGACCTGCGGTTCCTCGGGCGCCTGCACGACGTGGCGGACGCCCTGAAGGCAATCGGGTTGGCGCGCGAGATCTTTCCGCGCATGAGCTTCGACCTCATCTATGCGCGCCCCGGCCAGACGGTGGAGGCATGGGAAGCCGAGCTGAAGCAGGCAATCTCCTACGCAGTCGACCACCTTTCGCTCTACCAGCTGACGATCGAGGAGGGCACGCCCTTCTTCGGCCTGCACAAGGCGGGCAAGTTGATCGTTCCCGATGGGGATCAATCCGCATTGCTTTATGAGGCAACACAGGAAATCACCGAAGCGCATGGCATGCCGGCCTACGAGGTCTCCAACCATGCAAAACCGGGTGCTGAAAGCCGCCACAACCTCACCTACTGGCGTTATGGCGATTATGCCGGTATCGGCCCCGGCGCGCATGGCCGGCTGACGCGCGGCCGCAACAAGATCGCCACCGCCACGGAGCGCCGCCCGGAAACCTGGCTAGAACAGGTGGAGAGTATCGGCCACGGCATGCTCGACCAGGAGATCCTCGACGACGAGGAGCAGGCCGATGAACTGCTGCTGATGGGCCTTCGCCTGCGCGAAGGCGTCGATCTGGCGCGCTGGCAGCAGCTTTCCCGTCGCGACCCGGACCCGGTGCGCGAGGAACGGCTGCTCGAGCACGGCTTTATCGAGCGGCTTGGCAATTCCCGTCTCCGCTGCACGCCGTCCGGCATGCTGATCCTGGACGCGGTTGTCGCAGATCTCGCCTGCTGACGCTTTCGCGCCTCACCGGTGCGACAGAAGCAGCCTGGTGCCGAAACCGACAAACACCATTCCGACACCAAGGTCGATCTTCTTCTTCGCCTTGAGATAGGCAGCCGCGACCCTGCGGTGGGTGATGAGCCCTATCAGCACCGTGTAATAGATGGTCGAGACGGATATCATCACGGCGATTGCCGCCAGCCCGTACAGGAACGGCGTGCCGGCCGGCATGGTGGCGGCAAACAGCGAGGCGACAAACAGCGCCGTTTTTGGATTTGCGAGATTGGTGGCAAGCCCCATGCGGTAGGCTGTCTTCAGCGAGATATCCGCCCTCACCGCATCAAGATCGGCCGTCTGGCGGGCCTTGCGCACATCCATGAATATCTTGAAGCCGAGCCAGACCAGGTAGGCGCCGCCAACGATCTTCAGCGCGAGATAGGCAAAGGGTGCAGCCTGGAAGAGGGCGTTGATGCCGAGCCAGCCGGCAAGGCCCCAGCAGAGCGTGCCGGTAATGGTGCCGCAGGCGCCGAGGATGGCGACCTGGCGCGGCGCCGTCAGCGCATACCGCATGATGAGCAGCGTATTCGGCCCCGGCGTGACGCAGGCCACCGCCCAGATCATTGCGACTGACAGAAGAAACATGGTGTGGCCCCGAACGCGTCCATCGCGTTCATGAGCCTGCGCCAGTCGCCGGTCAAGGAGATTCCATTGCGGCGACCGGTGGCGTTGGGGCTACCACCACCGTCCGAAAAGCATTGTGCCGCCTCGAAGGGCGGCACAAGCGGTATCAGGCGTTGTTTTCGTTGATGAGCCGCTTCAGCAGCTCGATCTCGTGGCTGAGCTTGTTGTCGCCCGAGATCAGTTCTTCGATCTTGCGCACCGCATGTAGGACCGTGGTGTGATCGCGGCCACCGAACCGACGGCCGATCTCCGGGAAGGAGCGCGGCGTCATGGTCTTCGACAGATACATCGCCACCTGGCGCGGCTTGACGATGACGCGGGTGCGACGGTTCGACACCAGTTCCTGGCGCGATACGTTGTAGTGGCGGGCAACAATGCGCTGGATGTCTTCGATGCGCACCCGCCGGGCTTCACCGGCACCCACGAGGTGCGCCAGAAGCTCGTCGACGCGTTCGATCGTGAGGTTCGGTTCAAACGAGCGGCGGAACAGGAGCTGGTTGAAGGCGCCTTCCAGCTCGCGGCCGCTTGCCGTTACGCTGCGGGCCACGTGATTGAGGATTTCCGCCGGAATGTCGAGCGACGGATCTTCCTGGCGTGCGGCTTCCAGACGGCCTTTCAGCATCTCGAGGCGCATTTCGTAATCGGGCGCTTCCACCTCGATGGCGACACCGCCCTGGAGGCGCGAGCGAACACGCGGATCAAGCGATTCCAGCTCCCACGGCGCGCGGTCGGCAGCAACCACGACCTGCTTGGCGCTGTCGAGCAGCATGTTGAGCAGGTGACAGAACTCGTTCTGGATCATCTTGCCCTGCAGGAACTGCATGTCGTCGATGATCAGCAGGTCGATGTTGCGCAGCGAGTCCTTCAGGGTCAGGGCGTCGTTGTCGCGGATGGCGGTCGCAAACCGCCACATGAAATATTCGGCCGTCAGGTAGACGACGCGCGGCATGCGGTCGCTGGCAACCGCCGCGTTGGCGATCGCCTGCAGCAAGTGCGTCTTGCCGAGGCCGACACCCGAATGGATGAAGAGCGGGTTGAAGCGCACGGCGCCTGCACCGGCTTCCGCTATGGTCTTGGCGGCGGCAAGTGCCACGCGGTTGGACGAGCCTTCAATAAAGGTGTCGAAGGTGAAGCGGGTGTCGAGCGGCGAGCCGAACAGCGGGCTCGGCGCCTGCTGCGAGCGAACGGGCGTGGATGCGGCGGTCGGGAATACGGCGATCTTGCCGATTTCGCGCGGCGCGTTCGGCGTGCGGCTTGCCGTCGGCGTGCTGGTCGGTTCGGATCCGGCGGCGCGATCTTCGGTCGCGGCCGAGGCACGCGGCCCACGACTTGCGCTGCGCACCAGGATCTCGACCTTCAGGATCTCAGGGTCTTCCGCCTGGAGAATGGTGGTGATGAGCTCGAGATAGCGGTTGTTGATCCAGGACTTCAAGAACGTCGTCGGAACCGTCAGGCGAACGACACTTTTCGAAACCGAATGAAGCTTGAGCCGTCCAAACCAGCTTGCATAAACGTCCTGACCAACTTGAGCCTTCAGACGTGCACTGAACCGCTCAAAAAGCGCATCATGCTTCATTTCGGATGTTTCCCCTGCCGCTTCGGAGCACACTGAATCGAATGCCTGCCGCGCGTGGTCCCCATTACCTGCACGGGCCGGTACGGTAGTCACTTGCATTGGTCGCCGCCTTCCACATTTTCATTGCGTCTGGCGGACACTGTTGTCGCCGCCAGAACAAACCTCGACTGAGGCGGGCAGAGCTTCCACTCATTGGTCACCCTGCCACCCTTCTCTCTGATCATTTTACCCTCAGGTGCCTCGTTGCACCTGAAAGCACATCCGGCTGCCTCGTTCGCCTGCCGGATCCACGGAAGCCACTCCGCGTTTTGCAGAAGAACCCATCCTCGTCATGGGCCTTCCGCCTTCTTCATCCCTCCTAAGCCGCTGCTCACCTGCGTGAACCTCGCATAATCCATCGATCTCCGGAAATGCCCCATTTCCGAATTGCAACCCCTGGTTATCTGGGAGACGGGTAAGAAAGCCCGTGACAAGAAGCAGAAAGTATCCGCCCCGTCCGGTAAGGACGGGCCATCGACAGCTTTCTGAGTAGACCCCTGCGCCTCTTGCTGAAAAGCATTTAGGCAGGATCGAAAGCTGAGATCAATGGTGAATTTTCCGCAAAATCACACGTCGGGCGTTGACTCTTGGGACGTCATTTAAATGACGCAAACAGGGGGTTGGAGAATCGCTGTTGAATCAATGGGATTCAAAAATGACAGATGTTCGGCGGGCTTTTTCACAGGAAAAATAAAAATTTCCTTGACTCGTTTTGAGAGCATCGGCCGCGCCCAAAACCTTCCAACCAGCGCCGCCACCTTCGACAAGCCATTGGAAATGTTCAGCTATTGCTGTCACCTTGCCGACATGGTCGATCAGGCAGGATGGTTAAGAATATTCGAATTTAGGCAGAATCAGAAAAAGCCCGGCACGCGGCCAGGCTCCTTCATGAAATCAATTGTGTCGCTGATTAGGCCGACAGAGCCTTCACGCGAGCAGCCAAGCGAGACACCTTCCGGGACGCCGTGTTGCGGTGAAGAACGCCCTTGGTCGCAGCGCGCTGGATTTCCGGCTGAGCGACCTTCAGAGCTTCGGCTGCTACACCGATATCGCCCGATGCAATCGCTTCCTCAACCTTGCGGATGAAGCCGCGAACGCGCGAACGGCGAGCCTTGTTGACTGCGGTACGGCGAGCGATCTTGCGGGTCGCCTTTTTCGCCGAAGTTGTATTGGCCATTGATGCCTCTCTACGAATTCGAACCAAAACTCCGCCGTTGCCGCGCCGGTCCTGCGACCATCGATCCAGCAATTTGGGAGCAATAGAGGAAGCCGTGATCAGGCTTTCCCAACTGTGGGCGGGCATATAGCTGGAATACCCGCTCCAGTCAACGCGCAATTTGCAGCAAAGCGCCGGTTCTCAGCGGTTGGAGAAGCTCGGTTTGCGCTTTTCGACGAATGCCGCCATGCCTTCCTTCTGATCGGCGGTGGCAAACAGCGAGTGAAACAGGCGGCGCTCGAAACGCAAACCTTCGCCAAGCGTGGTCTCGAACGAGCGGGCAACCGCTTCCTTGCCCATCAGCACGGCCGCGCGCGGGAAGGAGGCAATCTTGGCCGCCGCTTCCACAGCCTCATCGATGAGACGCTCCGGTGCGACAATGCGCGACACCAGCCCCGCACGCTCGGCCTCGGCCGCATCCATCATCCGGCCGGTCAAAACGAGGTCCATGGCCTTGGCCTTGCCGACGGCGCGGGTGAGGCGCTGCGAACCGCCCATGCCGGGAATGACGCCAAGCGTGATTTCAGGCTGGCCGAACTTTGCCGTTTCGGAGGCAATGATGAAGTCGCACATCATGGCGAGCTCGCAGCCGCCGCCGAGCGCAAAGCCGGATACGGCCGCTATGACAGGCTTGCGGGTGGAGGCGATCGCCTCCCAGCCGGAGATGAAGTCGTTCACATAGGCATCAACGAAATCGAGCGACTGCATTTCCTTGATGTCGGCGCCTGCCGCGAAGGCCTTTTCCGAGCCCGTCAGAACAATTGCGCCAATCGCATCATCCTTGGCGAAGCCGGCGAAGGCATCGGTGAGTTCCGTCATGACGGTGGAGTTCAGCGCATTCAGCGCCTTTGGCCGGTTCAGCGTGACGATGGCAACGGCACCACGTGTTTCAGTCAGCAGGGTCTCGTAGCTCATGCGGATAAAACTCCTCTCCTATTTCTGGCAGCGGGGGCAAAAGAATGTCGAACGGCCCGCCTGGGTGATGCGGGCGACCGTACCGCCACATCCGGGCGTGCGGCAAGGCTTGCCTTCCTGGTCGTAGACGGAGAAGGAATGCTGGAAATAACCGAGCGATCCGTCCGTCTGGATGTGGTCGCGCAAGGACGAGCCGCCGGCGGCGATTGCATCGGCGATCACGTCGCGGATGGCATCCGTCAGCAGCAGCAGTTCCTTTTTCGGCCTGCCTGTCGGGGTGACGAGACTGCTGGCCGCACGCTTCGGTGACAGGTGCGAACGCCACAGCGCCTCGCAGACATAGATATTGCCGAGCCCGGCAATCACCGTCTGGTCAAGCAGCGCGCCCTTGAGCGGCTGCGTCTTGCCGGCAAACCGGGCGGCGAGATAGCCGGCGTCCAGCGCATTCCCGGTCGGCTCAGGCCCGAGCCCCGCAAAGGCAGGATAAAGATCAAGTTCGGAACGCTTCCACAGATGCATGAAGCCGAAACGGCGCGGATCATTGTAGATCACCCGCAGCGGCGCCCCCTCCCGTACCAGGTGAAACACGACATGGTCATGCTTGCCATCCTTGGAACGCGGGTAATGGAAGTCGCCCAACGTTTCGTCAGCGATGCGGAAGGAGCCGGACATGCCGAGATGGCTGATGATCGTCCGGTCGTCCTCAAGCTCGATCAGCAGATATTTGGCGCGCCGACCGAGCGAAACGATCCGCCGTGCCTCGACAGCAGAGGCAAAATTCTCGGGCAGCGGAAAACGCAGGTCGGGCCGATTGAGCTCCAGCTTTGCGATCACCGCGTTCTCCATGGCTGGAGCGAGGCCGCGCCGGACGGTTTCGACCTCTGGCAATTCCGGCATTGTCTACCTAACTTCCTGTTTCAACCGGCCCGGCCCTGCTCTATAGACCAGCCAAGGGCCACGCCATTGATGATGAGTGAGCCACAGATAGCGAGAACAGACCGGTTTCGCTATGGTCGACGCTGAGGCCAGCGCCATAAAAGAAGAGTTGAGGAGTTCATCGATGACCGAAGCCCGCCGCACCAGTGCCGAAGGCGGCATGGAAACCTCCTACGGCTTTCGTCAGGTCGCCGAGGACGAAAAGCAGGGACTGGTCAACGACGTCTTCCACAAGGTGGCCAAGCGCTACGACATCATGAACGACGTGATGTCGGCGGGCATGCACCGCGTGTGGAAGGATGCCATGATTGCGGCGCTCAACCCGCGCAAGGATGCCAACTACCGGACGCTGGACGTGGCGGGCGGCACCGGCGACATCGCTTTCCGCATCGTTGAAGCCTCGGACCGCAAGGCGCATACGACGGTGCTCGACATCAACGGCTCGATGCTGGAGGTGGGCGCAGAACGGGCGCGGAAGAAGAACCTCACGTCCAATCTCGATTTCGTCGAGGCGAATGCCGAGTCCCTGCCCTTCGAGGATAACTCTTTCGACGCCTATACGATTGCCTTCGGCATTCGCAACGTGCCGCATATCGACGTGGCGCTGAAGGAAGCATATCGGGTGCTCAAGCGCGGTGGCCGCCTTCTGGTGCTCGAGTTTTCGGAAGTCGAGATGCCGCTTCTGGAGCGCTTTTATGAAGAATGGTCGTTCAAGGCGATCCCGCGTTTCGGCAAGATGATCACCGGCGAGGCTGAACCCTATCAGTACCTGGTGGAATCGATCCGCAAGTTCCCGAACCAGGAGAATTTTGCGGCGATGATCCGCAATGCCGGGTTCTCGCGCGTGACCTATACCAACTATACGGGCGGCATCGCCGCGCTGCATTCCAGCTGGAAACTGTAAGCGGATGAGCACCATTGGCGCTTATTTCCGGCTTGCCCGGGTCGGCTGGGTTCTTGTGCGCGAGGGCGTGGTTTCCGCCCTTCCCACGCAGGACATGCCGCCGTCGATCGGCCTCCTCAAATCGCTTGTGGAGCCGCTGGCGCGCTTCCGGGCCAAGAAGCAGGCCCGCAGCGAACGCCTGACGCGGGCGGTGGACCGGCTTGGACCCTCCTACGTCAAGATCGGTCAGTTCCTGGCCACCCGGCCGGATGTCGTCGGTGTCGACTGGGCGGTGGATCTTGCACTCCTGCAGGACCGGATGGCGTTTTTCCCGACGCAGGCCGCCAAGGCCGCCATCGAAGCCTCGCTCGGCCGCCCGGTGACGGAGCTCTACACCTCCTTCTCCGAACCGATCGCGGCCGCCTCCATCGCCCAGGTGCATCCGGCCGAGGTGAACGGCAAGCGCGTGGCGGTGAAGGTTGTCCGGCCTGGCGTGCGCCAGCGTTTCGCCAATGATATCGAGAGCATGTATCTCCTGGCGCGCCTCCAGGAACGCTTCGTACGCTCCAGCCGTCGCCTGCGCCCGATCGAGGTGACGCGCACGCTCGAGCAGACCACCAAGATGGAGATGGACCTGCGGCTTGAAGCGGCAGCACTCTCCGAGATCGCCGAAAACACCAAGGAAGATCCCGGCTTCCGCGTGCCCCAGATCGACTGGGAGCGGACCGGCCGCGATGTCATCACCATGGAATGGATTGATGGCATCAAGATGAACAATGTCGAAGCCCTGCGGGCCGCGGGCTACGACCTTGAGAAGCTTGCCGAGGTGCTGATCCAGTCCTTCCTGCGGCACACGCTGCGCGACGGCTTCTTCCATGCCGACATGCATCCGGGCAACCTGTTCGTCGATCCGGCCGGAACCATCGTTGCCGTCGACATGGGCATCGTCGGGCGGCTCGGAAAGAAGGAACGGCGTTTCCTCGCCGAAATCCTGTTCGGCTTCATCACCCGCGACTACATGCGCGTGGCCGAGGTGCATTTTGAAGCCGGTTATGTGCCGGCACACCACGATGTCGCGGCCTTTGCGCAGGCGATCCGTGCGATTGGCGAGCCGATCCATGGCCAGCCGGCCGAAACCATCTCCATGGCGCGCCTGCTGGCGCTGCTGTTCGAGGTGACCGACCTCTTCGAGATGCAGACGCGACCAGAGCTGATCCTGCTGCAGAAGACCATGGTCGTGGTGGAGGGTGTGTCGCGCATGCTGAACCCGCGGTTCAACATGTGGAAGGCGGCGGAACCCGTGGTTGGCCAATGGATCCGCGACAACCTTGGTCCGAAGCGCGTGGTCTCCGACCTCAAGGATGGCGTCAAGGCGGCCGTGAAGCTCGCCGAGGCGCTGCCGGAAATCGCGACAAAGACCGAGACGCTGCACAAGGAGCTCGTTCACATGAGCCAGCATGGACTACGTTTCGATCCGCAGACGGCGGAAGCGATCGGCCGCGCCGAAGCGCGCCATACCCGCTCGGGCCGGATTGCACTCTGGATCATTGCCCTGTCGCTGCTCTACCTCGTCTTTGCCATCGGCTGATGCCGGTGGCTGGGGAAAGCCCCGAAGGCCCGGCCTTTATTCCGCCCGCTTCTTCATACTCTCTTGAGGAATACATTCCTTTTCGAGGTTTTCCATGGCGTTAGGCGCATCCAGACGATTGCAGGACGGCGTCATCGCCGTCGAAACGATGACCCGGTTTGCACTCGCCGTGCTTGCGCTCGCGTCAGGCGTCTATACCTACCTTGGCGCCCGCACGATCCTCGACGGTTCACCGACAGCGGTGTTCTTTGCAGCCGTCATCTACTCCGCCTCGGTCTCGGTCGGCATCTACGCCTTCTGGTTCTACATGGCCCGGTTTTACCCGCATGTGACGTCGCGCACTGGGCGCGGCGCCTTGCTCCTTGTCATGGCCGTGGGTGCGGCGATGATCATGGCCATGTCCAGCTGGCTGAACGCTGCAGCACTCGCCGGATCGGCTGCCGTGGAGCAGCATCTTTCTGAAAGCGTCGAAGACTATACCGCCGATCTCAACCGTGCGCACCAGAACGCTCTTGCTGCCCAGAGCTTGCTTCCCGACATCCAGCGCGCCTCCGAACGCTTCGCCCAGCTTGCCGGCGTCGAACGACAGGCGGGCTCGCTGACGGGGACGACAGGTTCGGGCAGCGTCGTGCAACTGCTCAGCCAGATGTCCGCACAGATGAAGTCGCTCGAGGCCAGCATCAACGCCTCGCGCGACCAGGTAACCGACCTCTTCGAACAGGGGAAGAAGCGACTTGAGACCATGCGCTCCTTGGTTTCGGCCCCCGGGCTCATTGACCCGCGCGCCGACCAGTTCTCGAACGAGGCCGTGGCGCTCACCGGCATCATCACCTCGCTCACCCAGACCTCTGTTGCGCCTTCCATCCGCCGCGCCGCCGATGACCTGTCGCTTGGCTTCATCGCCCCGGTTCCGGATGGGGGGCTGCCGGATCTCGTGAACCGCCAGAACCAGGTGATGGAGACGGTGCGCTCCTCTGTCGCGGCACAATCCAAGGCGCTTGCCAAGGCTGCCGACGAGCTTCTCGCGCGCCCACCGGTTCAGGAGCGACGTTTCGTGCCGATGGCGCCGGCGGAAGCCGTACTGCATTATGCGTCGGAATTCATACCCGCCTGGGCCGGTGCAATCTCGATCGACCTCCTGCCAGGCGTGATGGTCTTCATCCTTGCCGTCGTGCACGGCGCGATCCGGCGACAGGACGAGAAACTGGCCTTTGCCGACACCATCACCGCTGGCGAACTGCTGCGGGCGCTGGAGGTGCAGCGCGCTATCAATGCAACCAGCAGCGTGCCGGAGCGGGTCCCAACGGCCGCGGCCGAAGCGCCAGACGAGGAGCGCCAAGAGCAGGACGTGCCCCTCGAAGAGCGCCCTGCCGGCGAACCGGAACCCAACAACATCACCAGCCTTGAAGCCCGCAGCCGCAGGGATCGCAGCCATGAGGATTGGTGAGGCGATCCGCAGGATCGATGACGGCGCGATCATGAAAGGCGCCTTCTACCTCCTGCTCTGCGCTTCTGCCGTTTTCATGGTGGTCGATATCCGCGAGATGGCGACGTCCGAGACGGAGCTCCCGGGGTTCGACCCGATGCACGAAGATCAGCCCGTCCTGCCGCCGGCGCTGACGGATGGCGTACCGGCCGCTCCGCCCGTGCAGCCTTCAAGCCCCAGCGAAGTGCTGCGCCAGCCGATGGTCTTTGACCTGAAGCCGGGTGGGGTCCTCCTGGCGGAAGGCACCATCGATCTCGGAGCCGCCGGCCGTTTTGCCGAGGAGATCGAGGCGCGCGGCGAGTATGTGAAGGTGGTGGCGCTGAACTCCCCCGGCGGCTCGGTCGATGATGCCCTGGCGATGTCGACACTGATCCGAGACAAGAAGCTCGATACGCGCGTTGAGACCAGGGCGCTCTGCGCCTCCTCCTGCCCGATCGTGTTTGCCGGCGGTGTTGCCCGCACGGCAGAGAAGGATGCGGTAATCGGCGTGCACCAGGTCTTCAACGGCAGCAAGAACCGCCCGAGTGCCGAGCAGGCCATGTCGTCCGCGCAATCGACCACGGCGCGGGTGGCGCGGCATCTCGATGCGATGGGCATTGGTGTCGGCTTGTGGATCAACGCGCTCGAAACGCCGCCAGACCGGCTCTACTACCTGACGCCGAAGGAAATGAGCGAGTTCAAGCTGACGACCACGGCGGTCCCGACTGCTGCGAAGAAGAGCTAGCCGGCGCGCTGCGCAAAGTGCTTCGACAACAGCGCGGCGAGAAGGCATGCGAGCAGCATCGTCCCGGTAAAGGCAACAACCGCCCACCATCCATCCGCAACCCAGAAATGCCCGCCGGCCGAACCTGCGACGCTCGAGCCGAGGTAATAGGCGAGCAGGTAAAGCGAGGAGGCATGGCCCTTGTTACCCTTGGCGAGCTTGCCCACCAGCGCGCTTGCCACCGAATGGGCCATGAAGAAACCGGATGTCAAAAGCACGATTCCGAGGATGATCACCCACAGAGGTGCGGCGAGCGTGATGGCGACGCCGATGAGCGCGATGCCGATGCCGACCGGCATGACCAGGAAATACCCGAAACGATCGCCAAGATGGCCGCCGGCCCAGGATGCGGCCATGCCGAACAGGTAGACCGTGAAGATCAGCCCAAGCTCCGTCTGGTTGAGGCTGTAAGGCTCGGCCACCAGCCGAAAGCCGGCATAGTTGTAGATCGTCACGAAGGAGCCCATGGCGAGGAAGGCGATCGCAAACAGCATGGCGAGCGACGGGTTGCGCAAATGTCCGACCCAGGCATCGACATGGTATCGGGCCGACGACTTGTGTTGCACGAAGTTGCGCGACGGTGGCAGGAGGATGAGGAAACCGGCGGCGGCCGCCATGCCCATCAGGCCGATGCTGCCAAGCGCCCAGCGCCACGAAAGATATTCGGCGAGGATGCCGGTGAAGACGCGCCCCGCCATGCCGCCAAAGGCATTGCCGGCGATATAAAGGCCCATCGCCGAGCCGAGCGAGCGCGGCTCGATTTCTTCCGAAAGATAGGCCATCGCGACGGCCGGCACGCCACCGAGCAGAAAACCCTCCAGCGCCCGGATGAGGAGGATGGCGTTCCAGCCTGGCGCGATCGCGCAGGCAACCGTGCAGACGGAAGCGCCGAGCAGCGACACGAACATCAGGCTGCGGCGCCCGAAGCGCTGCGACACCGCTGCGGCCAGAAAGATTGCCACCGCAAGCAGCCCGGTGGAGAGCGACAACGACAAGGAGCTTGCGGCAGGGCTGACGCCGAAATCGTGCGAGAAAATCGGCATCAGCGGCTGCACGCAATAAAGCAGCGCGAAGGTGGAGAAGCCTGAAAGGAAAAGCGCGAAGCTCGCCTTGCGGTATCCCGAGCTGCCGCGGACGAGATACTGTCTGGCTGCGCCTGTGGCATTTGAGGGAGGGGCCGGATCGGCGGCTTCGGGCATGGCATGAACCTTGGTGATCAACTCTAACTAAGCGGCCGTTCAATCCATTCCAACCCGCAACGATGCTCGCCGTATCCCTTTTCGCTCGCGATTGAACATCTCCCCCCGATGGCTTAGCTTCCGGCCACAGTTATCGCAGGTCCGGATATGGAACTCTCAAACAAGCGCATTCTTCT
This sequence comes from Neorhizobium turbinariae, assembly GCF_023223505.1. Classification (NCBI taxonomy): domain Bacteria; kingdom Pseudomonadati; phylum Pseudomonadota; class Alphaproteobacteria; order Hyphomicrobiales; family Rhizobiaceae; genus Neorhizobium; species Neorhizobium turbinariae. The sequence continues at coordinate 342,346 of NZ_JALPRY010000010.1, forward strand.
GATCATCTCGGGCGGTATCGCCGCCTACAAGAGCCTCGACCTGATCCGGCGGCTTCGCGAGCGCGGCGCGCTGGTGCGGCCGGTGATGACGAAGGCGGCGCAGGAGTTCATCACGCCGCTCGCCGTCGGTGCGCTTTCCGCAAGCCATGTCTATACCGACCTTTTTTCGCGCGAAGACGAGCAGGATGTCGGCCATATCCGGCTGGCGCGGGACACGGATCTCGTCGTGGTCGCGCCTGCCAGCGCCGACCTGATGGCAAAGATGGCGAATGGGCTCGCCGACGATCTGGCAAGCGCCGTCCTGCTTGCCACGGACCGGCCGGTCTTGATTGCGCCGGCGATGAACCCGAAGATGTGGGAAGCGCCGCCGACGAGGCGCAATGTCGCGACGCTGAAGGCGGACGGCATCCATTTCATTGGGCCAATGGCCGGCGAAATGGCCGAGCGCAATGAAGCGGGCGTCGGGCGCATGGCCGAGCCGCTGGAGATCGTCAAGGCGATCACGGCCCTGCTTGCTCCCGGCGACAGGCCTCTTGCCGGCAAGACCGCGATCGTCACCTCCGGGCCAACACATGAGCCGATCGATCCCGTGCGCTACATCGCCAACCGCTCCTCCGGCCGCCAGGGTCATGCCATCGCCGCGGCACTCGCGCGGCTTGGCGCCGAGGTCACGCTTGTTTCCGGGCCCGTGACCATTCCTGACCCGCAGGGCGTGTCGACGGTGCATGTGGAGCGGGCCGAGGAGATGCGGGATGCCGTGGTCTCCCGCCTGCCCGCGGATATCGCCGTGATGGTGGCCGCCGTTGCCGACTGGCGCGTCGCATCTTCGGCTGGCCACAAGATCAAGAAACAGCCGGGCGAGGCCCCGCCGCCGCTGCAGCTTGCTGAAAACCCGGACATCCTGAAGACGGTCGGCCATCACGAGAACCGCCCGAGGATCGTCGTTGGTTTCGCCGCCGAAACACAGGACGTGGTCGCCAACGGAAGCTCGAAGCTGGAGCGCAAGGGCGCCGACATGATCGTCGCAAACGATGTATCGCCCGAAACGGGTGTGATGGGCGGCACCCGCAACCGGGTGAAGATCATCAGCGGCGGGGGTGTCGATGAGTGGCCGGATCTCGACAAGGACGAGGTGGCGGAGCGCCTGGCGGCGCTGATCGCTCAGAAGCTCGTCGGCTAGCTCAGGCAGCCTGCGGCAAGGATTGCGGCTGGAAGATGGACGCCTGCATCCCCTCGGCGCAGACCTTCACGGCGCTGCCATCCGGGATCTCCACCCAGGTATCGACGTCATCGTTCAGCGGCTCTGACACGAGGCAATAGCCGGTGCGGCCGCCCATCGGCGCGGCGTACAGCGTCGGCGGCTTGTGGTCGGTTGCGTAGCGCACAGCGTAAAGCTGCTTGCCGTCGGAGAAGGCGGCGGTAAACCGCACCAATGCCTCGCCCTGTTTCTGGTGCGACAATTCCTCCACCGTGGCGATCGCCTTCTCCATCGCGCCGAACGGATCGGCATCCATGCCGAACTGGAGCGCCAGCAGGAACAGCAGCTCGGAATCGGTGGTGCCGGTGCGGGCATGAAACAGTTCGTCGGAGAGCAGAGCCTCCATCGGCCGGCGAATCGCCTCGAAGCCGGAGATCTGGCCGTTATGCATGAAGGACCAGGTCCCATGCACGAAGGGGTGGCAGTTGTCGCGGCGCGTGCCGCCATTCGTCGCTGCCCGGACATGCGCCAGGAAAAGCGGCGAACGGATCTGCCGGGCAAGGCTCTTCAGGTTGCAATCCGACCAGGCGGGCAGGATGTCCCGGTAGCGGCCGGGCTCCGGCCTTTCGCCATACCAGGCGATGCCGAAACCGTCGCCGTTGGTGGCGGTCTTGGCGCGGGTGGCGCAGTGGGACTGTTCGATCAGCGAATGAGCCGGCGAAGATACAAGCTCCTCCAGATAAAGAGGTTCGCCACGATAAGCTGCCCAACGGCACATGGATTCCAGCTCTCCCGGTTGCCGCAGACGCGGCTCGTCCTGCAATGACCTGAGGGTCGCGAATTATGGTTAACGACCCGTAAATCCGGGCCCTTCATGGCATGAATCGAGGTCGGCGCGGTTCAAATTTTGCGACAGTCTGTTGCCTTGTGCGCTTGTCGAACGACATATGAATCCTAGATTGGGGAACATGTCTCGTCAGGAACACGCGAATCCTCCAACCGAAGGCGCCGGATCTGCGGGCGACCAGGTTCTCGAAGAGCTCATGCAGGATCCTTCGCAATGGGCTCTTTTTCTCGACATCGATGGCACACTGATCGACCTTGCCGAAACGCCCGAAAGCATTGTCGTGCCGGCTGGGCTGCCGGCTGACCTTCACCGCCTTTCCGCCAGGCTTGGTGGCGCGCTGGCGCTGGTCACCGGCCGCGCCCTGCCCTTCGCCGACGAGCTTTTCCAACCTTATGTCTTTCCGATCGCCGGATTGCACGGGTCCGAACGCCGCGATGCGACCGGCATGACAACCCGTGTGGAAGTTGGCGCCGAGTTCGAAACGCTGAAGGCCGCGCTGGCCCGCGAGGCCCAGCAATGGCCGGGCGTGCTGATCGAGAACAAGGGAGCGGCTGTTGCCGCGCATTACCGTCGCGCGCCCGAGCAGCGCGAGGTGGTGGAAGCGGCCATGGAACGTTACCTCGATATGGCGGGCGAAGACTTCACCCTGCAGCACGGCAAGATGGTCGTGGAGATCCGCCCCGCGCGCGCCAGCAAGGGTCACGCGCTCATGGCCTATCTGAACGAGGCGCCGTTCCAGGACCGCAAGCCCATCGCCATCGGCGATGACGTGACCGACGAAGCGATGTTCCGTGTCGTGAACGAGCTTGGCGGCCATTCGATCCGTATCTCCGAGACACCTGCCGAAACGGTGGCACAATCCACCCTGCCTTCCGCTTCTTATCTACGCTCTCTCATCCATCGATTTGCTGCCGAAACCGTTCGGCCTGAGTGAAAGGAACCACCGTGAGCCGTCTTGTGGTCGTTTCGAACCGCGTCACCCTGCCGCAAAAAAGTGGCGACGCCCCGGCGGGCGGCCTCGCCGTTGCCCTGCAGGCGGCACTTGAAGAGCGCGGCGGCATCTGGATGGGCTGGTCGGGCAAGTCCAGCGGTTCGAAAGAGCCGCAGCCACTCGACATGCGCACGCATGGCAACATCACCTATGCGCTGACTGACCTCACCAAGACCGATGTCGAGGAATATTACCACGGCTTCGCCAACCGGGTGCTCTGGCCGATCTGCCATTACCGCCTCGACCTTGCTGAATACGGCCGCAAGGAGATGGCCGGTTATTTCCGAGTCAACCGCTTCTTTGCCCAGCGGCTTGCGCCGCTCATCAAGGAAGATGACGTCATCTGGGTGCATGACTACCACCTGATCCCGCTTGCCGCGGAACTGCGCGAGATGGGGCTGAAGAACAAGATCGGCTTCTTCCTTCATATCCCCTGGCCGCCGGCCGACGTGCTGTTTGCCATGCCGGTCCACGAACAGATCATGCGTGGCCTTTCGCAATACGATCTCGTCGGCTTCCAGACCGAGCACGACCTCGACAATTTCGGTGGCGGGCTGGTGCGCGAAGGCATTGGGGAGCGACTGGAAGGCAACAAGTTCTCAACCTACGGCCGAACCTTCAAGGGCGGTTATTATTCAATCGCCATCGAAACCGAGGAATTCGCCAGATTCGCCAAGAAGGCCTACAACAACGCAATCGTGCGCAAGGCCCGCCAGAGCGTCGAAGGCCGCGACCTGATCATTGGCGTCGACCGGCTGGACTATTCCAAGGGCATTACCCAGCGCATCGATGCTTTCGACAAGTTCATCACGCTCAACCCGGCCTACCAGAACAAGGTCACCTATCTGCAGATCACCCCGAAATCGCGATCGGAAGTGCCCGAATACGAGCAGATGCAGCGTACGGTCGCCGAACAGGCGGGACGCGTGAACGGCTCGGTCGGCACCGTGGACTGGGTGCCGATCCGTTATGTCAACCGGTCGGTGGCGCGGCCGGTGCTGGCAGGGCTCTATCGCCTTGCGAGAATCGGGCTCGTGACGCCGCTGCGTGACGGCATGAATCTCGTTGCCAAGGAATATCTCGCCGCACAGGATCCGGAAGATCCCGGCGTGCTCGTTCTTTCCCGCTTTGCCGGGGCTGCACGTGAACTGACCGGCGCCCTGCTGGTCAATCCTTATGATATCGAAGGCACTGCGCATGCGATCGCACGCGGCCTGACCATGTCGCTCGACGAGCGCAAGCAGCGTTGGGAAAAGATGATGGAGCACCTGAAGGTCTACGACATCAACCGCTGGTGCGACGACTTCCTGAAAGATCTCGCTTCGGCCTGATCGGCCTGATCGGCGAGCTTCAGGGCTTTCCAGAAACCCGCTTCCGCGTTAGGCAACATGCCTCACCATCAAGAGGGTCCGCATGTCCGATCTGTCTGCCGTCACACCCGAACGTATCGCCGAGACCGAAAAGCTGATCCGGCCGTTCATTCGCCACACGCCAGTCATGCGCGTCAACCTGAAGGATTTTGGCGCCAAGGCGCGTTCGGTCGACCTGAAGCTCGAACTGGTGCAGCATTCCGGCTCGTTCAAGGTGCGCGGCGCGTTTGCAAGCTTGTTGTCCCAGGAACTGCCGGACGCCGGCGTGGTCGCTGCATCGGGCGGCAACCACGGCGCGGCCGTGGCTTATGCCGCGCGTGAACGCGGTGTGCCGGCGCACATCTTCGTGCCGAGCGTTTCTTCGCAGGCCAAGATCGACCTCATCCGCTCCTACGGCGCCGACCTCGTTGTTGGCGGCGACCGTTATGCCGACGCGCTGGCCGCCAGTGAACGGTTCGCCGCGGAAAGCGGTGCCTTGCCCATCCACGCCTATGACCAGCCCGAAACGCTGATCGGCCAGGGAACGCTCGGCAAGGAGATCGAAGAAGACCTGCCGGAGATGACGACGCTGCTGGTGGCGGTTGGCGGTGGCGGCCTGATCGGCGGCATTGCCTCCTGGCTGCGCGGACGCGTGAAGATCGTGGCGGTGGAATCCGATGGCGCGCCCACCCTTTACGAGGCGTTCAAGGCCGGCAAGCCGGTGGATGCTCCCGCTGGCGGCATCGCAGCGGACTCGCTTGCGCCAAAACAGGTCGGACAGTTGATGTTCCCCGTGGCCAAGCAGTTCGTCGAGCCACCCGTACTGGTGTCGGACCAGGATATTCTCCACGCGCAGAAGGCACTCTGGTCCGGCGCGCGGCTTGTTGCGGAACCCGGCGGCGCGGCGGCGTTTGCGGCTCTCCTGTCCGGTAAATATGTGCCGGCGCCCGATGAACGGGTTTGCGTGCTGGTTTGCGGCTCCAACACCACGGCCGTCAAATTCGCCTGATGATGCTGTTCGCCTCGATCCGCCATGCTTGAACTGCAGCAGCCTGCAACCTTCGAGCAGGTCGTCAAGAAGAGCCGGTTTCTTGCCACCGCGCTACCCGTCGCAAGCGAGGAGGAGGCCAAAGCCGCCATTGCCGCGCAGTCGCATGCGGACGCGAACCACAATTGCTGGGCATGGCGGATCGGCCAGGCCTATCGCTTTTCCGATGACGGGGAGCCGAGCGGCACGGCCGGCAAGCCGATCCTGGCCGCCATCAACGGCCAGAACATCGACAAGGTCGTGGTGATCGTGACCCGCTGGTTCGGCGGCATCCTGCTTGGCAGCGGCGGCCTCGTGCGGGCCTATGGCGGGACTGCCGGTCAGTGCCTCAAGGGCGCGCAACTGGCGGAGGTCAGGCCTACGGTCGAAGGTGCCGTCCACCTGGAGTTCTCCGACCTTGCCCGGGTGAAGGCGCGCCTCCAGTCCCACCCTGACCTGTCCATCACGGACGAGCGGTTTGGAGGCACCGGCGCCGAGCTCATCATCCGCCTCGCGGAAGCGGACGTCGAAACCGTCTCGACGATGATTACCGACCTGACGAGCGGCCGGTCACAGCTGAAGCTCGACTAGCCGCAGAAATAACCGCAGGTCACGCCGCCTTGGCGACGTGATATTCCTTGATCGCGACCATCTTGATCGCCGGATAGCGCTCAGCCTCATAACGCAGCGAGAAGGCATCCTGCGCCAGGAAGACGGGATCACCATCGAGGTCGCGGGCGATATCGCCACGCTTTACCGTCAGGAATTTTTCAAGATCGGCAGGATTGTCGGACGAGATCCAGCGGCAGACCGAGAAACGCGACATTTCAAACGAGACCGGCAGCGTATATTCCGCCGACAGGCGCTCCTTCAGCACGTCGAGCTGCAGCGCACCAACGACCCCGACGATGGCCGGCGAGCCGTCTTCCGGCGAAAAGAGCTGGACAACGCCCTCTTCCGCCATCTGCTGCAGGGCTTCCTTCAGCTTCTTCGCCTTCATGGCATCTTCGAGCCGCACGCGGCGAAGGATTTCCGGCGAGAAGTTCGGCACACCCTGGAACACCAGCGCCTCACCTTCCGTCAGCGTGTCGCCGATGCGCAGCGTGCCATGGTTCGGGATGCCGACCACATCGCCCGCATAAGCCGTATCGGCAAGCTGCCGCTGGGAGGCGAAGAAGAACTGCGGTGCCGTCAGACCCAACAGCTTTCCGGTGCGCGCGAGCCGCGCCTTCATGCCGCGTTCCAGCTTGCCGGAACAGATGCGCGCGAACGCGATGCGGTCGCGGTGGTTGGGGTCCATGTTGGCCTGGATCTTGAAGACGAAGGCCGTCATCTTTTCTTCGTCGGCATGCACCTTGCGCACATCCGCCACTTGGTCGCGCGGCGGCGGAGCAAATTCACCCAGCGCCTCGATCAGGTCACGAACGCCGAAGTTACGGAGCGCCGAGCCGAAGAAGACCGGCGTCAGGTGGCCTTCCAGGAAAGCCTGCTTGTCGAACGGCTTGCAGGCCTCGATCGCCAGCTCGGTTTCCTCGACAAAGCTGTCGCGCTCGTTCTCAGGCAGACGGTCGGCAACCGACTGTGGGCCGTTGACCTTCGTCCGCTGCACTTCCGTATCGGAGCCGCGCACCGCGTTGTCAGCCAGATGATAAGAGCCGCAGAAGGTCTTCGAGCGACCGATCGGCCAGGTCACCGGCGCGCAATCGAGCGCCAGCTTTTCCTCGACCTCATCGAGGATCTCGAAGGGGTCCCGGCTTTCGCGGTCCATCTTGTTGACGAAGGTGATGATCGGGATGTCGCGCATGCGGCACACTTCGAAGAGCTTCAGCGTGCGCGGCTCGATACCCTTGGCGGCGTCGATCACCATGACGGCAGCATCAACGGCGGTCAGCGTGCGGTAGGTGTCGTCGGCGAAGTCTTCGTGGCCGGGCGTATCCAGGATGTTGAACACATTGCCTTCGTATTCGAAGGTCATCACAGAGGTGACCACCGAGATGCCACGCTCGCGCTCGATCTTCATCCAGTCGGAGCGCGTCTGGATGCGGTCCTTCTTCGCCTTCACTTCGCCCGCAAGCTGGATGGCGCCGCCGAACAGAAGCAGCTTTTCGGTGAGCGTCGTCTTACCAGCGTCCGGGTGGGCGATAATCGCGAATGTGCGACGGCGGGAGACCGCCTCGGCAATCGTTTCGGGCATATGTAAAGCGTCCTTTGAGTTGCCGCGTATCTAGCGACTCAAGGGCCAATATGCAATCAACCGCCGCAAAAGAAGGATACCGCATGCCCGACGTTCTCGGCCCTTTGCTCAATCTCGTCCGCCTGCCGAATGGCGCCGGGCTCGACCTGCCAGCCTACGAGACCGCGGGTGCCGCCGGCATGGATATTCGCGCCGCCGTCGAGGCCGATGCACCGCTGACGCTCGCGCCGGGCAAGCGGGCGCTCGTGCCCACCGGCTTCATCTTCGAAATCCCGCAAGGTTTTGAGATGCAGGTGCGCCCGCGCTCCGGCCTTGCCTTCAAGCATGGGATCACCTGCCTCAACACCCCCGGCACGATCGACAGTGATTACCGCGGCGAAGTGAAGGTGCTCTTGGTCAACCTTGGTGATGAAGACTTCATAGTGACCCGCGGCATGCGCATTGCCCAGTTGGTCGTGGCACCGGTGACGCAGGTCCAGGTCGCCGAGGTCTCCGAGGCCGGAACCACCGCCCGCGGAGCAGGAGGATTTGGCTCAACCGGCATTTGAGAGCAGTCTGTTTTCCGGATCTGGCGTGAGCGGGAACAAATTTGCGTAATTGAGCAGGCGCGTGCGCGCGCTTTGCTGGCATTCGAGGCCAACTCGCCCTAGTTTCCTCTCCAAACAAATGGAGATCAGCATGACAGACAGCCGGAAGCCGGGCCGCGGCAAAATCTATTCCTCCATCACCGAAGCCATTGGCGATACGCCGATCGTGCGGCTGGACAAGCTGGCGCGCGAAAAGGGCGTGAAGGCGAACCTGCTCGCCAAGCTCGAGTTCTTCAACCCGATCGCCTCGGTGAAGGATCGTATCGGCGTTGCGATGATCGAGAGCCTCGAAGCACAGGGCAAGATCACCCCCGGCAAGACAACGCTCGTTGAGCCGACCTCGGGCAACACCGGCATCGCGCTCGCCTTTGCCGCTGCCGCCAAGGGCTACAAGCTCATCCTCACCATGCCGGAGACCATGTCGATCGAGCGCCGCAAGATGCTGGCGCTTCTCGGTGCGGAACTGGTGCTGACCGAAGGCCCCAAAGGCATGAAGGGCGCCATCGCCAAGGCGGAAGAACTCGCCGCAAGTCTGTCGGACGCCATCATTCCGCAGCAATTCGAAAACCCGGCCAACCCGGAAATCCACCGCAAGACGACGGCCGAGGAGATCTGGAACGACACCAATGGCGAAGTCGACATCTTCGTTTCCGGCATCGGCACCGGCGGCACGATCACCGGCGCAGGCCAGGTTCTCAAGAGCCGCAAGCCCGGCGTGAAGGTCATTGCCGTCGAGCCGGAAGAGTCCCCGGTTCTGTCAGGCGGCCAGCCGGGTCCGCACAAGATCCAGGGCATTGGTGCCGGCTTCGCACCGAAAATCCTCGACACGGACGTTTATGACGAAGTCGTCACCATCAACAGCGCCGACGCGATGGAAACCGCGCGGCTCGTTGCCAAGCTCGAAGGCGTGCCGGTCGGCATTTCTTCCGGGGCCGCGCTGGCGGCGGCAATCCGCGTCGGCAGCCGCGAGGAAAATGCCGGCAAGAACATTGTCGTGATCATCCCCTCCTTCGCCGAACGTTACCTGTCGACGGCGCTCTTCGAAGGCCTCGGCAACTAATCTCGCCTACTGGCGGACATGATCCTTCCCGAGGATCATGTCCGCACTTACCGCGATGCGAGGCCCGCGATGCCGGGCCTCCTCACGCCGTCGCCATGGCGAGCCGCTCCCCTGCCATCCGGTAGGAAATGGCCTCGGCGATGTGGATGCGGCCGACGGTGTCACGATCATCAAGGTCGGCAAGCGTGCGCGCCACCTTCAGCACCCGATGATAGCCGCGGGCCGAAAACTTCATCTTTTCTGCTGCATCACGCAGCAACTGCAGCCCGCCCGCATCCGGCTCGGCGATCGTTTCGATCAGCGCTGTCGAGCACCGCGCGTTCGTTGATACGCCCAGGGCGCCCGCATTCTCGAACCGCTCCCTTTGCCGCTCGCGTGCCGCCGCAACCCGACGCGCCACATCCGCACTTCGCTCCGCAGGCGCCGGCCGAATGAGATCGGCCGCCGAAACCGCCGGCACATCGATGCGGATGTCGATGCGATCCATCAGCGGACCGGATATGCGCGCCTGGTAGTCGGCAGCGCATCTTGGCCCGCGTGCACAGCTATGGCCCGGTTCGCCTGCCATGCCGCATTTGCAGGGGTTCATGGCTGCGACGAGTTGGATGTTGGCCGGATAGGTGACGCGGTGGTTGGCGCGGGCAATGATGCATTCGCCGCTTTCCAGCGGCTGGCGCAGCGCGTCGAGCACCTGCGGCGAGAACTCGGGGAACTCGTCGAGAAACAACACGCCGTGATGGGCAAGCGAGGTCTCGCCCGGCTTTGCACGCAGCCCGCCGCCGATCAGCGCCGCCATGGTCGCCGAATGATGCGGCGTACGGTAGGGGCGGCGATCCGACAGCTTGCCGCCCGAGAGCTGACCAGCGATCGAGTGGATCATCGACACCTCGAGAAGCTCGGAGGCCGAAAGCGGCGGCAGGATCGACGGCAGGCGCGCCGCGAGCATGGATTTCCCTGACCCTGGAGGCCCGACCATCAACAGGTTGTGCCCACCAGCCGCCGCGACTTCCAGCGCCCGCTTGGCGCTTTCCTGTCCCTTGATATCCACGAGGTCCGGCAGGTTGGACGGCAGGGCGCGTACCGCGGGCTGTGGCCGCGAGATGACCTGGGTGCCGCGAAAATGGTTGGCGAGCGCAATCAGGCTGCGCGGCGCGATGATGTCGATATCGGCTCCCGCCCAGGCGGCTTCCGCCCCGCTGTCGGCCGGGCAGATCAGGCCCTTGCCCAGCGCGTTGGCGCCGATCGCCGCCGGCAAGGCGCCCGCCACAGGTGCCAGCGTGCCATCAAGGTTCAGCTCGCCCAAAACGACATAATCGGCAACGGCATCACCCGGTATGGCACCGAGCGCCGCCATCAAACCAAGCGCGATGGGGAAGTCGAAGTGCGAGCCCTCTTTCGGCAGATCTGCGGGCGCGAGATTGACGGTGACCTTCTTGGGCGGCATCGCAAGCCCCGAGGCATGAAGGGCCGCCTGGACCCGCTCGCGGCTTTCCGCCACCGCCTTGTCCGGCAGGCCCACGATATGCATGCCCATCTTGCCGGGCCCGACCATGACCTGGACATCGACGGGAACGCCCTCAATGCCCTGGAATGCCACCGTGCTCACACGCGCTACCATGCTTCCCGCTCCCAAACATCATGTCCGGAACGTCGGCGTGGGTCGCTTTCCGTGCCAGCGACGACAATCTGGCACAGAAGAACTTCCAGTTCAAGAACATTGCATGAACATCGGCCACGATTTTGCACGCAAAACGCGCAGCCGGTTGCAACCGGAGAACAGGTGCGAACGCGTCAGCCGGCGCGCTTGGCGTCGATCGCGTCCCAGAGCAGGCTGGCCACGTCGGCACCGCCGAACTTCTTCACTTCACGAATGCCGGTCGGAGAGGTGACGTTGATCTCCGTCATGTAGTCTCCGATCACGTCTATGCCGACGAAGATGAAGCCGCGCTCGCGCAGTGCCGGCCCGATCCGGGCGCAGATTTCCTTTTCGCGCGTCGTGAGTTCGGTCGGCTCGGCGCGCCCGCCGACATGCATGTTGGAGCGGCTGTCGGTTTCGGCCGGCACTCGGTTGATCGCGCCCACCGGCTCGCCGTCGACAAGCAGGATGCGCTTGTCGCCCTGGCGCACCGCCGGGAGATAGGCCTGCGCGATATAGGGTTCGCCGCGATACATCTGCGCAAACATCTCAAGCAGCGAGGTGAAGTTGCGGTCATCACGGGCGGAATGGAACACGCCGGCCCCACCGTTGCCGTAGAGCGGCTTCAGGATGATGTCACCGAGTTCATGGCGGAAACGGGCAATCTCGGCGGCATCGCGCGAGATCAATGTCGGCGGCATCAGGTCCGCGAACTCGGTCACGAAGATCTTTTCCGGTGAATTGCGCACCCAGGCGGGGTCGTTCACCACCAGTGTCTTCGGGTGGATGCGCTCCAGCAGATGCGTCGAGGTGATGTAGCCCATGTCGAAGGGCGGATCCTGGCGCAGATGCACCACGTCCATGGTCGACAGATCAACGCGCTCCTTTTCGCCGAGCGTGAAGTGGTCACCCTTGATGTCGCGAACCTGCAGCGGCTCAAGCGCCGCGAATATCTTGCCGTCGCGCATGGTCAGCCGGTCCGGCGTGTAGTGGAACAGCTCGTAGCCGCGCGACTGCGCCTCGAGCGCCATGGCGAAGGTGGAGTCACCGGCAATCTTGATGCCGGAGATGTGGTCCATCTGGAATGCGACCTTGCGGATTTTCGCCATGACATGAGCCCCCTGAATTTGGCTCGCCTGATGTAGGATGAGCCGCCACCAAAGGCAACCCAAACAGGCTGCGAGACCTCCGTGACCGAGGCAGCCTAGAAGGCGTCGGGAAAATGCCGAGGCAGACGGCCCGGCAGCACTGCGACCACATCGTAGCGGTACGACAGGCGCCCGCCGTCCCGGCGCCTGGAAAGCCAGACCTCGCTTGCCGCCCGGATGCGGTGCTGCGCACCATAGGAGACGGCATCGAGTGCCGCCCCCTCGTGCTTGCGGGCCTTGACCTCGACGAAAGCAATAAGGTCACCCTTCCTGATGATCAGGTCGATTTCACCGCGCCTGGTGCGATAGCGCATGGCGAGCACCCGATAGCCCTTGGCCATCAGCCAGGCGGCGGCGAGATATTCTGCGAAATGGCCACGGCGCTCGGCGCGCTGCCGCTTTTCCGTTGCCTGGGGCGGGCGGGCCTCAGGCCCCCTCACCCGCTTCACCCTTCAGATCGAGAAGCCGCTGGTAAAGATCCTTCTTCGCCAGCCCCGTTGCGCGCGCCGCCTCGGCCGCAGCCTTGGATGCCGGCATCTGGCTTGCCAACTGCCGCAGCATGGCATCCACCTCCAGCGCGCCCGGCGCTTCTTCCGCTTCCGGTGGCGCGATGAGCAGCACGATCTCGCCCTTCACCGTTTTCTGCTCGTCATAAAAGGCGGCAAGTTCCTCCAGCGTGCCGCGCCGGAATTCTTCGAACGTCTTCGTCAGTTCCCGGCAGACCACGGCGCGGCGGGTTCCGCCCAACACCTCGGCTGCCGCCGTCACGGTTGCGCCGATCCGATGCGGAGACTCAAAGAAGATCAGCGTCGCCGGCACCTTGGCGAGTTCGGCCAGCCGGTCGCGGCGGCCCTTGTCCTTCGCCGGCAGGAAACCCGCAAACATGAAGGCATCGGACGGCATGCCGGATCCGACAAGGGCTGCGAGCGGCGCCGAGGCCCCGGGGATCGGCACCACCTTGTGGCCGGCTTCCAGCGCCATCTGCCCCAGCCGATAACCGGGATCGGATACGAGCGGCGTGCCGGCATCCGAGACAAGCGCCACAGACTTGCCTTGCTCCAGGGCGGCCAGAAGCCGCGGGCCCGCTTCATCGGCATTGTGTTCGTGGTAGGCATAAGGGCGGTTGACGATGCCGTAGCGGTCCAGAAGCACGCGTGTGACGCGGGTATCCTCACAGGCGAGAACATCTGCGCCGGAGAGCGTTTCCAGCGCCCGCAGAGTTATGTCGCCGAGATTGCCGATCGGGGTCGCAACGAGATAAAGTGCCGGCTCGAGCGGCCGTGCCGGCACGAAGGTATTGGCAACGCGGTAGCCGCGCTGGCTTTTGGGGTCATCGGTCACGGGGCATCACGGCAAGTCGATCTGGTCATCTCTCTTTATCATTCAGCCGGCGCCCTTCCACAAGGGACAGTGCCTGCTGTTTTCTGTGCGCAAGTCACCGCTTCCGGCGTCGCCCGCGGCAGGAACAAGGCATCCACCCCTTGCTTTTCCTCTGACTTTGCTGCCATTTTGCCGATCCACATCATCCGGTTGAAACCACCGGCAGAATATCAGGCTCCGGCCCGTCCGGGCCGACACGGTCGAAAGCGATAGCGTCCATGCGTATTACTCTTGAGCGGTCCAACCTCCTTAAATCGCTGAACCACGTGCATCGCGTGGTCGAGCGCCGGAACACGATCCCGATCCTTTCCAACGTGCTGCTGCGTGCCTCGGGGGCCAATCTCGACCTGAAGGCGACGGACCTGGACCTCGAGATCACCGAAGCCGTTCCGGCCATGGTGGAAACCGCTGGCGCCACGACCGTGCCGGCGCACCTGCTTTATGAAATCGTCCGCAAGCTTCCCGATGGCTCGGAAGTCCTGCTCGCCACCAGTCCGGATGGCGGCTCCATGACTGTACAGTCGGGCCGCTCGAAGTTCTCGCTGCAGTGCCTGCCGGAAGCCGACTTCCCGGATCTGACCGCTGGCAGCTTCAGCCACACCTTCAAGCTGAAGGCGACGGACCTGAAGATGCTGATCGATCGCACCCAGTTTGCGATCTCGACGGAAGAAACGCGTTATTACCTGAACGGCATCTTCTTCCACACGATCGAGGCAGGCGGCGACCTGAAGCTGCGCGCCGTTGCGACGGACGGGCACCGCCTGGCGCGTGCGGATGTCAGCGCTCCTTCGGGTTCGGAAGGCATGCCGGGCATCATCATCCCGCGCAAGACGGTTGGCGAGTTGCAGAAACTGGTCGATGATCCGGAAGCGGTCGTCACGGTTGAGGTTTCCGACGCCAAGATCCGCCTGACGATCGGCTCGATCGTCATGACCTCGAAGCTGATCGACGGCACCTTCCCGGATTACCAGCGCGTCATCCCGACCGGCAACGACAAGGAAATGCGCGTCGATTGCAACAGCTTCACCAAGGCTGTGGACCGCGTCTCGACGATTTCGTCCGAGCGTGGCCGCGCCGTGAAGCTGGCGCTCTCGGACGGCCAGTTGATGCTGACGGTCAACAACCCCGATTCCGGTAGCGCCACGGAAGAAGTCGCCGTCGGCTACGACAACGACCCGATGGAAATCGGCTTCAACGCCAAGTACCTGCTGGACATCACCGCCCAGCTTTCCGGCGATGACGCGATCTTCATGCTGGCGGATGCCGGCTCGCCGACGCTGGTGCGTGATACCGCTGGCGATGACGCGCTTTACGTCTTGATGCCGATGCGCGTCTAACCGACCCAAGGCGGCAGGCTACCAAAGCCTCGCCGCCTTTTTCAGCGGCAGCAGGTCTTACGACATTTTTTTGCCTTTCTGCGCCATCAACTTGGGCGCAGTAGCGGCAGCTTCGGGAGAGGATCCAAGGTGGAATTGCGGCTTAAGGAGCGGCTTGGCCGCAAGTTCGATGAGGAGATCCGCTTTTTCAAGGGCTGGATGGACGGGCCGAAACAGGTGGGCGCGATCTGCCCCACATCCTCCATCACCGCCAGGCGGATGGCGAGCGTCATCAACCCGAAATCCGGCTTGCCCGTGCTGGAACTGGGCCCCGGCACAGGCATCATCACCAAGGCGATCCTGCAGCGCGGCGTGGCCCCGAAGGATCTCGTCTCCGTCGAGTACTCGACTGGCTTCTACCAGCACCTGGTGCGCAGCTTTCCCGGCGTGAACTTCATCAATGGTGACGCCTTCGATCTGGACCGCACGCTCGGCGCCTTCAAGGACGCGACCTTCGACAGCGTCATCTCCGCCATTCCGCTCCTGAGCTTCCCGATGGACCAGCGCACGGCGTTGATTGAAGACCTGCTCGACCGCATTCCCGCTGGCCGGCCGGTGCTGCAGATCACTTACG
Source organism: Neorhizobium turbinariae (assembly GCF_023223505.1). Lineage (NCBI taxonomy): Bacteria > Pseudomonadati > Pseudomonadota > Alphaproteobacteria > Hyphomicrobiales > Rhizobiaceae > Neorhizobium > Neorhizobium turbinariae. Next base: position 357,713 of record NZ_JALPRY010000010.1, read on the forward strand.
GCCCCGTCTCTCCCGTCATCGCGCGGCCGGATCGCTACAAGATCAAGCACTACGACTTCGTGATGCGCAACATCCCGCCGGCGCAACTCTGGACCTATACCCGCGCCTGAGCGATAAATCGGGACCAATCCTCAGCAGGTGATCCCGGTCCATGACCTTCGGCCTTTACATCACGCATCCGCAAGTCCGGATCGATCCGAACATCCCGGTGCCAAAATGGGGGCTGTCAGAGATCGGCCGCGCCCGGACTGAACAGGCCGCCGGGTCAGATTGGGCTCCGCGCCTCGGGCGGATCATCTCCAGTGACGAGACGAAGGCGATCGAAACGGCGGAAATTCTGGCCGCTGCCGCGGGCGTTTCCGTCGAGATCGCTGCCGACACCCATGAGAACGATCGCTCCGCCACCGGCTTCCTGCCGCCGCTGGAATTCGAGAAGGCGGCCGACTGGTTCTTCGCCAACCCAACCGAGAGCTTCAAGGGCTGGGAACGCGCCGTCGATGCGCAAGCCCGCATCGTCGCGGCCTTCAACCGTGTGCTCGCGGACCATGACCGGAACGTGCCGATCGCCTTTGTCGGGCATGGCGGCGTTGGCACGCTGTTGAAGTGCCATTTGGCCAAGCGACCCATCGGGCGCGACCGGGACCAGCCGGGTGGCGGTGGAAATCTCTACTGCTTCAGCCTTGCAGATCTGTCGCTCTCATGCGACTGGACCCCCATCGAAACATGGAAGGGAGTTCAGCGCGGATGAATGCACGTGACAGATTGATCGTGGGCCTCGATATCCCGACCATTGCGGAAGCCGAACGCATGGTGGCGACACTGGGCGACACTGTCTCCTTCTACAAGATCGGCTATCAGCTGGCATTCGCCGGCGGGCTCGATTTCGCCCGCGACCTTGCCCGCGACGGCAAGAAGATCTTCCTCGACATGAAGCTGCTCGACATCGACAATACGGTGGCGAAGGGCGTCGAGAACATCGCGAAGATGGGCATGACCATGCTCACCCTGCACGCCTATCCGAAGGCGATGCGCGCCGCCGTCGAAGCGGCCCGCGGCTCCGATCTCTGCCTGCTCGGCGTGACCGTGCTTACCTCCATGGACGGAGCGGATCTTGCAGATGCCGGCTACGACGTCGACCCGCATACGCTGGTGCTGCGCCGCGCGGAACAGGCAAAGTCGGCAGGCATGGGCGGCATCGTCTGCTCGGCCGAGGAATCGGAAGCCGTCCGCAAGATCATCGGCTTGGACATGGCGCTCGTGACGCCTGGCATCCGCCCAACCGGATCGGATGCGGGCGATCAAAAGCGCGTCGTCACGCCGGGAGATGCGATCCGCAACGGCTCGAGCCACCTCGTCGTCGGCCGCCCGATCGTCAAGGCCGCCGACCCGAAAACCGCCGCCGAAGCGATCCTTCAGGAAATGCAGGCCGCGCTCTAGCGATTGTCGGTGACGGTGTTGTTCTCATCCTGGTCGAGGATGAGGCCCAGGCTCGCGCCATGCAGCCGGTTGCCCGTCACTACGTTATTCTGCGCAAAGTCCCTGGGGCTCAAACCGCTGCCGAACCCGCCGCGCGTCCGGTAAAGGCAATAAAAGCGGTTGCCCTGGCGGCTGCCGAGCCAGATGGCCGGCCGGGCGCCAACCGTCGTGCTGTAGCGGAAGCTGTTATCCTTGATGACATTGCGCTGCGGTGCCTGATGGCGGATCGTTCCGCCCTCACCGCAGTTGCGATACAGGAAAATGCCGCCGCCGATCGGGTTTTCAAAGCGGTTGCCTTCGATCCGGTTGTCGGCTGAACCATCCACGGCCAGCACCTCCCGAACCGTCGTGCGGATATTAAAGACGTTACCCCGGATCTGATTGCGCGCCGATTCCGCGTCGAGATAGATCCCGACCGAGCCGGATTTGCCGGTGAAGGTAGAGTTTTCGACCACCAGGCCCGTCACCCCGGGCGCGGCATAAAACGGGATGCCGCCCTGCGCCACGAAGGTCACGTTCTCGATGCGGATATCGCGCGGTGCCGCGGCTTGCGCCCGCTCGGTATGTCCCGGCGTCAGCGACGACTTGCGCACATTTTCCGCCTCGCCATTGCGACCAAGTCCACGGATATGGAGCCCGCCCTTGATCGTGCAGTTGCGGATGGTGATGTCGCGGGGCACGTCCCAGCTGCCATCCGGCTGCCGTTTCGACCGGATCAGGACCGTCATCGCAGACGGGACCGTTCCATCCAGCGTCGCGCCATTACAGTCCAGCACGCGGCCGGACCCTGCCGAACCAGTGAAGGACAACGGCACCGCAATGACGTCGCCCTTCTTCAAGGTGAGATCGCAGTCGATCGCCACCGCCTTGGTATTCTTCGTGACCTTGGCCTTCAGCCGGCGATGAATATCCGCGCCACACGCTTTCGTCGCGGCATCGGCCGGCGCCATCGGCGTAAACAGGAGCATGGAAGATATCACAGCACCAGCCATGAGTCCGAATTGTCTAGTCATGTTGACTTGCCCGGTTTATTGCTCGAAGTCATCTTCATCGAAAACATCTTCTGGAGGAGACGGCATGGCAAAAGGATATTGGATCGCTCGCATGGATATCCATGACCCGGAGCGCTACAAGGACTATGTTGCCGCCACCAAGGCGCCTTTCGAGAAGTTTGGTGCCGTCTTCCATGTGCGCGGCGGTGAAGCCACGGCGCTTGAAGGCAAGGCCCGCGCCCGCAATGTCGTCATCGAGTTCGCCTCCAGGCAGGTTGCGCTTGATTGCTACAACTCCCCCGAATACCAGGCCGCTGCGAAAATCCGCCAGGAATGCGCCGAAGGCGAACTGTTGATCGTGGACGGCGTTTAAGGCTTGAAACTGCGACAGTAGAACCACTTCCACCCGGAAGGCGATTCGGCTAAACAGCGTCCAACACAAGACCCATCTGGCTCCCGGAGCATCATATCATGACTGTCACTAACCTGCCGCCACTCGTCACCGTATTTGGAGGTACAGGCTTTGTCGGTCGGCATGTGGTCCGGGCGCTTGCCAAGCGCGGTTACCGCATCCGCGTCGCGGTCCGCCGTCCCGACCTCGGCGGCTTCCTGCTTCCAGCCGGCTACATTGGCCAGATCACGCTGACGCAGGCGAACCTCCGCTACCGCCAGTCGGTCTTCAAGGCGATCGAAGGCTCGTCCTACGTGGTCAACTGCGTCGGCATCATGTTCGAGAGCGGCCGCAACACCTTCGACGCGGTTCAGGATCTCGGCGTTCGGTCTATCGCCGAAGCGACCCGTGCAGCCGGTGCGCGCCTCGTCCATATTTCGGCCATCGGCGCCGATGCCAATTCCGACTCCGCCTATGCCCGTTCCAAGGGCCGCGCGGAAGCAACCATCCAGTCGATCCTGCCGGACTCGGTCATCCTTCGCCCGTCGATCGTCTTTGGCCCGGAAGACAGCTTCTTCAACAAGTTCGCCTCGATGGCCCGCCTTGCACCCGCCCTTCCGCTCGTTGGCGGCGGCGAAACGAGGTTCCAGCCGGTCTATGTCGAGGATCTCGCGGAAGCTGTCGCGCGCTCCGTCGACGGCACCATCGAGATGGGCCGCACCTATGAGCTCGGCGGCCCCGAAGTGCTGACCTTCAAGGAGTGTCTCGAGACGATGCTGCGCGTCATCAATCGCGACAACAAGCTCGTTTCGCTGCCCTTCGGCATCGCTTCGCTGCTCGGCAGCATCGCGTCTCTCATCCCGTTCCTCACGCCGCCGATCACCAGCGACCAGGTGAAGCTCCTGAAGAAGGACAATGTCGTTTCGGAGGATGCCGTGCGCGAAGGCCGCACGCTGCAGGGGATGGGCATTCGCCCGACGCTGCTTGCGTCGATCCTGCCGTCCTATCTCGTGCACTATCGCCCGCAGGGCCAATACACGGGCACCGGCCGCGCCGCCTGACAGAACATCTTTTTGAGCCGCCCGGTCACATGGATCGGGCCGCCTCCTCCCTTGCCGGGACCTGTTTCAGCCCGCTTGATGGCCGATGATGTGGCACAATAGTCGCAGTCGGAAACACAGTGCTGTTAACGGCCAGTTCAGCAAGATCATTTATTGAAAACTTCTAATGCGAGCAATAAAGCTCGCCGCCAACCAAGCACCACATGTCCACCAGATCCTCTTCCGAAAGGCGTATTCCTATGGGCAAGCCCATTGCACTCTTTTTCGCGTGTGCAGCTTTGATCGTCCTCGCTGGCTCCTTCATGGCGCCGCGCACGGATGCCGCGGGAAGGGTTGAGTGCACGTCCGCTTATGGCGTTGATCCCTGCAGCACTGCATCGGTCCGCCGCTGATTTCCAGCGAATAGAACAAAAGAAAAAGGCGGCTCATCAGCCGCCTTTTTCTTGTCTGAGGTTGGCTTAACTTCAGAAAGCGGGCGCTAGGGCCGCTACCGCGGTCGCATCCTGCGACGGCCAGAACAATAGCCCCAGCAGGCCGACGACGCCGATCACGATCCGCCAATAGGCAAACGGCGCGTAACCGCGGCTCGACACGAAGTCGAGAAGCGAGCGGACAACGAGGATCGCGGTTACGAAGGCGGCGATGAAACCGACGGCGATCACCGCGCCATCGTCAAAGCTTATCAGCTCGCGGTTCTTGTAAAGGTCGAGCACGAAGGCGCCAAGCATGGTCGGCATTGCGAGGAAGAACGAAAACTCCGCCGCAGAGCGCTTGTCGGTCCCCATCAGCAGCGAGCCGACGATGGTGGCACCCGACCGCGATGTGCCTGGGATCATCGCGATGCACTGGAAAAGCCCGATCTTGAACGCAAGCGACAGCGGGTAGTCCATCACGTCGTGGTATTTCGGCTGGAACTTCATCTTGTCGACGGCAAGCAGGATGATGCCGCCGATGATCAGCATGATGCAGATCAGCATTGGCGTTTCAAACAGCACCGACTTGATGAAGCCATGCGCCAGCGCACCGATGACCGCGGCCGGCAGGAAAGCGACCAGCACCGTCAGCACGAAATGACGTGCCTTCTCGCTGTTCGGCAGCGCCAAGGCGATGGATGTCAGGCGATGCGCATAAACAAGCAGGATGGCAAGGATCGCGCCGAGCTGGATCAGGACTGCGAAGGTATTTCCGGGGGAATGGAAGCCGAGAAACTGGCCGGCCAGGAGAACGTGTGCGGTTGAGGAAACGGGAAGAAATTCAGTGAGCCCTTCGATGAGGCCAAGTACGAGCGCACTGACGATGGACTGATCCGCCATTCTTAATCCTTTATTGAGCAGATAAGCGCAATTTGACGAGCTTACGAGCCGTTGCTTGTGCTGGCCCTACCAAATCCATATAGCTGCGATATGTCAGCCGGCGCCGGACGCAGCCTGTCTATATGTCTTCACAAAGTTAAAAAATATCGATGCCCACTCTTTATCATCATCCTATGTCGTCGACGTCGCGGTTTGTCCGGCTGATCCTGGCGGAATACGGCTTCCAGGCCGATCTCGTTGAGGAACAACCGTGGGAAAAACGCCGCGAATTCCTGACGCTCAACCCGGCCGCGACGCTTCCGGTTTATGTTGATGACAGCATGCGGGTACTTTGTGGCCCTTCCGTGCTCATGGAGTTTCTCGACGAAACCCATGGTGTGCTGAAACGGGACAGGCGGCTCCTGGCGGAAGATCCGTGGCAGCGCGCCGAGATCCGTCGGCTGACGGAATGGTTCCTCCAGAAGATGGAACAGGACGTTACCCGGCCGCTCACCCGCGAGCGGATCTACAAGCTGCAGATGACGGCGGCACAGGGCGGCGGCGCCCCGGACTCCAAGGCGCTGCGCACCGCGCGCGCCAACATCCGGCAGCATATGAAATATCTCTCCTGGCTTGCTGGTTCGCGACAGTGGCTTGCCGGCGAGCGGATGAGCTATGCGGATCTTGCTGCCGCGGCCGCCATCTCCGTGCTTGATTATCTCGGTGAAATTGACTGGGCGGAAACGCCCGTTGCCAAGGAATGGTACCAGCGCATCAAGTCGCGACCATCCTTCCGGCCGTTGCTTGCAGAGCGCGTGCGCGGCCTTACCCCGGTATCACATTATGCGGACCTTGATTTCTGAACCCGTCGATCGGGAGGAGGAAAAGGCTTTACGGCGGCGGGCAAAACTGACCGCCTTCATTCGCGAGGAAGCGGCGGCACAGGGTTTCGACCTCTGCCGCATCACAAGCGCCGACAGCATTCCGCAGGCCCCGGAACGCTTGGACATGTTTCTCGCCGAGGGCCACCACGGCACGATGGAGTGGCTGGCGGAAACCCGGGATCGTCGATCGGACCCGCGGGTTCTCTGGGACCAGGTGAATTCCGTCGTCATGTTCGGCCTGAACTACGGGCCCGATGAAGATCCCCGCACCCTCCTCGACAAGCCTGGTTCTGCAGCGATTTCCGTTTACGCGCGCAACCGCGACTACCACGATGTCATCAAGGGTCGCCTGAAGGAAATCGCTACCCGTTTTGCGGCCCGCGCCGGCGAGGACGTGAAGGTCTTCGTCGATACGGCGCCCGTGATGGAAAAGCCGCTCGCGGAAGCGGCGGGCCTCGGCTGGCAAGGCAAGCACACCAATCTCGTCAGCCGCAGCCATGGATCCTGGCTGTTCCTCGGCAGCATCTTCACCACGGCCGACCTTGAGCTGGACGCGCCGGAAACCGATCATTGCGGTTCCTGCCGCGCCTGCCTCGAAGCCTGCCCGACGGCAGCCTTTCCGGCACCCTACCGGCTCGATGCGCGCCGCTGCATCTCCTACCTGACCATCGAGCACAAGGGACCGATCGAGCCGCATTTCCGGCCGATGATCGGCAATCGCATCTACGGCTGCGACGATTGTCTCGCCGCCTGCCCATGGAACAAGTTTGCCGCCAGCGCTTCCGAGATGAAGCTGAAGGCGCGCGAGGACCTGAAGGAACCGTCGGTCGCCTTCCTGCTGACGCTGGATGACCCGACCTTCCGCAGTTTCTTCAGTGGCTCGCCGGTAAAGCGCATTGGACGCGACCGGTTTGTGCGCAACGTGCTGATTGCCGCCGGCAACTCCGGTGACCGGGCGCTCATCCCGCAGGTGGAGAAGCTTGCAAGCGATCCCTCGCCCGTCGTGCGCGGCATGGCGGTCTGGGCGCTGAAACGCCTGATGCTCGATGAAGAATTCCTGTTGTTTGCGCAACGGCGCCCGACGGAGACGGATCCCGAGGTGCAAGAGGAGTGGAAGCTCGCTGGAGTAAGCTGATGCGCGTGATGATTTTCGGTTGCGGTTATTCCGGCCAGGCGATCGCGAACTCCTACCAGGCGGCGGGCGCCACGGTTTGCGGCACGGCCCGGTCGGCTGAGAAGGCATCACAGCTGACGCAAGCCGGCATCAACGGCTTCATCTTCGATGGCACCGAGTTCAGCCCGGAACTCCTGGCGGAGCTAAAGGAGATCACGCATCTCATCCAGTCCATTCCGCCGGGCAAGGACAGCGACCCGCTGCTGAAACTGATCAACGGGCGCCTGTCCGCGCTTTGTCCGAAGCTCGAATGGATCGGCTACCTGTCCACCGTCGGCGTCTACGGCGATCATGGCGGCGGCTGGGTGACGGAGGAAACGCCTGGCAGCCCGATCCTCGGCCGGTCCATCGACCGGATCGATACGGAAGAGGCGTGGACGCATGAGGCTGAGCAGGCGGACGTGACGGTCGCAGTTTTGCGCCTTTCCGGCATCTATGGTCCCGGCCGCAACGCTTTCGTCAACCTTGCCCGCGGCACGGCGCGCCGCATCATCAAGAAGGATCAGGTGTTCAACCGCATCCGCGTGGAGGACATCGGCGAGGCGGCGCTTTTCCTCGGGCGTGGACGTACGGGGGGCATCTTCAATGTCACCGATGACGAACCCGCTCCGCCGCAGGATGTGATCGTCGAGGCCGCACGGCTGATGGGTGTCGAACCTCCACCGGAGCATGACTTCGAGACCGCCGAGATGACGCCGATGGCGCGCTCGTTCTATGGCGCCAACAAGCGTGTTTCCAATGCCAAGATCAAGGAGGCCGGCCTCCGGTTCCGCTTCCCCAACTACCACATGTCGCTTGAGCAGCTCTGGCGCGATGGCATCTGGCGAGGATAAAATTCCCAGCCTCTTCGGGTGAAAATTCCTACTTACCCGGCCTGGCCGGTTAAACTTTCTTTACTGTTGCGGCAGCGCGCCACAAAAATTTCGCCGATGTGGCGGAAATTGCCGTAACGCAATATATTTTTTTCGTTACATTTCGTGAGCAGCGGTCAGGCCAATTGGAAGCAGAATCAGATTCTTCCGATCCCCTGATTCTCAACGATTTCTTCTCCGAATCGTTAGCCGGCCACTTAAAAATATCGCTCGAAATATAATCACGAATGTTTCAGTCTGAAATATTCCGTGATCGCGAATCCCACTTTTCCGCCACTTTTCGCCCTGCTTAGCCGCTTTTGCACGCAACGTGCAGACCAAACGAACGGGGACGACCGACTTGACAACAAATCGACGCTCGACATTCGCCGCGGCCTCCATTGCTGCTTTTGCAATCTTCGCCTCAGCGCAGTCCAGTGCGGCTGCCGGCTGTGGCCACGCATCCTGGTATGCTTTGGGCAGCAAGACTGCCTCCGGGGAACGGATGAATGCATCCCTTCTCACCGCCGCCCACCGCACGCTGCCGTTCGGCACCAAGGTGATGGTCACCAACAAGCGCAACGGCAAGAGTGTCGTCGTGCGGATCAATGACCGTGGCCCCTTCATCCGCGGCCGTGTGCTTGATGTTTCCAAGGCTGCCGCCAAGAACATCGGCATGGTCAAGTCCGGCACTGCGCAGGTCTGTTACCAGATCGTCGACGGCGGCAACGGCAAGATCGCCGGCAAGGGCCTGAAGAACATCGACGGCTGATCCGACATAAGTGGACATCGCCTTCCCGACTTGCCCTTGCTCCTGATCCCGGCTAGGACCCACAGGTATACGGGTTCAACCGAACGGAGACGGACATGCGACTAGGCGGGCGACTGGCGGGAGCCATCGAGGTTCTTGCAGATATCGAGGCTCGCAAGCGACCTGTCGCAGACGCCTTGAAGGACTGGGGCCTTGCGCACCGGTTCGCTGGTTCGGGCGACCGCGCTGCGATCGGCAACATCGTGTATGACGCGCTCCGCATGCGCCTGTCGCATGCTTGGCTCATGGACGACGAAAGCCCGACTGCGCTGGCCTATGCCGTACTCATCCGCCAATGGGGCCTTTCCCAGGACGACCTCCAGGCAGATTTCGCCGATGATCGTTTCGCGCCGCCGGCCCTGACCGAAGCCAATCTTTCCGCCTTCAACTCTCGATCCCTTTCGGATGCGCCAGCACACGTGCAGGCCGACATTCCGCAATGGGTGCAGCCGTCCTTCGAATCCAATTTCGGCGAGGACTGGCTGGTCGAGGCACAGGCGCTTGCCGGCCGTCCGGCGCTCGACCTGCGCGCCAATACGCTGAAGGCGTCGCGCGACAAGGTGCTCAAGGCACTCGAGCGGGTCGGCGCAAAGGCCACGCACCTTGCTCGCAACGGCATCCGGATTGCCGCTGGCGAGGGCGCTTCCCGCCAGCCAAACGTCACTGCCGAACTTTCGTTCCAGAAAGGCTGGTTCGAAGTTCAGGACGAAGGTTCGCAGGTGGTGGCCGACCTGGTGCAGCCCGGTGAACACGACCAGGTGCTGGATTTCTGCGCCGGCGGTGGCGGCAAGACGCTCGCCATGGCCGCAGCCATGAACAACAAGGGCCAGGTCCACGCCTATGACGCGGACCGCAAGCGGCTGGCGCCGATCATCGAGCGCCTGCGCCGTGCCGGTACGCGCAATGTCCAGGTGCATGATGACCCGCGCCAGCTCGACGCGATGAAGGCAAAGCTCGACTGCGTGCTGGTTGACGCGCCCTGCACCGGCACCGGCACATGGCGCCGCCGCCCCGATACGAAGTGGCGCCTGACGCAGAAGAACCTCGAGGAACGTGTTGCCCAGCAGCAGGAAGCGCTGGCGGAAGCGGCGGCCTTCGTCAAACCCGGCGGCTCGCTCATTTACGTCACCTGCTCTGTTCTGCCGGAAGAAAACGATGCCCAGGTGCAGCGCTTCTGCGCCGACAATCCGCAGTTCTCCATTGCGCCCGCGGTTGAAGACTGGTCGAAGCTTTTTGGTGCCGATGCACCAAAGCCCCGTTCGCGGGACGGCAAGACCGTGACCCTGACACCAGCGGCGACCGCCACGGACGGCTTCTTCTTCTGCCGCATGCGCCGCGCCGTCTGAGGCCGGCTCCCCGGGTTTCAAGAGATGAGGCAAGAGTTCGGTCGGGATGATCTGGCCGAACAAAACCTGCCGCCCTATCTGCCCCGGTCATGAACCGCACAGTTATCTATCTCCTCTTTATCATCGGCGTTGTCGGCATCGGCTCGCTGGTCGGCCTCTTCACGCCTACCGGCGACTGGTACCAGGGCCTCCAGAAGCCGTCCTTCAATCCGCCCGGCTGGATCTTCGGTCCCGTCTGGACGGTGCTCTACATCCTCATCGGCATAGCCGGCGCGCGTACCTGGATCGAGGCGCGCAACTCTGCCCGCATGAAGACCTGGTTCGTCCAGATGGTGCTGAACTTCCTCTGGTCGCCCGCCTTCTTCGGACTGGAAAGCCCGTTGCTGGCGCTGATCGTCATCGTGCCGATGCTGGTGTCGATCATCGTCTTCATCCGCCAAGCCTGGCAGCCGGACAGGGTATCCGCCCTCTGCTTCCTGCCTTATGCCGCCTGGGTATCGTTTGCGACCGTACTTAACCTGTCGATCCTGCTGCTGAATTAAGGATCAGGCTCTCCGCGCGCTTGCGGAACCCGCCCGTGCATGCGAGTTTCGCAACTGCGAAAGGGACACGGCATGAACGGGCGGGACATCGGCGATTTCAGCGAGCGCGTGCGCCAGAGCTTTTCACGCCAGGGTGCGATGAGCATGCTCGGCGCGGAACTGACCCGGGTCGAGCCGGCCATGGTCGAGATCGAGCTTCCCTTTGACCCGAAGTTGACGCAGCAGCACGGTTTCCTGCATGCCGGCGTCATTTCCGCGGCTCTCGACACCGCCTGCACCTATGCCGCCTATGGCGTCATCGAGCCGGATGTCTCCATCCTCACCATCGAGTTCAAGGTGAACATGATGTCGCCCGGTCGTGGCGACCGCTTCTTGTTCCGCGGCGAGATCACCAAGCCCGGCTCCACGATCATCGTCGCCGATGGCCGCGCCTATGCGATCGGTGACGGTCCCGCCAAACTCATTGCCTCCATGACCGGCACGATGATGGTGATCCGCGGCCGCGAGGATGTCATCGAATGACAGTCGCGCTGCCCCTCGGTGAGCCGGTGCTGGCTGATGGCAGGCGCATCCTCTTCGTGATGGCGGTTGATGCCGAGTACGGTCCAGCGCTGCGCGCTCGCTTCACACCGTTGATGACCGGCGTCGGCCCGGCCGAGGCGGCTGTCGCCCTTTCCCACGCTCTGACCCGCATGCAGGCGGCGGGGGAACTTCCCGATCTCGTCGTCTCACTCGGCTCTGCCGGCTCGCGGGTGCTGGAGCAGACCGAGGTCTATCAGGCCTCCTCGGTTTCCTATCGCGACATGGATGCCTCGCCGCTCGGTTTTGAGAAGGGGCGCACGCCGTTCCTTGAGCTTCCTGCCGTGGTGCCGCTGCGGCTCACCATTCCGGGCATCCCCAAGGCGTCGCTGTCGACCGGCGCAAACATCGTCTCGGGCGCGGCCTATGACCTGATCGATGCCGAGATGGTCGACATGGAAACCTTCGCCATCCTGCGCTGCTGCCAGATGTTCGACATTCCGCTGATCGGCCTGCGCGGCATCTCCGACGGCAAGGAAGAACTGAAGCACGTCAGTGACTGGACCGAATACCTCCACGTGATCGACGCCAAACTCGCCCAGGCGGTGGATCGGCTGCTGGAGGCGCTGGAATCCGGCGATGTGACGCTCTAACGCAGTTGCACAAAATCCAAGATTTCTTTAAAGGCTCGGCATGACCCAGATAGCTCATCCCGACAGCATTCTTATTATCGATTTCGGCAGCCAGGTGACGCAGTTGATTGCGCGCCGTATACGCGAAGCCGGGGTCTATTGCGAAATCCATCCCTTCCAGAGTGCTGCCGCAGCGTTCGAGAAGCTCAGCCCCAAGGGCGTGATCTTTTCCGGCGGCCCGGCCTCGGTCACGGCGGAAGGCAGCCCGCGCGCTCCGCAGGCGGTGATCGACAGCGGCGTGCCGATTCTTGGCATCTGCTACGGCCAGCAGACGCTCTGCACCCAGTTGGGCGGCGTCGTTGAAGGTGGCCATGCTGCCGAGTTCGGTCGCGCCGATCTTGAGGTGAAGAAGGCAAGCCCGCTGTTTGAAGGCTTCTGGGAAGAAGGCGGACGTTACCCCGTCTGGATGAGCCACGGCGACCGCGTCACGCAGCTGCCGGAAGGCTTCGAGGTCATCGCGACGTCGGAGAACGCACCCTTTGCGATCGCCGCCGACGAAAGCCGCCGCTACTACACGACGATGTTCCACCCGGAAGTGGTTCACACGCCGGATGGCGCCAAGCTGCTCTCCAACTTCGTGCACAAGATCGTCGGGCTGAAGTCCGACTGGACCATGGCAGCCTATCGGGCGGAGATGATCCGCAAGATCCGCGAGCAGGTCGGCTCCGAGCGCGTCATCTGCGGCCTGTCCGGCGGGGTCGACTCCTCCGTTGCAGCCGTGCTGATCCACGAAGCGATCGGCGACCAGTTGACCTGCATCTATGTCGACCACGGCCTGATGCGGCAGGGCGAGAGTGAGCAGGTCGTGGGCATGTTCCGCGACAACTACAACATCCCGCTCGTGCATGTCGACGCGTCCGACCTGTTCCTCACCGAACTTGCCGGCGTCACCGATCCGGAGGTCAAGCGCAAGACGATCGGCCGCCTGTTCATCGAAGTCTTCGACGCCGAGGCCTCGAAGATTGCCGAAGACGGCAAGGGCGCACCGAAATTCCTAGCGCAGGGCACGCTTTACCCGGACGTCATCGAAAGCGTTTCCTTCTCCGGTGGCCCGTCGGTCACCATCAAGAGCCACCACAATGTTGGCGGCCTGCCCGAGCGCATGAACATGCAACTCGTCGAGCCGCTGCGCGAGCTCTTCAAGGACGAAGTCCGTGCGCTTGGCCGCGAACTTGGCCTGCCGGAAAGCTTCATTGGCCGCCACCCGTTCCCGGGCCCCGGCCTCGCGATCCGCTGCCCCGGCGCGGTCACCCGCGAAAAGCTCGACATCCTGCGCAAGGCAGATGCGATCTATCTCGAAGAGATCCGCAAGGCTGGCCTCTACGACACGATCTGGCAGGCTTTCGCCGTGCTGTTGCCGGTGCAGACCGTCGGCGTCATGGGCGATTATCGCACCTATGACTTCGTTTGTGCCCTGCGCGCCGTCACCTCGGTCGACGGCATGACCGCCGACTTCTATCCCTATGACATGAACTTCCTCGGCCGCACGGCCACCCGCATCATCAACGAGGTGCGTGGCATCAACCGCGTTGTCTACGACGTTACGTCGAAGCCGCCGGGCACGATCGAGTGGGAATAGTCTGAACAAGGCTCCCGGAGCCGGATCACCCATCCGGCTCCGGAATATCGATACCGGCTAGACCAGGCCGATGATGGCGGATGCCGTCGTGCCGCTCGACATGACGCGCGTAACGCGCAGCGGCAGCAGGCTTCCTGCCGAAAGGTTCGAGAGCGTCAGCGTCTCGCCTGACAACATGCGCACCGCCATGTTGCCGCCTATCCCGACATAAAGAGCCCGCGTCGTCTCCGGCAGGTCGGTTGCGTCATTGGGCGTTACGGCAAATCCCGACGCGGCAGGACCGGACAGGGAAGGCTGGGTATTGGCAAAACGATCGGGCATGGCAGGTTCTCCTTGGTTTGAACGTCGCGCCATTCTCCGCCACGGCCCATAGCTGTGGAAAAACAAGCCGCCAGAAGCCCCTTCCACGGCAAACCATCAAGAAATCTGCGCGCATCTTGAATGGCTTAGCCTGCACTTCCATTTTCCGGTTTCCCAAGAACGTCCACGTGCCCGCCGGCGAGAGATGATGAATTTCCGGGCCGCTTGCTTTAGAAAGACAGGATGACCCCATTCCCGGCCCCTGATTCCCAGTCAAACCTCACCGAGTTTTCGGTGTCGGAATTGTCGGGCTCGATCAAGCGCACGGTCGAGAACGCTTTTGACCACGTGCGGGTGCGCGGCGAAATCTCCGGCTATCGCGGCCAGCATTCCTCCGGCCATGCCTATTTCTCGCTGAAGGACGACAGGGCCCGCATTGATGCGGTGATCTGGAAGGGAACCTTTCCGCGCCTGCGTTTTCGTCCTGAAGAGGGCATGGAAGTCATCGCCACGGGCAAGGTGACCACCTTCCCCGGATCGTCGAAATACCAGATCGTCATCGAGAACATGGAGCCTGCGGGCGCCGGCGCCCTGATGGCTTTGATCGAGGAGCGCCGCCGGCGGCTCGGTGCCGAAGGCCTGTTCGACCCGGCGCGCAAGCGGCCCCTGCCCTATCTGCCGCATGTCATCGGCGTCGTGACCTCGCCGACCGGCGCCGTCATCCGCGACATCCTGCATCGTATCTCGGACCGCTTCCCGGTGCACGTGGTCGTGTGGCCGGTCAAGGTGCAGGGCGAAGGATCGGGTGACGAGGTGGCGGCTGCCATCCGCGGCTTCAATGCCTTTGAGGCCAATGGTTCGATTCCGCGACCCGACGTGCTGATCGTTGCGCGTGGCGGCGGCAGCCTGGAAGATCTCTGGAGCTTCAACGACGAGGCCGTAGTTCGCGCCGCGGCTGAAAGCCAGATCCCGTTGATCTCCGCCGTCGGCCACGAGACCGACTGGACGCTGATTGACCACGCGGCCGACGTGCGCGCACCGACCCCGACGGGTGCTGCCGAAATGGCCGTGCCGGTGAAGGCGGATCTCGACGCCCAGATCGCCAACCTGACCGCCCGGCTGCGGCACTGCTCCAGCCGTCACATGGACCACCGCCGCCAAACGGTGCGTGCACTGATGCGCGCCCTGCCATCGCTGGACCAGTTGCTGGCGCTGCCGCGCCGCCGCTTCGATGAGGCGGCCGCCGGCCTGGGTCGTGGCCTGGAGCGCACGACGGTGGTGAAACGTCGGGCGCTGGAGCGATCTTCTTCCGGCCTGCGCCTGGAGCTTCTCACAAACAGGCTTGCCCAGCAGCGTCAAGCGCTTGCTGACAGGTTGACCCGCAGCGAGCGTTGCCTGGAGCGGCAGTTGCTGAAGGGCCAGAACCGCGTCGATACCGCTGCCGCCAAGCTTGCGGCGCTGCCGGCGCGCCTTGCCGGGCATCTGCAGCGAGAACGCCAGCATCTCGCGTCGCTTTCCCGCCATTCCGATACCGCGATCAGCCATGCGCTGAGCCGCAGCCGCGCCAACGTGATGGCGCAGGATCGCGTCCTGCAGTCGCTCGCCTATACCAACGTCTTGAAGCGTGGCTACGCCGTCATTCGCGGCGAGGACGACAAGCCGCTGACGCGCGCCGCCGATGTGGATGCCGGACGCGCCATCAGCATCCAGTTCGCGGATGGCCGCGTTGCAGCGGTGACAGGAGAAGGGGCACCGGAGGTGGACAAACGCCCGGCACCTGAACCCAAACGCCGCCCGACAACGAAAGCCGAACCGCCTGCCGACCCCCCGAAACAAGGCAGCTTGTTCTGAGGCAGGACGCTCGGCCCTGCCTCGTTAGCTAGTTTCCCGCCAAGAACGGTTAGGCCCATTCGCCCTTGCGCATGACTGGCACGCTCGATCCGTCGGCGCGGATGCCGTCGATGTCGACCTTGTCGGAGCCGATCATCCAGTCGATGTGGATGAGGCTGGAATTGCCGCCCTGCGCCTTGATCTGTTCCTGGCTGAGAGATGCGCCATCAAGGAAGCACTTCGAATAGCACTGGCCGAGCGCGATGTGGCAGGAGGCGTTTTCATCGAACAGCGTGTTGTAGAACAGGATGCCGCTCTTGGAGATCGGCGAGGAATGCGGCACCAGCGCCACTTCGCCCAGCCGCCTTGCGCCCTCGTCGGTGTCGAGCACCTTGTTGAGCACTTCTTCGCCGCGGCTCGCTTTCGCTTCGACGATGCGGCCGTCTTCGAACTTCACCTGGATGTTGTCGATCAGCGTGCCCTGGTGTGACAGCGGCTTGGTGCTGGAAACATGGCCTTCCACCTTCAGCGCATGCGGTGTGGTGAAGACTTCTTCCGTTGGGATGTTCGGGTTGCAGGTAATGCCGTTCTTGGCGGTCGAGGCGCCCCCATGCCATTCGTGTCCGTCGGCCAGCCCCACCGTCAGGTCGGTGCCGGGACCGGTGAAGTGCAGCGCCGAGAAGCGCTCGCCGTTGAGCCAGGTCGACCGCTTCTTCAGGTTGGCGTTGTGCTCGGCCCAGGCGCCAATAGGATCGGCGACATCGACGCGCGACGCGGCAAAGATGGCATCGGCAAGCTTGCCGACCGCGACGTCCTCGGGAACGTCCGGGAATACCTGCCGCGCCCAGGACGGGTTTGGATAGGAGATGATGTTCCAGTTGATGTCGAAGTTGGCGATCTTTTCCAGCGCCGGCTTGTAGGCCATGGAATTGGCCTTGTTGGCGCGCGCCACCTTTGCCGGGTCCTGCCCGGACAGCAGCATGGGGTTGTCGCCGGCGATCGCAAGGCGCGCCGCACCGTTGGCATAAGCCTTTGCCATGCCCTCGTAGAGCCAGTCGGAAGCCTTGTCGAAGCTGCCGTTCGGCGCGTGCTGGTAGCGGGCAAGCGTGGTCTCTTCGTCGGAATAGAAGGCCAAGACGATTCCCGCGCCGGCGATATAGGCATGCTTGGTGATCAGGCGCACAAGCGGCAGCGCCGCGATCGGCGCCGTTATCACGAGGTCCTGCCCCTGCTCGAGCCTCAGGCCCACCTTCACGGCCACTTCGGCCAGCTTGTCGAGCTTCTGCGGATCGACGGCGGTTTGAAAGTTCGGCACGATTGTCATGGTTGACCTCAAATGTTTCGGCTGTATCACGCCAGACTTAGAGAGGTTTGCGGCGGAATTGAAGTCCGCTCAGCCTTTCGCTGCGGTTTTAACGGCTGCGATATTGCTTGCGTGAACCGCTTCATAGGGCCCGAAATAGATCACCGATCCGCGTGCGATCTCCTCGCCCACGAATGCCTTCAGCGACGGGTCGATCTCCTGGCCGGAAGCGGCTGCGGCGGTCATTGCTTCGAGATAGGCGAGGTTGGCGTCGATAAGGCTTGCATCATAGCCACCGGAGGCGATGCGGTCCGGATCACCGTGCGCGGGCAGGATCTTCTCGATCGGCCACGTTTGCATGCGGGCAAGTTCGGCCTGGTGAGTCGCGATCTCGCCTGCTTCGGAAATGTAGGTGACGGTGTCTTCCAGCGTATCCCCGGCCAGCAGCAGCTTTTCCTCCGGCAGCCAGATCACGTTGCCATCAGCGCTATGAATGGCGAAATGGTGAAGCTCGACCCTGCGGCTGCCAAGCGTGAGCTCGAGCCGCTTTTCGAAGGTTGTGGTTGGCATCACCACCGGGTTGATCGGCGGGTTGGCCGCTTCAATCTTCGCCCGGTTCTCGGCCATGCGTTCGGCCGTCAGCTTCAGCGCAATGATTTCGCAATCGGCAAAGACCGCGTTGCCGGCAATGTGGTCCTTGTGCCAATGGCTGAGCACAACGCGGATCCGTTTGACGCCCACGCCTTCCAGATGCGCCCGGATGGCACGGGCATGGCCGAGCGAGATATGCGTGTCGTAAACCAGCGCCTCATCCCCATCGACCAACGCATAGGACGCCACGCCCAGCGAATAGGCGCCGTCGTCCAGCCAGTTCGGCGCGGCATCATGCAGGCGCTTGCCGGCAACACGCCCATCGTAATAGGCGAAGATGCCGGGCTGGGGCTCAAGGATGCGCAGCGTCGCAGTCATGTCCGGCATCGGATCACCTCACGCAACCAGTGCAGCGGCAACGGCGCGCAAGGCTTCCTGCGCCTGGCGCGGATCGACGCGGATCTGCAGGCCCCGCTGGCCGCCGTTGATATAGACATAAGCCTCTTCGAGCGCGGTGATCTCCATCGCCGTTGGCACCGTCTTTTTCTGCCCGAAGGGGCTGATGCCGCCGACATGGTAGCCCGTGGCACGCTCGGCATCGGACGGCTTCATCATATGCGCCGACTTGCCACCAAAGGCCGCCGCGAGCTTCTTCATCGAAACCTCGCGGTCAGACGGCACGACAACACAGACGGGCTTGCCATCGACTTCTGCCATCAGCGTCTTTAGCACCCGTGACGGGCTTTCGCCGATCGCCTCGGCCGCCGCCAGTCCGATCCGGTCCGCGTCGGGATCATAATCATAGGTGACGGTGGTGAAGGAGACGCCCGCCTTTTGCAGCGCCTGGGTGGCACGAGTGGTTTTCGACATGGGAGCAACCGGGGTTAGACTGCGGCAAAAGCCTCTTCGTAAAGGTGGGGCTTGAAGCCGATCAAAAGCTTGCCGTCCGCTTCGAGCACCGGCCGCTTGATCATCGACGGCTGGGCCAGCATCAGTTCGATCGCTTTCTCGCGGTCAATATCCGCCTTTGCAGCATCTTCCAGCTTCTTGAAGGTCGTGCCGGCGCGGTTCAGCACAGTTTCCCAGTTTGCGCGTTCCGTCCAGGTCTCCAGATGCGCCCGGTCGATGCCATGCGCCTTGTAGTCGTGGAAGCTGTATTCGATGCCGCGCTCATCCAGCCAGGCGCGCGCCTTCTTCATCGTGTCGCAGTTCTTGATACCGTAGATCGTGACCGTCATCGGGAACTCCAGGAGTGATCGTCCAGCGATAGCAACATGCGGACGAAATGTGCAAGCCACGGATCGGAACTCGCCGATGATATGCCGGATCTGCATGGCTCCCGTGCTCCCTTGTGCGTTGCACAATAACCACCTGCTCACCATATTCAGCACAACGAGAAGGAGACGAGAATATGTCTGTAAATACCATGAAGCGTGGCAACAGCTTTACCCGTGCATTCGCCGTTGTTGGCGCTGCAATCGCCGTTTCGGCTGCCGTTGAAAACCGCCGCCGCCCGGCTGGCCGCGACCTGGAAACGCTCGGCATCGACCGCGACGCGTTCAACCGGATCCTCTAAAGCCAACACGATGCATGACGCTGGGACAGCAGTCTGCCTGTCTCAGCCGGGCCGAGCTCGACAGCTGCCGATATCTTGCTGCTTAACGCCGGTTTAACCGGCTGCAGCGCATCGTGGGCCTATCTTGCGATCAACGGCTGGCCCATCTCCCGTGCTTCTGCGCCCGCGCATCATCATCCTGAGCCTTCTGCTTATCGCTCTCGACGCAGCGCTTCTTCACATCCTCACCACGGTCTTCAGCTTAGCGCCGCCTGTCGCCCGCCTGCTTTCGCTCGGCGGCGCCATTGCCGTTTGCGCCATCATCCAGCGCGTCACGCGTCCATCTGATGCACCACCCTCCCCTCCCGAACTGCGGCCGCTTGTCAGTGTCAGCCTGCTGCTGAGCTTCAGCCTGTTTGCGCTGCTTGCAACACGGGCCCCGCAGGTGCAGCCGCTGCTGCACCTTTCCCTCTCATGGGTGGCGGCACTCCTGTTCTGGCTGCTCGGTTATCTCCGCCTGCGCCGTCGCGCCCGCTAGATCGCTTCCCAGCCGCCGTGTTCGCCGGCGCGCTAGATCGCTTCCCAGCCGCCGTGTTCGCCGGCGCGGTAGATCGCGTCAATGAAACGCTGGTTCTTCAGCGAGTTTTCGAGCGTCACGAATTCCACCGCCTCGCCCTGCGTTGCACGGGCAAACGCTTCGGCCTGACGCTTGTATTGGCGGCTGTCCTGGAAGCGGAAGATCTGCGACTCTCCGTGGTTCTGGTTGGTCACCTCGATCTCCTCGGCACCCCAGCGCACCGCGTTGAACGGCGACTTCACCTCGATGTATCCTTCGGTCCCGTGGAATACCATGATCTGCCGCGCTGCCATCTGGGTGGCAATGTAGAAGGTAAGCTTGAACGAACCAAAGTCCGCCTTCACGTTGGAGAAGATGTCGGTGCCGAACGTCGGATCACGCTCAACCTCGGCCTGCACGCGCTGCGGCTCGGCTTCCGTCGCAAAACGGGTGACGATGGTGGGATAAACGCCGATGTCCGGCAGCCCACCGCCACCGAGTTCCGGGATGTTGCGCATGTTGGAGGGGTCGCGGTTGAAATAGGTGAAGGCGCCCTGCACGTGTTTCAGTTCGCCGATCGCCTTTTCGCGCAACAGTTCGCGCACCTTCAGCCAGACTGGCGAATAGGTCACCATGAAGGCTTCGGTGATGAGCTTGCCGGTGCGGTCGCGCACCTTGATCAGTTCCTCGATCTGGCCCGCGTTCAACGCGATCGGCTTTTCGGAAAGCACATGCTTGCCTGCCTCGGCCGCCTTGATAGACCATTCGACATGCTGGCTCGTCGGCAGCGGGATATAGACCGCGTCGATCACGTCAGACGCCAGCATCTCCTCATAGGAACCGAATGCATGCGGCGCGCCGAAGCGATCCGCCAGCTTGCGGGCCTTGCCGAGGTCGCGGCTTGCGAAGGCGGTGACGACGCAGTTTTCGGCGTCCTGGATCGCCGGCACAACCTGCTCATGGCCAATCTTGGCAGTCGACAGAATTCCGAAACGCAGCATGAACTTCTCCCTTGATTTTGCGTCGGCACCTTATTGGGGAGGTCCAGGTGGCGCAACGGAGGCCGCGGGCGAGGCTTGAAAAAATGCGTCCCGACGCGAAATTGCTGCTGGCCGCCAACGACGCTTCGGCTAATCTCAACTTCCTTCATTTGGACGATTCATCCGCTGACCTAAGACTTTGGGAGAAAGATCAATGGAATTGCGCCCGCTCGGCCGTACCGGCCTGTCCGTTTCGCCTGTTGTGCTCGGCTGCAACGTCTTCGGCTGGACGGCGGATGAAAAGACTTCGTTTGCGGTTCTCGATCGTTTCTTCGACGCCGGCTTCAACACGCTGGATACGGCGGACTCCTATTCCCGCTGGGTGCCGGGTCACCAGGGCGGCGAGTCGGAGACCATCATCGGCAAGTGGCTGAAGGGGAGCGGCCGCTCGCGCGACGCGGCGATCATCGTCACAAAGGTCGGTTCCGACATGGGCCAGGGAAAGAAGGATCTCTCGGCCAAATGGATCCTGGAGGAGGTCGATAACTCGCTGCGCCGCCTGCAGACCGACTATATCGACCTTTACCTCGCGCACTGGCCCGATGACACGGTGACCCACGAGGAAACGCTCGGTGCCTTCGCCAAGCTCAAGGAGCAGGGCAAGATCCGCGCGATGGGCTGCTCCAACTATGATGCCAAGCTGTTGCAGGAAAGCTTCGATGCCGCCGCCAAGGCGGGCCTGCCGCGCTACGACGTCCTCCAGCCGCAATACAATCTCTACGATCGCGACAGCTTCGAAGGGCCGCTCGCGGAGCTGTGCGTCAGGGAAGAGATCGGCGTCATCAACTATTACGGCCTCGCCTCCGGCTTCCTCACCGGCAAGTACCGCGACAAGGCCGATACCGAAGGCAAGGCACGTGGCGCTCGCGCCCTCTCCTACCTCAACGACAAGGGCTACCGGATCCTCGCCGCACTGGACGAGATCGCGGTCGAGACGAATGTCGAGCCGGCCTCGATTGCGCTTGCCTGGCTCATCCAGTCGCGCGGCATCACCGCACCGATCGCCAGCGCCACCAGCCCTGCCCAACTCGATGCCATCATCGCCGCCGGTAGCCTGAAGCTCTCCGACGACCAGATGAAGATGCTGAACGAAGCCGGCGCCTGACCATCCTGAATAGCAAAGCCTGAAGGAGCCTCCCATGAAGATGCGGCAGTTAGGACAAGAACTTACGGTTTCGGCGGTCGGGCTCGGCTGCATGGGCATGAGCCATGCCTATGGCGGCCAGGAGGAGGCGGAATCCATCCGCACCCTGCATCGGGCGGTCGAACTCGGCGTCAACTTCTTCGATACCGCGGAAGTCTACGGGCCGTTCAAGAACGAGGAGCTTGTCGGTAAGGGGTTGAAGCCCTTCCGCGACAAGGTTGTGATTGCCACCAAGTTCGGCTTCAAGATCGACCCGAATGCCTCCGACAGCCGCGCCATGTCCGGCCTCGACAGCCGGCCGGAGCATGTGCGCGAGGTGGCCGAAGCCTCGTTGAAGCGCCTCGGCATCGAGGTGATCGACCTCTTCTACCAGCACCGCGTCGACCCGAACGTGCCGATCGAAGATACGGTTGGGGCCATGGCGGATCTCGTGAAGGAAGGCAAGGTGCGGGCGCTTGGCCTGTCGGAAGCGGACGCCGCCACCATTCGCCGCGCCCATGCCGTTCATCCGATCTCGGCGCTACAGAGCGAATATTCGCTTTGGACGCGAGATCCGGAAGGCGAGATCCTCGATACGTGCCGCGAACTCAACATCGGCTTCGTGCCCTTCAGCCCGCTTGGCCGCGGCTTCCTCACCGGCAAGATCCAGAAGCCGGATGATATCGCATCCGATGACTTCCGCGCCGGCCTGCCCCGCTTCAGCGCGGAAAACATGGCGGCCAATGCAGCGCTCGTGAAGCTGCTGGAGGACATGGCCGCCGAGAAGGGCGTCACCGCCGCGCAACTGGCGCTTGCATGGGTTCTGGCCCAGGGCGATTTCATCGTGCCCATCCCCGGTGCCCGCAAGATCCCGCATCTGGAGCAGAACGTCGCGGCCGCCGACATCACGCTGTCACCCGAAGAACTCGCCAATCTCGGCGACCTGCTCGCCCCGGAAAAATTCTCCGGCGCGCGTTATGCCGCGCAGGCTGCGGCCTGGACGCCAAAGAAGTAAGGGAACATTTGCCTCGACGCGAACGTTTGAAGAACAAAACACAGAGGCAAATGATGACAGACCAGCACAACCCGAAAGTCGATCCGGACAATCTATCCAACACGGAAAAGGATCCGGACGACTGGGTGACGGGCGACGAACCGATGACCGGCGCCCAGACCTCCTACCTGAAGACGCTGACGGAGCAGGCGCACGAACCGGACGCCTTTGCCGACAATCTTTCCAAGGCAGAAGCATCGAAGCGCATCGACGCGCTGAAGTCCAAGCTGAAGCTCTGAGCGTCAGCAACCGGCCGGCGGGGGAAACCCCGCGTAAAACTCAGCATGGTCACCTTCGTGGTTGGCCATGCCGCGCTTGGTCAGCACGCCACGTGGCGCGACGTAACTCATGATCCGCCGCGCCGGCCGTTCATGCCATTGGATGTTGAAGGCCCAGAGCTTCGGGAAAAAGCACAGCGACGCATACGGCAGGTGGTCGTGGATCCACCAGGCCATCTTCTGCCAGTCGCCCTCCCCGCGGTAACGATCGATCAGCCAGGGCACCACGACGCAGGCGGTGGCGCCGATACAGCCATCGGCATCGCGCCTGTCCCAGATATGGTCGGCCGCCGTCGCCGCACTGGTAGAGCAGTTCAGGTTGTTGCGGTTGCCGAAGGCGTTCACCTCATCGGAGCGATAGCCGGAGCGGATATGCAGCCGCCCGAAGGTCCGCTGCAGGGGCTCCAGCAATTCCTCGCACAGATGCCGCCCAGCCTCGATCGCAAGATCAGGGTCATCCGGAATGTTGGGGATGCGGTAGAAGTCGGCGATCTCCGAATGCAGGAAGTCGCGAAAGAAGAAGTTTTCAGACAGCCGGACGCGGCCGAGGTGTTCCAGGCCCTTCATGGAATTTGGCTTGCGCAAACCCACCTCCCTCGTCTGCTGCAGTTGCTTCCCCGCCGTCTGCCCCCGCGCACAAACAAAAAAGCCTGCTTCCAGAGAAGCAGGCTAGCTCTTGAGGAGTGGTCTCGCCACCCGAAATCAGCCGCGCAGCGTGCCGCCGGTGGCCTTCTGGACATTGGCAACGATCTTGCCGGTCAGCGCCTCGAAGTCCTCGTCCGTCAGCGTGCGTTCGACGGGCTGAATGACAACCTCGATCGCCACCGACTTCTTGCCTTCGCCGAGCGACGCACCTTCGAAAACGTCGAAGACATTGACGCCGGTGATCAGCTTGCGGTCTGCCGTGAGGGCCGCCTTGACGATCGCGCCGGCTTCAACGTCGCTTCCTACCACGAAGGCGAAGTCGCGCTTCACCGCCTGGAGAGCCGAAAGATCGAGGCCCGGCTTGGTGCGGGTTGCTTTCTTCTTCGGGTCCGGCATCGCGTCGAGATAAACTTCGAAACCGCAGAGCGCGCCGGAAACATCGAGCGCCGCCAGCGTCTTCGGATGGAACTCACCGAAATAACCGAGCACCACCTTGGGCCCCATCTTGATCGTACCGGAGCGGCCCGGATGGTACCAGGACGGTGCACCCTGCTCGACCTGCACATTGCTCATCGGCAGGCCGCAGGCTTCCACCACGGCCAGTGCATCGGCCTTGGCATCGAAGACATCGACCGGCTTGCCGCCGCCCTTGGCATTGTTGGACCACAGGCGGCCTGCGCCATGGATCGACGCCGTGCCGCGACGAACACCGCCGGCGACGCGACGCTGGCCTTCCGGCGTATCCGTCTCATAGGTGCCGGAGACTTCGAAGATCGCGACGTCGCCGTAACCCTTGTCGGCGTTGCGCTGGGCTGCGGTAAGCAGGCCCGGCAGAAGCGAGGGGCGCATGTCAGACATGTCGGCCGCGATCGGGTTCGCGAGCTTCAGTGCGGCGCTACCGCCGCCGAAGAGCTTGGCCTGCTCCTCGGAAATGAACGACCATGTGACGGCTTCAAGCATGCCGCGCGCGGCAAGCGAGCGCTTGGCCGTGCGGGTGCGAACCTGCAGCGTCGTCAGGATGCGGCCGTTGACCGCCGACAGCTTTTCGATCGGCTCAGGCTTGATCTGGTCAACGCCGTAGATGCGCATGACTTCTTCAACGAGGTCGGCCTTGCCATCGACGTCGGGGCGCCAGGACGGGACCTTTACCGAGACCCGTTCGCCCTCGCCCTCAACGGTGAAGCCGAGGCGGGTGAGGATCGTGCGGCTCTCCTGCGTCGAGACTTCCAGACCCGTCAGGCGCTTCACTTCCGAGAACGGGAAGTCGACGACCTTCGGCTCAAATCCCTTGTAGCCGACGATCTTTGCTTCCGCGGGCGTGCCGCCGCACAGTTCCAGGACCAGTTCGGTTGTGCGGTCGAGGCCAGGCTCCATGTATTGCGGGTCGACGCCGCGTTCGAACCGGTAGCGTGCATCCGTGATGATGCCGAGCACACGGCCGGACTTTGCGATGTTGATCGGGTCCCACTGTGCCGATTCGATCAGCACGTCGGTGGTGTTCTCATCACAGCCGGAGTGCTCGCCGCCCATGATGCCGCCGATCGACTCCACGCCGTTCTCATCGGCGATGACCACGTTGTTCGGGCCGAGCTTGTATTCGCGCTGGTCGAGCGCCAAAAGCGTCTCGCCATCCTTGGCCCGGCGCACGGTAAGGTCGCCCTTCACCTTGGCAGCGTCGAAGACGTGCATCGGGCGACCCTGGTCGAAGGTCATGTAGTTGGTGACGTCGACAAGCGCGTTGATCGGACGAAGGCCGATCGCCTTCAGCCGCTGCTGCATCCAGACCGGGCTCGGGCCGTTCTTGACGCCTCGCACGAGGCGCAGGCCAAAGCCCGGGCACAGGCGCTCGTCATCCAGATCAAGCGTGATGCCAATGGAGGTCTCGCCCTGCGTGGTGAAGGAAGGCTTGGCCATCGGCTTCAGCGTGCCCAGGCCGGACGCGGCGAGGTCTCGGGCGATACCGTAGATCGAGGTGCAGTCCGGGCGGTTCGGCGTCAGGTTGATCTCGATGACCGGATCATCAAGGCCGGCATAGGACGCGAAGGACTGGCCGACCGGTGCATCCGCGGGCAGGTCGATGATGCCATTGTGGTCCTCGGAAATGTCAAGTTCCTTTTCCGAGCACATCATGCCGTGGCTTTCGACGCCGCGGATCTTGCCGACGGCAAGCGTCACGTCGATGCCCGGAACATAGGTGCCCGGCCGCGCCAAGGCACCAACCAGGCCGGCACGCGCGTTCGGCGCACCGCAAACGATCTGCACGGGCTTGCCGTCTCCGGCATCGACCATCAGCACCTTCAGCCGGTCGGCCTCCGGATGTTTTTCAGCCGACAGGACCTTGGCGATGACGAAAGGCTTGTAGGCCGACTTGTCGTCGACATCCTCGACCTCAAGGCCGATCGCGGTCAGGCGCTCGCAGAGTTCTTCCAGCGTTGCATCGGTCTCAAGATGATCCTTGAGCCAGGAAAGCGTGAATTTCATTGTCTCTCTCCCCCTACTGGCTCAGGCCGCCGAACAGCGTCGGCATGTCGAGCGGGCGGAAGCCGTAGTGGTTCATCCAGCGGACATCGGCGTTGAAGAAGTCGCGCAGGTCCGGCATGCCGTATTTCAGCATGGCAATGCGGTCGAGGCCCATGCCCCAGGCAAAGCCCTGGTACTCGTCCGGGTCAAGGCCGCCGGAGCGCAGCACGTTCGGATGGACCATGCCGCAGCCAAGGATCTCCATCCAGTCATTGCCTTCGCCGAACTTGACGATCGGGCCGGAGCGGTCGCACTGGATGTCGACCTCGAAAGACGGCTCGGTGAACGGGAAGAACGACGGGCGGAAGCGCATCGTCACCGACGGCACCTCGAAGAAGGCCTTGCAGAACTCTTCCAAGATCCAGCGCATGTGGCCGACATGGCTCTTCTTGTCGACAACCAGCCCTTCAACCTGGTGGAACATCGGCGAGTGGGTGGCGTCGGAATCCTGGCGGTAGGTCTTGCCCGGAATGACGATGCGGATCGGCGGGTCCTGCGCTTCCATGGTGCGCACCTGCACCGGCGAGGTATGCGTGCGCAAAACCTTGCGCTCACCCTTTTCGTCCGGCTGGAAGAAGAAGGTGTCGTGCATTTCGCGGGCGGGGTGACCTTCGGGGAAGTTCAGCGCCGTGAAGTTGTAATAGTCCGTCTCGATATCCGGCCCTTCGGCGATCGAAAAACCCATGTCGGCGAAAACGGCGGTGATCTCGTCGATGATCTGGCTGATCGGGTGGATCCGGCCACGCTCGGCGGGCGACGAGCGCACCGGCAGCGAAACATCCACCGTTTCCGCCTTCAGCCGCGCTTCGATTGCCGCATCCTTCAGCACCGTCTTGCGAGCGTTGATGGCTTCGGTGACTTCGTTCTTCAGCGCGTTGATTGCAGCGCCGCGGGTCTGGCGCTCTTCCGGCGTCATCGTTCCAAGCGTCTTCAGGAGCTCGGAAACGGAGCCCTTCTTGCCAAGCGCGCCGACGCGCACGGCTTCGATCGCCGCTTCGTCGCCGGCGGCGCCGATTTCGGCCAGCAGCGATGTTTTCAGGTTTTCCAGATCGGACATGGTGTCTTCCGTTGATGATCGGAGAGATATTTCAGGCGGATGCCGTAAACGAAAAACCCGCGCCAGCCCAAGCCAGCGCGGGTTTCCCAAAATTCTATAAGCTCAATGAGCCTGGGAAGCGCTGGTCTTAGCGAACCGCGCCTTCAAACTCGCCGGCCGTGCCGGTTTCCTTGAGGTACTCAAGGGCCTTCTTGGAGGCAGCAACCAGGGCGCCGAATGCTTCCGGCTCATGGATGGCCATGTCGGAAAGAACCTTGCGGTCAACTTCGATCCCAGCCTTGTTGAGACCGTCGATGAAGCGGCCGTAGGTCAGGCCGGATTCGCGGACAGCAGCGTTGATACGCTGGATCCACAGGGCGCGGAAATTGCGCTTCTTGACGCGACGGTCGCGGGTAGCGAACTGGCGCGAACGATCAACAGCAGCCTTTGCGGCGCGGATCGTGTTCTTGCGGCGGCCGTAGAAGCCCTTGGCTGCCTTGAGGGTCTTGGTGTGCTTGGCGCGGGAAGTGACGCCCCGTTTTACGCGTGCCATGTCATGATCTCCTTAACTGATCCAAAAGTGACGAGAGGTCTCAGAGACCGTTCGGCAGGTAGTTCTTGATAACCTTCTTGCCGTCTGCTTCGGCAAGGATCATCGTACCGCGAGCGTCGCGGATGAACTTGTTGGACCGCTTGATCATGCCGTGGCGCTTGCCAGCAGCAGCTGCAACGACCTTACCGGTCGCCGTTACCTTGAACCGCTTCTTGGCGGCCGATTTCGTCTTCATCTTGGGCATTTTGCTACTCCGTATTTGTATCGAAACCGGCAGACGACGCCTGTTTCAAGCATTTGGAACGGCCACGGCATGCCCTGCCGGACCGTTCGGACGCGCGCTTATAACCGCAGTCTGCGGGAAGCGCAATGAAAAAGAAGGATTGATTGAACACCGGCTTTGCCGAGCGGCGAACCGTGGCAAACGGGGTGATGCGGCGCTTATTTCGGCGCCAGCACCATCATCATCTGGCGGCCTTCGAGCTTGGGCTCTGCTTCCACCTTGGCGATCTCGGTCGTATCGTCCTTCACCTGAAGCAGAAGCTTCATGCCGAGTTCCTGGTGGGCCATTTCACGACCGCGGAACTTCAGCGTCACCTTCACCTTGTCGCCATCTTCGAAGAAACGGTTCATCGCCTTCATCTTCACCTCATAGTCATGGGTGTCGATGTTGGGACGCATCTTGATTTCTTTGATTTCGACGATCTTCTGCTTCTTGCGAGCTTCGGCCGCCTTCTTCTGGTTCGCATATTTCAGCTTACCGAGATCAAGGATCTTGCATACCGGCGGATCGTTGTTCGGCGAGATCTCGACGAGATCGAGGCCGGCTTCTTCTGCCATGCGGAGAGCCTGGTCGGTCGGAACTGCACCGAGGTTCTGTCCTTCGGCATCGATAAGCTGGACCCGGGGAACGCGGATTTCCCTGTTTGAGCGCGGCCCCTCTTTGACGGGAGCATCGGCTTTGAATGGTCTGCGAATGGTCGTATTCTCCTTGAAGTTTCTCCGGCGCGAGCGACGACTTAAGCTCGCCCGGCCGCGGCCGAGCGGAATGTCGTGACCGCTTGCGCGAAGTCAATAGCATAGGCAGATGAAAAAATCACCTGCTGTTATCGGCAATCGAATCTGTTTTATAAGCGCCAAAACGCGAGGAAACCCATGACAGACGCGGCGACGAACAGCATCGAAAAACGGATCACGGTCGGCAATGGACCGGCTGCACGCGAGATCGCGGTGATCCATCGCCTGCCGACCCGCCCGAATACTCCAACCCTTGTCTGGCTCGGCGGATACCGGTCCGACATGACGGGCACGAAGGCACTCGAACTCGACAAACTCGCCGCCGAACTTGGCATTGGCGCCCTGCGGTTTGACTATTCCGGACATGGTGCATCCGGCGGCGCCTTTCAAGACGGTACCATCTCCCGCTGGCTGGAAGAGGCGCTTGCCGTCCTTGACGATAGCAAGGCCGAAAGCGTCGTGCTCGTCGGCTCGTCCATGGGCGGCTGGGTCGCACTTCGGCTGGTCCAGGAACTGCGCAAGCGCGCAAGCGGTCCCAACGTGCTCGGCATGGTCCTCGTCGCACCCGCACCCGATTTCACTGCCGACCTTGTCGAACCGCACCTGACGGCGGAGCAACGCCAATCGCTCGCCGAGCGCGGTTATTTCGAAGAACATTCGGAATACAGCCCCGAGCCGAACATCTTTACCCGCGCGCTCCTGGAGGATGGCCGCAACAACATCGTCCTGACCGGGATCATCGAAACCGGCTGCCCGGTTCATATCCTGCAGGGCATGCAGGATCCCGACGTTCCATATTCCCACGCGCTGAAGCTCGTGGAGTTCCTGCCGGCCGATGACGTGGTGCTGACCCTCATCCGCGACGGCGACCACCGGCTTTCCCGCCCGCAAGACCTTGAAAAGCTTAAGGCCGCAGCCGCAGCCCTAATAATTGCATGATTAAATTTTGGGCTGAGACCAAAAAGCAGCAGCCTTAACCATAATGCTCGCTATGAGTCGTTAACAGAAACCAACAGATTGACTCTCACATGAACCCAATCTTAACGTTTCGTTAGGATTTTAAGGGACGGGTCCATGATGAAAGCTCTGCAGGCACGGCTTGCCGTGATCCTAGTCAGCGTATTGGTGCCAGTGAGTACCGCTGTGCCGGCACCGAGGCCAATGGCCGCAATGATCACGGGCGCCGTGACGTCGCAACCGATCGGCCACTACGAGTTCTGCCAGAAATATGCCGCCGAATGCGCGATCAAGAGTCAGCCGGCTCCGGCGCGCCGGATGAGCGAAAAGGACTGGGCCACCGTCCGACGCATCAATCGCAGCGTCAACGCACGCTACATTGCCAAGACCGACAAGGAAGCCCACGGCGTCGAAGAGGTCTGGAGTTATCCGGTCAATTTTGCTGACTGCGAAGATTTCGCGCTGCAGAAGCGTCGCGAACTTGCCGCGCGCGGCTTTTCCCTCTCCGACCTGCTGATGACGGTCGTCCGCAAGGCCGATGGCGAAGGCCATGCGATCCTGACGCTGCGCACCGCTGAGGGTGATTTCGTTCTCGACAATCTCGATAACGAAGTGCGTCCCTGGTACGCGACGACCTATACCTTCCTGAAGCGCCAGGCCACGTTCAACACCGGCCGCTGGGTTTCCATCGAAGATGGTCGCGACCTTCTGGTTGGCGCGCTTCGATAAAAACCCGGTCGTTTTGTCCGACAATGATCGCCCGCAGTCACCCTGCGGGCGTTTTATTTTCCGCTCCTGCCTGCCGTTTGTTCCCTATCCTCCATTCTCCTGCTACGAAGTTGCTTGCAGCGAGTTCGAACCTGGGTGATGCGTAAGCGTGGCTGAACCGGCGAAGGCAGATCAAAAGCTGATGCGGGCGGCGCGCCCGGCCCTTCCGATCTGGCTGGCAGCCATTTTCCTGGCGGCCCTGACGACTGTCGCTGCCTTCATCGTGGTGGAAAACTACCGCACCGCCCTGCGTGATGGCGAAACGCGTGCCCTTTCCTCGGCCCATGTGGTTGCAGCCCATCTGCAATGGATGATCGAGGCTAGCGACCAGGCGCTGCAGCGGATCGAGGCGGAAGTCGCCGATCGGCCAATCGCATCAGTCCATGAATATGCCGATGAACTGACGCGTGCGGTCGGCGAGATGCCGGACGGTTTCCAGTACACGCTCATGGATGAGACCGGTCGCGTCGTGTTCTCCAGCGGACCCGTCACACCAGGGATCAACCATAGCGACCGAACCTATTTCACCATGCTGCGGGATGGGCAGGAACTTGCCTTCTCAAGCGCGCTCATGGATGAATTCTCCGGCAAACCATCTTTCCTCGTCGCCCGGCGCATCGACCGAAACAACACCTTCGCCGGCGTGGCCAGCATCAACATTCCAAACGAGAGCCTCGACCGGTTCTGGGCGTCATTGGACCTCGGACCCGACTCAACCATTTCAGCCGTTCGTGACGATGGCTGGCTTGTTGCCCGTCGCCCCGCTGCCGCGCGCGCCGTCGATATCAGCACCACGGACTGGTTCCCGCTCACCCGCGAGCAGGACAACGGCGTCTACCACAGCGCAGTTTCGCCGATCGATGGCCATGCCCGCATCGTCGCCTTCTGGAAGGTTTCCGGAGCACCCCTGATCGCGCTGGCCGCCATCGAACGACAGGAAATGCTCGACCAGTTCTGGCGCAACCTCTGGTCCGACGCAGTCATCATCTTGCCGCTGATGGCGGTGCTGATCTTTGCCGCGGCATGGATCAACCGCCTGCTTTACCGTACCGCGGCGCGCAACGAGGCGCTCGAGGAAGCGCTGGAACGCAACCGTTTCCTCCTGCGGGAAATCCATCACAGGGTGAAAAACAATCTCCAGGCCGTGCTCGCGCTCATCCGGCTGCAGCCGATGCCGGTCGAGGCCCGGGAGGACATGTCGCGGCGGGTTGCGGCGATGATCGCCGTGCATGAACAGATCTACCGGACCGACCAGTTCGAGCGTGTCGAGGTTGCGCCTTATGCCGAGAGGCTGGTGCGGGAGATTGCCTCGTCCTACGACCTGCCCGTCGCAATCGAGCTCAAGCTTGAGCCCCTGACGGTCGACCGCGAACAGGCGCTGCCGCTTGGGATGATCATCAACGAGGTGGTGTCGAACGCCTTCAAATATGCCTTTGCCGGCCGCACCGACGGCAGGCTCGGCGTCGAGCTTCATCAGGACGGCGAAGACTTCCGCCTCGTCATCCGCGACAATGGCCCGGGAATGGACGTGACCGCCGAGGCGAGCGGCGGCATGGGCAGCCGCCTCATCGCAAGTTTCGTCAGGCAGATCGGCGGGGAATACTCCACCCTCACCAATGGCGGCGCCGTGTTCGAGATGACAGCACCGCTGAGACAGGACGAGGAAGAGCCGGCCTAGCCGTTGCCGATCAGGATGCCGGCGGCAAGCACCAGCGATCCCCCGAACACCACCTGGAAGACGGCGCGCAGGAAGGGTGTCTCCATGTAACGGTTCTGGATGAAGGCGATCGCCCAGAGCTCGAAGAAAACCACGATGGCGGCCACGGTGGTGGCAATCCAGAAATGCGGGATGAGATAGGGCAGCGCGTGCCCCAGGCCGCCGAGCGCGGTCATGATGCCCGATGCTAGGCCCCGCTTGACCGGTGAGCCGCGGCCGGAAATCTTGCCGTCGTCATGCGCCGCCTCGGTGAAACCCATGGAGATGCCGGCACCGACGGACGCCGACAGGCCGATCAGGAAGGTGGACCAGGTATCGCCGGTGGCAAAGGCTGCCGCGAAGATCGGCGCCAGCGTGGACACCGACCCATCCATCAGGCCCGCTAGGCCCGGCTGCACATAGGTCAGGATGAACTGGCGCCGCTCATCGGCATTTTCCTCCGCCTTCACATCCTCCGGCAGGTGCTTGTCGGTCAGCATGTGGGCGATGTCCTCATGCCCCTGCTCCGCGAGCGCCAGGTCGCCCAACAACTGCCGGGTCGAGGCATCCGAAACGCGCCTGGCCGCCTCCTCGTAAAAGCGTGCCGCCTGGCGCTCCATCGCCTCCACCTGCCCGCGCACGGCATCCAGCGAGAGGTTCTTGCGCAGCCAGTCGGGCTTGCGCTCGTAGAAGCCCCGCACATGCTCACGCCGGATCAGCGGGATCCGTTCGCCGAAGCGGGAGCGGAACATGTCGATCAGCATGTTCTTGTGGGTTTGCTCCACCTCCGCCATGTCCTCGAACACCTTGGCCGAGGCGGGATACTGCACTCTCAGCCCATCGGCATATGCGAGGTAGATGCGCGCATCCTCCTCCTCCGCGCCGATCGCGAGCGCCAGGATTTCTTCTTCGGAAAGGGTATCGAAGGGCCGCTTCGATGAGGGAAACAGATGGCCAAACATGCGCAACAACCTAGTTTAGAATTATTCTAAACTAGGCGAACTGGCGGTGGTTTCAAGTCCTGTTTCCAGTGAGAACGAATTTTCTGCATCGCGGCTGTCAGGCGCAACATTTTAAAAGCGTTGCTGCGGTGCAGCGTAACTTTCCTACTTTTCTTCTTGCCGATTCTGAAATGAATTGATTATGACCAAGCATCGGGAATTCAAACGCAGAAGGCTCTATCATGAACCGCAGAAATTTCTTCCGGCAGGCAGCCACCGCTGGCGTAGGCGCCGCCGCTGCAACCGCGCTTGCCGCGCCGGCAATCGCCCAGGAAAATCCGAAGATCACCTGGCGCATGACGTCGTCGTTCACCAAGAACACCGACATCCTCTGGGCAGCCGGCACCGATATTGCCGAAAGCGTCAAGGAAGCGACCGACGGCAACTTCACCATCCAGACCTTTGCGGCCGCTGAAATCGTTCCCGGCCTGCAGGCCATGGATGCCGTTGCCGACGGCACGGTCGAAATGGCCCACACCTGCTGCTACTACTACATCGGCAAGGATCCGACCTTCGCGCTCGGCACGGCTGTTCCGTTTGGCCTCAACGCCCGCCAGACCAATGCCTGGTTCTCGGTCGGCGGCGGCAACGAGATGCTCAACGAGTTCCTCGCGCCCCACAAGATCTATGCGATCCAGGCCGGTAACACCGGTGCCCAGATGGGCGGCTGGTACCGCCAGGAAATCAATACGATCGAAGACCTCAAGGGCCTGAAGATGCGCATCGCCGGCCTCGCTGGCCAGGTCATGCAGAAGCTCGGCGTCACCCCGCAGCAGATCGCCGGTGGCGACGTTTACGCCGCGCTTGAAAAGGGCACGATCGACGCAACCGAATTCGTCGGCCCGTATGACGACCAGAAGCTCGGCTTCGCCAAGGTCGCCAAGTACTACTACTACCCGGCCTGGTGGGAAGGTGGCCCGGCGGTTCACGCCTTCTTCAACCTCGAGAAGTTCAACGGCCTGCCGAAGTCCTACCAGCGCATCCTCAAGGATGCCTGCGCCAACGCCACGCAGAACATGCTGTCGCGCTACGACACGCATAACGCAAAGGCGCTGAAGCAGCTCGTATCCGAAGGTGCCGTCCTGAAGCCGTTCAGCCAGGAAATCCTCGAAGCCAGCTACAAGGCCGCGCAGGAAGTCTATGCCGAACTCAACGGCAAGAACGAAGCGTTCAAGAAGATCTACGAAAGCCAGCAGGCCTTCAAGCGCGAAGGTTACCTCTGGAACCAGATCGCCGAATACAGCTACGACACCTTCATGATGATGCAGCAGCGCAAGGGCACGCTGTAATCGCGACGGTATCTGAAATCGAAAACAGCCCGGGTCTCGTCCCGGGCTGTTTTTTTGCCAGCCTCCGGCACTCAGGTTGTGCCGGCTTGCAATTGCTTTTGAATTTGGCTTGCTGTTGCGCAAAACTCGGGATTACCAGCAGGTAGACCCGACACTGGTTGGACGCACTTTTCGCTTCTCTTTGGGAGGATAACATGGATCGCAGACGTTTCTTCAAAACCGCAGCCACGGCCGGCGTTGGTGCCGCCGCTGCAACGGCGCTCGCCGCCCCGGCCATCGCACAGGAAAACCCGCAGATCACCTGGCGGCTCACTTCCTCCTTCCCCAAGAGCCTCAACATCATCTTCGACGCGGCCGACCAGATCGCCGCCAGCGTCAAGAACGCCAGTGACGGCAAGTTCACCATCCAGACCTTCGGCGCCGGCGAAATCGTTCCGCCGCTGCAGGCCGGCGATGCGGTTGCCAGCGGCACCGTCGAGATGGCCCATACATGCTCTTATTATTACATCGGCCAGGACCCGGCCTTTGCGCTCGGCACCGCCATCCCCTTCGGCCTCAACGCCCGCATGACCAATGCCTGGTTCCTCAACGGCGGCAACGAGCTGATCAACGAGTTCCTGGCGCCGCGCAACCTCTACGCCATCCCGGCCGGCAACAGCGGCACCCAGATGGGCGGCTGGTTCCGCAAGGAGATCAACACGATCGAAGACCTCAAAGGCCTGAAGATGCGCATCGCCGGCCTTGCTGGCCAGATCATGCAGAAGGTCGGCATCACCCCGCAGCAGATCGCTGCTGGCGATGTCTATGCCGCGCTCGAGAAGGGCACGATCGACGCCACCGAGTTCGTCGGCCCGTATGACGACCAGAAGCTCGGCTTCGCCAAGGTCGCCAAGTACTATTACTATCCGGCCTGGTGGGAAGGCGGCCCCGCCATGCACGCCTTCTTCAACCTCGAAAAGTGGAACAGCCTGCCGAAGAGCTATCAGCAGATGCTGACCGACGCCTGTGCTGCCGCCAACATGAGCATGC
>NZ_JALPRY010000011.1:0-11219 GCF_023223505.1 Neorhizobium turbinariae
TTACTATCCGGCCTGGTGGGAAGGCGGCCCCGCCATGCACGCCTTCTTCAACCTCGAAAAGTGGAACAGCCTGCCGAAGAGCTATCAGCAGATGCTGACCGACGCCTGTGCTGCCGCCAACATGAGCATGCTTGCCAACTACGACGCACAGAACGCCGTGGCGCTGCGCAAGCTCGTGTCCGAAGGCGCCGTTCTCAAGGCCTTCAGCCGCGAGATCATGGACGTCTGCTACAAGGCGGCAATGGAAACCTATGCCGATCTTTCCGCCAAGAGCCCGGCCTTCAAGAAGATCTACGACCACCAGCAGGCCTTCAAGAAGGACGCTTACCTCTGGGCCCAGATCGCCGAATATTCCTACGACACCTATATGATGACGCAGCAGCGCGCCGGCGCACTCTGAGGTCGATAGTCCCGGAAAGCATCTGAAGCCCGGCCTCGTGCCGGGCTTTTTCGTTGCCGGCACGCATGCCGGCGAGATCGGGCAGCGTCAGTACTTGTGCCTTGAAAACAGGTGGTTGGCATAGATTTCAAGAGGCTCCCGCGGCCCCTGCGGGAATTAAAGTCGGGCTTGAGCATTGCTAATTTGCCGATAGTCCCTATATTGAGCTTATCGAACTTGCTTGCGACCTTTGTCTACGCGCTCAGCGCACCGTCAGATTTCCTCTCAAATATCGATCATGCGGACGAGATACTGTCCGATCACACAAGCGATTGAAAGGAAATCGTTATGAATACTGGCACCGTAAAGTGGTTCAACAGCACCAAGGGCTTCGGCTTCATCGAACCTGATGATGGCGCACAGGACGTTTTCGTCCACGTCTCTGCTGTAGAACGCGCCGGCATGGCGTCATTGGCCGAAGGCCAGAAGATCTCCTACGAGATCGTCCGCGACCGCAAGTCCGGCAAGAATTCGGCCGATAACCTTCGCGCCGCCTAAGGATGTCATTCGCACGACTGACCGCGGATGTACCGGCAGTCAGTGCTTGAATGGCAGTTAAGAGGTCGGGGTCAATCCCGGCCTTTTTGTTTTTTCCGGACCTCGTGTCCGACAAAGGAGAATGTAGTGAGCGCAAGAACCTATGCGATCGGCGATGACGTCGTCCTCAAGGCTGGCCTCACGCGCATGGCAACCGGCGACCGCACATGCCGGATCGTCGGCCTCCTGCCCGCCGCCGAGCGCGGCGAAAACCAGTACCGGGTCCGGGTCGGAACCGAGAACTTCGAGCGACGGATCGTCCACAGCGATATCGACGCGGGTGAAACGGCAGCGTCAGCGCAGACCCGCCAGGCGGCCTCGTCGGCCGTTGCCGGCGGCTCCTGGCTCAACGCGTCGAGCATCCGGGTCGGCAAGTAGTTTAACAACCAGGAAAGGACATCATTTGCAGGTTCTAGTCAGAGATAACAACGTCGACCAGGCACTTCGCGTTCTCAAGAAGAAGATGCAGCGCGAAGGCGTTTTCCGTGAAATGAAGGCGCGCAGCGCTTACGAAAAGCCGTCGGAAAAGCGTGTGCGCGAGAAGGCCGAGGCCGTCCGCCGCTACCGCAAGCTGGCGCGCAAGAAGATGCAGCGCGAAGGTCTGCTGCCGGCTCCCAAGAAGGCTGCCCGCCCCGCCCGCTAGTGGCTTTCTGCCGCCGGACAACTCACCAGGAAGGAGAATATCATGACTGCCACAAAGGAAGAATTCTTCAGCCCCACCAAGCTTTCCGCGCGTGACAAAGCTGCTGCAACGGACCATAGGGCCCGCGCCATCATCGCGGCCGAGGCTTCGCAGCGGGAAAAGAAGACCGAAAAGCTGAAACTGCTCCGCATGGAGCGGGAAGCTGCCGAGGCCGCAAGCGAGCCAAAGGCAGCGCCAAAGAAGCGCAAGGTCTCCAAGGATCACTAGAAAAAAGCCCGGCTTGCCCGGGCTTTTTCATGTCGTCTACCTTCTAGGCTGGCTGCAGTTCGCCGCGTCGCTGCTGCGGGATCGGCGGGAAGGCAAGTGCAATCAGCACCGCTCCAAGCCCAACAAGCGCGGAACCGATGAACAGCCAGTTGTAGTTGTTGAACTGGTCGAAGGCCCATCCGCCCGCCAGCGGCCCGAAGGCCATGCCGATGCTCGACAGCATCGATGCCGCGCCGAGCACCGTTCCAAGCATCCGCGGCGCGAAATATTCCCCGGCCAGCACCGCATACAAGGGCATCACGCCGCCATAGGTGCCGCCGAAGATGATCGCGAGCATGTAGAATTCGGTGAGGCTGCCCGCCATCGTATAGGCGGAGATCACCGCCGCCTGGATCAGCAATCCGCCGATCAGCACCGGTTTTACCCCCAGCCGGTCGGCCAGCACGCCGTAGAGGATGCGCCCGCCAAGCCCCGCCGCCCCTTCCACGCTGTAGATCGTCACCGCCGACATCGGCGCGATGCCGCAGAACATGGCGTAGCTCACCATGTGGAAGATCGGTCCGGAATGGGCGGCACAGCAGGCAAAGAAGGTAAAGGCCAGCACTAGGAACTGCGGCGAGCGCAGCACCTTGCCGAGCGGCGTTGTCTCCTTCAGTCGGCTTGCCGTCGCCGCGCCGACCGGTGCATTGGCTGGTGCGGCCGGCGGCCGGCGCACCAGCAGCGCCGTCGGCAGAAGCAGGATCCAGGCGCCGACGCCGATCACGAACATCGCCATGCGCCAGTCGTCATACGCTGTGATCAGCCAGCGCGCGAAAGGCGAGATCGTCATCGGCGCCATGCCCATGCCGGCCGACACGAGCGACACCGCCAGGCTGCGATGCGTATCGAACCAGCCCATCGTCACCGCGATCATCGGCGCAAAGAAGGCGCTTGCCGACAGGCCGACAAGGCAGCCATAAACAAGCTGGAAAGCGAGCAGGCTCTCGACCTGACTTGCCAGCACCAGCGCCAGCCCCAGCAGCACCGAGCCGAGCAGCACCACGACGCGCGCACCATACCGGTCACTCGCGGCACCCCACATGAAGCCGCCCAAACCCATCACGATGAAATTCACGGCCATGGCGCTTGAAATGCCTGCATGCGACCAGCCGGTCGCCTTGGCCACCGGCTCCAGGAAAATCGCCAGCGAAAACATCATGCCCACGGCCACGCAACCCATCAGCGCGCCCGCAAACACGATCACCCATCTGTAACTGCCCGTCATGTCCGGATCCTCCACCGCGACGTTTGTCATCCACCCGTTCGAAAACAGGTGCCTGACTTCAAGACGCGCGGCCTCCCGCCATCCCGACAAAGACTAGCACATTCTTTTAGAAAAAATTTTGGAGGAGGTGGAGGCGAAATGACAAAGCCCCGCTCGTGGGCGGGGCTTTGCTAAACTTGATCTGGCCGGAACGTCAGCTGCCGGTATTCGGGCGGTTGTTGCCGACGGTCGAGTTGGTCGATGCCGTCTTGCCGTCCGGCTGCTGGCCGTAATAGGTGCCGCCGAGATGGCCGCCGCCGCTGGTGTTCTGCACCTGCTTTTCGGCGCGTGCTACGTTATCCTTAACGTCACTCTTGCTCATCTCTTTCCTCCATTTTCGAGGTGGTACAAGTGCTTAACCA
The DNA here is from genome assembly GCF_023223505.1 of Neorhizobium turbinariae. NCBI lineage: Bacteria > Pseudomonadati > Pseudomonadota > Alphaproteobacteria > Hyphomicrobiales > Rhizobiaceae > Neorhizobium > Neorhizobium turbinariae. The sequence goes on from NZ_JALPRY010000011.1 coordinate 3,552, forward strand.
GCCCCCGACGGATCTGTTCCGAAATAAAACCGCGCTATGACCCCGGCCAGGTTGACGCGGCACCCCCTGCCGCCTATTTGGGAACGACCGTTTCCGAATAGGCATCTCCAATCCATGTCCACCGCATCCGCGACCGCGGCCCCTCGTGCCGGCCGACCCCGTGAATTTGATCTCGATGCGGCGCTCGACCGGGCGATCGTGCTGTTTTCGGAGCGGGGGTACCACGCGGCCTCGATATCCGACCTCACCGAGGCGATGGGTGTCGCGGCCGGCAGCCTCTACAAGGCGTTCAAGGACAAGAAGGCGATCTTTCTCGCCAGCTTCGACCGTTACAAGCAGGTCCGCACGGAACTGCTGGAGGCGGCGATCGCCCAGGGCCGCACCGGTCGCGACAAGCTGCGCCGGACCGTGGCGTTTTATGCGCAAGCCGCACAGGGCGAGATGGGGCGCCGCGGCTGTTTGGTGATCGGCACCGCATCCGAGCTTGCCATCAACGACCCCGATGCCGCCGAACGCGTGTGCCGCTCGCATGCCCGCAGCGAAGCGCGCCTCGTGGAACTGCTGCGCGAAGGCCAGGCGGACGGCTCCATCCCGACCTACATCGAGCCGCCGGTGACGGCCAAAACACTGCTTTGCCTCATGCACGGCATGCGCGTCATGGGCAAGACGGGGCTCGACCCCGGACAGGCCGACAAGATGGTCGATGCCGCCATGAAGCTTCTCGACTGACCAACCAGTTTCTCCGACACTCCCTTTTCCTCCCCAAGGGGCTTTTGATGACAAGCAATACCGCAACCTTGGACGACGCTCCGGCTGTCCCGACAGCCATGTCGCCCGCAATGACCTTCGTAATGGCGCTCGCCTGCGGGCTGATCGTCGCCAACCTGTATTACGCCCAGCCGCTGGCGGGCCCGATTGCCGCTTCCATCGGCCTGCCGGCGCATGCCACCGGTCTCATCGTCACCCTGACGCAGATCGGTTACGGGCTGGGCCTGCTCCTCATCGTGCCGCTTGGCGACCTTCTCGAAAACCGTCGGCTGATCCTCATCATGATCGGCGTCGCAACGTTCTCGCTGCTGGCGGCCGGCCTCTCCAGTTCCGCGATACCGTTCCTCGCCGCGTCGCTCGCGATCGGGCTTGCCTCGACGGCAGTGCAGATGATCGTGCCCTTCGCCGCCAACCTGGCGCCGGACAGCCACCGCGGCCGGGTTGTCGGCAATGTGGTCAGCGGCCTTATGATCGGCATCATGATGGCCCGGCCGGTCTCGAGCTTCATCGCCGAATTTACGTCCTGGCACCTCGTGTTTTTCCTGTCCGCCGGCGTGATGATCCTGATCGGGCTGACGCTGGCGCTCCGGCTGCCGCAGCGCATGCCGCAGACCCGGCTTTCCTATCCCGCGCTGATCGGCTCGATGATTAAGCTTTACCGCACGCAGCCGGTCCTGCGCCGCCGCGCCTTCTACCAGACCATGCAATTCACCGCCTTCAGCGTGTTCTGGACGGTGACGCCGCTGGTGCTGGCCGGTCCGGCATTTCAGCTGAGCCAGGCAGGCATTGCGCTGTTTGCGCTGGCCGGTGTTGCCGGCGCCATCGCCTCGCCGATTGCCGGGCGCCTCGCCGACCGCGATCTTGGGAAGCCTGCAACGCTGTTCGGCATCGCTTTGGTCGCAGTTGCCTTCCTCATGACCCATCTCGCGCCGGAAGGCTCGACCGCCGCACTCGCGCTTATGACGCTTGGCGCCATTCTTCTCGATTTCGGCGTGACGATGACGCTGGTGATCAGCCAGCGCGCCATCTATGGGCTCGGCGCCGACCTTCGCAACCGGTTGAACGGGCTGTTCATGGCGACCTTCTTCCTCGGCGGCGCCGTCGGATCGGCCGTGGGCGCCTGGGCCTTCGCGGAAGGCGGTTGGCTGTTTGCATCCGCCATCGGCACCGTGTTGCCGATGCTCGCCTTCGCTTATTTCCTCACCGAAAAGCGCTGATGATAGACGGATGGCAGGGCCCGCTCGACGCGCCCTGCCATCGCATTGTCACTATTCGACGAGGTTGATTTCCTCGGTCTCACCACCCTCGCAGGTGTAGCAGCAGTCTTCGCAGCTATCCTTGTTGTTCGGGCCCGTACCCCAATAGGTCTGCTTGTCGCCGGAAACCCAGGCGCCGTAGCAGATGGTTTCGCCCTGCTGGCAGGACAGCTTGATCTGCTTTGAATCGCCGTCATCGAGGTAATAGACCTCGTTGCCGCCGGGCCAGACATGCTTGCGGTCCTGGCTGTAGAGCTCGACTTCAACCGCGTTTTCGTGGCTGTTCTTCATGATGAAGGTGACGTCGTCCGCCAGGGCCTGGCCAGCGAAAAGACCTGCCATTGCGGACACAATGAATGCTGCTGCACGGCGCTTCGCCGGCAGCGAATATGAGATAGGCATGAAGTTCCCCCTTGAAACGCCAATGACTGGCGCGCGCTACTAAGAGCTGATTTCTTCTTGCAAATCGAGATGGGCAAGCGTCAGGGACACAAAAATTCTTGGCAGTTGGCTCAGGGAATTCGCTTGTAGAACAGGGTCGTGTCGCAAAAGCCGCCTTGCGGCCACATCGCATATTGCGGGATCACGCCGACACGTTCCCAGCCGAAGCGCGGATAGATCTTTTCCGCGTCGCTTCCCGTTGCCGTATCGAGCACCAGGAGCGTGCGCCCGCGAGCCGCGGCCTCCGCTTCCACCACTTCCATCAGCCTGCGCGACAAACCTTGGCCGCGCGCCGAGCGATGCACGAGAAGCTTCATCAGGTCGCCGCGGTGCGGCTGGTTCGGCTTCGTCGCAAGTCCCACCTGCACCGATCCGACGATCCTGCCCTCCAGTTCCGCCACGGCGAGGATGATCGTGCCCTTCTCCACCGCATCGGCAATCTCCTGCCAATAGGCCACGGCGTCCTGCGGCGCGTAAGGCAGCATGAAGCCGAGCGAAGCGCCGCCATTGATGCAGTCGGAGAGGATCTCGCAAAGATCACCTGCCCTGGCGCGGGCTTCGTCGGCAGTGGCAATCCAGATCGTGGCAGTCATGGGAGCCTCATTGAGTGGGATTGGGGTGTCAGCGGCCACGGTCGAGGATGACGGCGTAGCGGGCGGGTTTGTCGGAAGGGTTGTGGAAGTCGAAGGCGTGGCCAATGTCCATGAACAGGCAATCGCCAGGCTCGAGCCGATGCACCGTCTCGCCGATCACCATCTCCAGCACGCCCTGAAACAGCCAGACATGCTGGGTCATGCTGCGGCTTTCGTCGCGCGGCGGAAAGCTGACGCGCGCGCCCGCAGGAAAGTCCACCTCGACGATATCGACGCGGCTCGGCATGCCGGGCGGCGACACTGCGCGTCGGACATAACCCGTCTGCGGATCGCGCCAGGTCTTCTGCTCTCTCCGCCGGATGAGCGGCGCCGGCGGCTGCGCCTCGTCTGCAAAAAATGCCGAAAGCGATAGCCCGAGTGCTTCGCAAAGCCGCGCCAGCAGCGCCGCCGTCGGGCTCGCTTCAGCCCGCTCGATCCGCGAGATCATCGCCCGGCTGACGCCGGAACGGGCCGCGAGTTCATCCAGCGTCAGGCCCGCGCCGGCTCTCAGCCGCCGCAGCTTCTCGCTGATCGCGCCATCGATGTCACCATTCTCCGCTTCCATTATTCGAGCATGACATTCTCTTATGATGGAATCAATTGGTGGAGCATCGGACACATGAAGATTTTGGCAGCGGGTGACGTTTCCACGACAGCCAGGCATCATGCTCTGCGGTAGAGAGCATCCAGACCCATTCCGGAGCCACCAGATGAACGATGCGAGCACGACCAGGGTGTCGCCGCTGTCGATCGCCAGCATCGTTTTGTCGATGACGATCGCCGCGGTCGGCAGCGGCATCATGTCGACCTACGTGCCCTTCGTGCTGACCCAGGCCGGCGAAACCTGGGCGGCGAGCAGCGCCGTGCCCGCGCTTGCCTTTGGCGGCCTCGTGGGCTGCGTGGTCGGCGGGCCGCTGATCCGCCGCGTCGGCCATGCGCGCCTGTTTGCCTGCTCCATGGCGATGGTCATCATCGCCGCCGTCATCATTGCGGCCAACCTGCCGGCCATCTGGTGGATCCTTGCCCGCGGGCTCTACGGCGCCGCCTCCAACGTGAACTTCATCATCGCCCAGAGCTGGCTGAACCATGCCGCCTCGAATGAATGGCGCGGCCGGGCAATGTCCTTCTTCTACATGGCTTATGTGCTCGGGCTTGGCGCCGGCGCCTGGGCCTTCGGCCAGATCCCGGTCGAAGGCAATCTTGCGCCGCTGGCCGTCGTTTTCGTCACTGCCCTTTCGATCCTGCCGATCGGCCTCACCCGCCTGCCGAACCCACCGCCACCGGCCAGCGTCAGCGTCAACATCCCGATGGCCTGGCGCATCTCCCCGGTCGGCCTCATCGGCGTGCTGGCCTCCGGTGGGCTTTCCATGTTGATCCAGGGCTTTACCCCGATCTACGCCACGACCAGCCAGATCTCCCAGGGCGAAATCGCGCTGCTGATGCTCGTCATGCAGACCGGCCTGCTCTTCGTGCAATACCCGCTCGGCATGTTGTCGGACCTGATCGACCGGCGCGTCGTGCTGCTCATCACCTGCTGCCTGGTGGTTCTCGCCGGTGGCGCCGCGCTCTTCATCTCCTTCGGCACCATCATCCTGCTGATGGTGGTTTTCCTCGTCTTCGGCGGCGCGGTCGAAACCGTCTATTCCGTTGCCAATGCGCATGCCAACGATCGCGCGGACCCTGGCGACTTCGTGCCGCTCTCCTCCACGCTGCTGGTCGCCTGGTCGACGGCCGCCACCGTCGTGCCGCTCGGCGTCACCCTGCTGACGCCCGTTTTCGGCCAGCACACCTTCATCTATGCGGTGATGCTGGTCGCCACCGCTTACGGCCTTTACGTGCTGCGGCGGCTGAAGGAGCGCAAGCCGGTGCCGACCGACGAGCGCGAGAACATCCGCATCCGCAGCGCCCAGGTGCCGAACGCATCCGTCATCACCGAACCGGATGCCGACACCACCGCCCCCTGATTGCCGCAAACGCTTTGCCTGCCGGGCGTTTTATCCTCAACGAATGGTTATCTTTCCGCTTTGCGGTCTCCATTCGCGCTGCTATATGCGCGAGCCATGAGCACCTCTTCCCGCACGCCCCTTGACCATATCCGCAACTTTTCCATCGTTGCCCATATTGACCACGGCAAATCGACGCTGGCCGACCGTCTGATCCAGACGACCGGTGGCCTTGCCGAACGCGAAATGTCGGAACAGGTCCTGGACTCGATGGATATCGAGCGCGAGCGCGGCATCACCATCAAGGCGCAGACCGTTCGCCTGCACTACAAGGCACATGACGGCGAAACCTATATCCTGAACCTCATCGACACCCCCGGCCACGTCGACTTTGCCTATGAAGTCTCGCGTTCGCTGTCGGCCTGCGAAGGTTCGCTGCTCGTGGTCGATGCCTCCCAGGGCGTCGAGGCCCAGACGCTTGCCAACGTCTACCAGGCAATCGACAACAACCACGAGCTCGTCACCGTGCTCAACAAGATCGACCTGCCGGCGGCCGAACCCGACCGTATCAAGGAGCAGATCGAGGAAGTCATCGGTATCGATGCCTCCGAAGCCGTGCTGATTTCGGCCAAGACCGGCCTCGGCATTCCGGATGTGCTGGAAGCGATCGTCCAGAAGCTGCCGGCGCCCAAGAGCGAGCTTGGCGAAAAGGGCCCACTGAAGGCGCTTCTCGTCGACAGCTGGTACGACACCTATCTCGGCGTCATGGTTCTGGTGCGCATCATCGATGGTGTGCTGACCAAGGGCATGACCATCCGCATGATGGGCACGGACGCCAAGTACCAGGTCGAGCGCGTCGGCGTGCTCACCCCGAAGATGGTCAATGTCGATAGCCTCGGCCCCGGCGAGATCGGCTTCATCACCGCTTCCATCAAGGAAGTGGCCGATACCCGCGTCGGCGACACGATCACCGAAGACAAGCGCCCGACCGCGAAGGCCCTTCCGGGCTTCAAGCCGGCCCAGCCGGTGGTGTTCTGCGGCCTCTTCCCGGTCGATGCGGCCGATTTCGAAGACCTGCGTGCCGCCATGGGCAAGCTGCGCCTCAACGACGCGTCGTTCTCGTTCGAAATGGAATCGTCGGCAGCGCTCGGCTTCGGTTTCCGCTGCGGCTTCCTTGGCCTGCTGCATCTGGAAATCATCCAGGAACGCCTGGAGCGCGAGTTCAACCTCGACCTCATCGCCACCGCGCCTTCGGTCGTCTACCACCTGACGATGACGGACGGCACGACGCGCGAGCTCCACAACCCGGCCGACATGCCGGACGTGGTGAAGATCGACAAGATCGAGGAACCGTGGATCAAGGCAACGATCCTCACGCCGGACGATTACCTCGGCGGCATCCTCAAGCTCTGCCAGGACCGTCGCGGCATCCAGACCGAACTCACCTATGTCGGCAAGCGCGCCATGCTCACCTATGAGCTGCCGCTCAACGAAGTGGTGTTCGATTTCTACGACCGCCTGAAGTCGATCTCCAAGGGTTACGCCTCCTTCGACTACCACCTGCACGGCTACCGCGAGGGCAATCTGGTGAAGATGTCGATCATGGTGAACGGCGAGCCGGTGGATGCGCTCTCCATGCTCGTCCACCGCTCGGCGGCCGAAAAGCGCGGTCGCGACATGTGCGAAAAGCTGAAGGACCTGATCCCGCGGCACATGTTCAAGATCCCGATCCAGGCGGCGATCGGCGGCAACGTGATTGCCCGCGAAACGATCTCGGCGATGCGCAAGGACGTGACGGCCAAGTGCTACGGCGGCGACGCCACCCGCAAGCGCAAACTTCTGGAAAAGCAGAAGGAAGGCAAGAAGCGCATGCGCCAGTTCGGCAAGGTCGACATTCCGCAGGAAGCATTTATTGCGGCGTTGAAGATGAAGGACGATTGAAGGGCGGAAGTTAGCTTCAAGCCTCTCCTCATCCGTCAACCACCTCGCATCCGGGTGCCGATCTAGCACCCCCTCATCCGCCTACCGGCACCTTCTCCCCGCAGGCGGGGAGAGGGTTAGGGTGAGGGGCCAATGCTGAACCCTCGCCGCGTGGTGACTGCAGCATTGTCTTCGCACCCGCCAGACGACATAGTTTCTTTAGAGACCACGTCGGAGGGGAAACGCGTGAGGGGGCCGAAGGAAAAGACCACATCTCGCGCCCGCCAGTTGCGTCAATCCGACAACGACGCAGAGGCACGGCTTTGGAGCGAGCTACGCAATCGCCGGCTCAACGGTTTCAAGTTTGTCCGGCAACTTCCTGTCGGACCCTACTTCGCGGATTTTGCCTGCAGGGATGCGCATCTGGTCATCGAGGTAGACGGGAGCCAGCATGCGGGAAGCGAATACGATGCGCGACGCGACGCGTTCATGGCGGACCACGGGTGGTCGATCGCCAGATTCTCGAATGTCGATGTCTTGACTGATCTCGATGGGGTGCTGGAAACGGTGGTGGCGATCTTAGACGGTTGCCTTGTTGAACCCGTCGAGGCTCACGATTTCCGCTTCATTCCGGGTCGCGGTCGCTGAACTGGCCTTTGCCTTATTAACTTGCGCTCATCCTGCCAAGATGAGCCTGCCCCTCATCCG